>CAMDFL010000001.1 GCA_945897475.1 Bordetella parapertussis
CCTGAACGCACCACGTAGAGGTCACCCGCCTTCAGATGAACCGCAAGCACCTTGGCGTTGGGTAGATCACGGACGGGCTTGCCATCGCGCACCAGCTCGACGTTGTTGCCGGTGCCCGGCAATCCACCCTCCAGCCCCCAGGGCCGGCAGTGCACACGCTCGATCTGCATGCTCAGATTAATGCCTGAGCGCGCGCGCACCGCGTATTCGAGGCCGAGGCCGCCGCGGTGCCTGCCCGGCCCGCCGGAATCCGGCACCAGCGCATGCCGCTCGATCAGGAACGGATACTTGACCTCCATCATCTCGACCGGCGTGTTGTGCGTGTCGCCGTCGTTCATGCAGATGGTGGCCGACATGCCGTCTTCACCGCGCTTGGCACCCCAGCCACCGCCGCAGGGGCCCAGCGCACCGATGAAAAGCTTGCCATCGCGAGGATGGATGCCGTTCATCACGCACATCAAAAGGTCCGCATGGTGACCCGCAATCACGCGCCCCGGAATTGCGGGCGCGAGCGCCTTGAACACCGTGTCGACAATGGTCATCGGAAAGGTCATCCACCAGCGCATCGGCGCGGGCCGCACCGCGCTCACCACGCGGCCCGGCGGCAGGATGGTGCGCAGCGCGCGGAAACTGCCGTCGTTGATGGGGTAATCGGTCGGCGAGGTCAGGCATTTGTAGGCCACCTGGCAGCAGGCGAGGCCTGTGGTCAGTCCCGAGTTGTAGAAGCCGCGCACCTGCTGCGACACCCCGGAGAGGTCGATGGTGACGCTGTCGCCCTCGACAATCACCTTGACGCGGATGGGAATGCGCTTGCCGATGTCGATGCCGTCGTCGTCCATGTACGACTCGGCTTCGTAGACCCCGTCGGGAATGGTGCGGGCGCGGGCGCGCGCCGCCAGCTCCGAGTAATCCATGATGTCTTCGATTGCCAGGCGCACGTTCTCGCGCCCGTAGCGACCGACGAGTTCGAGAAAGCGCTTCTCGCCGGTGCGCACCGCGGTGAGTTGCGCGCGCAGGTCGCCCATGGCGCGCGCGGGCAAACGAACGTTCATCCGGATGATGTCCATGAGGTCTTCATTGGCGACACCTTCCCGGTACAGCTTGAGGAACGGAATCTGCAGCCCCTCGGAATAGATATCGGTGGTCATCCCGCCCAGCGTCCCGCCCACATCGGTCCAGTGCGCCATGCAGCAGGCGAGCGCGACCATTGTCCTTCCCTCGAATATCGGCTGGGTCAGCGTGATGTGGTTGAGGTGCGAGCCGGTGGTGTAGGAGTCGTTGGTGATGAGCACGTCGCCCGGCCGCAGCGAAGCGGCGCCGAAATGCGCGAGCTTCGCCTGCACCGTCTGCGCCATGCCGCGGATGAACATCGGCAGGCCAAGGCCGATCGACACCGTGCGTCCGTCGGGCGTGAAGATGCCCACGGTGAAATCGAGCGCTTCATAGATGATGGGGTTGTAGGCGGTGCGCGTGAGGTTGCTCTTCATCTCCTCGGTGACCGCCATCACGCCGTTTCGGATGATTTCGGTGAGCACCGGGTCGACGCGCGACCTGCGGGCGCGGCTGGCAGCCCCGGAGGCGCGTCTGTGGCCGCTATTTTTCCCCGCGGTATTTTTTCCTGCAGTCTTTTTTTTCGGCTTTCGCGGTTTGCTTGTCATAGGCTCGCAGCTTGCTGGTGATTGGAAGTCGGCACGTGAATACGGCGTGAATGCGTACTCTACAATACGTGCATCGATTGCACAGCGGCGCCTGCCGGAAATCCGCCGATCAACTATCCTGCGGGCGCAAAGGCGGGCATGATCCTGAGCCCGCTCAACAAGGAGTAATGCCATGCGCCTGAAATCACGCCTGCTGCTGGGGCTGCTGTTGGTAAATTTTCTGGCTCCCTGGGCCGGCGCCCAGGAAAAATATCCGGTCAAGCCGATCAATTTTTCCGTGCCTTTGCCCCCGGGGGCGACGGTGGACATCATTGCGCGCCTGTATGGCGACAAACTCTCGCAGCGCGTTGGACAACCCGTGACCGTTTCCAACCGAACCGGCGCCGGCGGGGTTATCGCCTCTGATTTCGTTGTCAAGGCAAGCCCGGACGGTTACGCGCTGTTGTTCGGCAATTCACAGCACTCCATCAACGCCGCGCTGCTCCCGAAAATGCCGTATGACCCGATGCGGGACTTCGTCGGCGTCGCCATGGTGGCCGAAGCGCCCAGCCTGGTGGTGGTGAATCCTGACCTCGGCGTGCGCACGCTGAGAGATTTCATTGCGCTCGCCAAAAAGCAGCCTGGATCGATAAACTACGGCGCGGGTGCAGCCGGGACCTCCACGCATCTGGCCGGCGCCGATTTCGCCCACTTTGCGGGTATCCAGCTCACGCATGTGCCCTATGGGGGCGGCAATATCATTCCGGACCTGCTCAGCAACCGCATTCAGGCCATGTTCGTCCCGGTGGCGTTCCTTCTGTCGCAGGTCAAGGAGGGCAAACTGATTGCCCTGGCCATATCCAGCCCCGAGCCGCTGCGAAATCCAATAGGTGTGCCCTCGGCCCATGAGGCTGGCCTGCCCGGCTACGCCTATTCGGCCTGGTACGGCATGCTGGCGTCCGCCAAGACGCCGCCGCCGGTGCTGGCGAGGCTGGGAAGCGAGATGCAGCAGATTTCCGATGACGCGGAAGTCCGCGAAAAACTCCAGATCCAGGGGATCATTCCACGCAAGATGGCATTGCAGGAGTTCGACGCCTTCATCCGCTCCGATGTGGCGCGCATCAGCGTCCTGATCAAAGCCAGCGGCATCAAGGCGCAATAAAGCTCGCCTGAAAGTAGGGACAGGGAGAGAGGGAGTCCCCTCTCTCCCCGTGACCCCTCTCGCCCCGGGCTGTAATTCGATTGAAGGGTGTTTTAGACAGTCGCAAACAACTCTTCGAGCATCGGCAAACGATCCACATACCCCTGCTCATGTGCATAGCGCACGAAGGTTTCTATCACCTTACGGTTCTTCGCATCCAGCCCCTGGGACCAGGCATTCTCGCCGTAGATGGCACGCTCTTCTTCGAGCAGAAACACCGCTTCGGACAGCCCCAATCGCTTGGAATCGTCGTCGTAGAACGCGTCGTTGATGCGCTGCGCTTCGCAGAACGCGTCGTAAAAGGACTTCGCCAGCCAGGGCTCGCGTTCGTACAACTCCTGCTTCATCACCACCGTGTGGGTAATCGGCAGGATGCCGGTGCGCGCCACCAGGCTGCGCATCTCGGCGCGCGCGTCGCGGAACAGGCGGCGCATGCCGGGTTCGCGGCGCAGCCAGGAGGCCGGCGTGGTGGGCACGAGAATGGCGTCGACCTTTCCCTGCCGCAGCAATTGCTCGGGATTCGACCCGGGAATAATCTCGGCCTTGATGCCCTGCGGGATCACGTAGTCCGCGCCTTCCGGGGCACCCATGACCCAGGTCACCTGTTCCGGCGACAGGCCGTAGTGGTCGTTCATCAGGCCGCGCGTCCACAGGTTGACGGTAAGGCGGTAGGCGGTCGCGGCGATGCGCTTGCCAATCAGATCGCGCGGGCAGGTGATGTCCGAATCGTCGCGCACATAAAGGTAGGCCAGCACCGGCATGCGCAGGGGGAACAGCGGCAGCGCGATGACAGGCTCGCCGCGCATGCGCGCCGCGACGTACCAGGAAAGCGAAAACTCGGCCACGTCGTAGGTTTCATAGATCGGCTGGACGCAGAAATCGCTTATCCCCGAAGTGCTGATGGTGAGGTCGACACCCTCGGGCTTGACGCGCCCGTCCAGAATCGGCCGGGTGCGGTCGTAATCGGCAACTGCCATATGGATTGGAAACAATTGCGACCCGCGCACGGTATCGCGTTCTATTACGGGTTGATCCTGATCACGTGCATTCATGGTTGTCCTCCTGCCGTAGATGGGCCGCCTGGCCCGGGAACTCAATGAAACATGATCGCACAAGCTTGTAAGGTCTGCCAATGGATGCGTGGATGCGTGGCTGTTTGCCGTAGGGGCGCGACGGGAAGGAAGGGTGCTCGCCACATTGGAGCGGGGCTGGCGTAGGATTGACTCCCGCGCTTCGCAATGATCCAACATGGCGGGGTCTTGGTTGACTGTTGAAAGCCCGGTTTTTTTCTGTCATGGTTGCCAAATTTGATCCTGAAGCATATGGAAACGTATGTACCTGCTGGATAACGATTAATGAAAGTCAACCATTATGACCACCCCCCGCAATGCCAGAATGCTTACCCGCTACAACGCCTGGGCCGACAAGCTGATCCTTGACGCCGCGGCAAAGCTGCCCGAAGGCGAGGCTTGCAAGCCCAGGAAGAGCGTGTTCAAGAACATCGTCCATACGCTCAATCACAATTACGTCATCGATCTGATTTTCCAGGCCCACCTGGAAGGCCGCGACCACGGTTTCACGGCGCGCAACACCCCGGAAGCCCCGCCGCTGGACGAGCTGCGGCTGGCGCAGCAGAAACTCAACGACTGGTACGTGGCCTGGAGCGACGGAATTACACTGTCCGCGCTGGAGGAGAAAGTCAGCTTCTCCTTCGTGGGCGGCGGCAACGGTGTCATGACGCGCGGCGAGATCCTCCAGCATCTGGTGACCCACACCTGCTATCACCGCGGCTTCGTCGCCCAGATGTTCCTGGAGGTCCCGGTGAAGGCACCGACCACCGATCTGACGGTGTTTCTGCGGGACGTGCCGCTGAATCTGGCCTGACCGGGTGGGATCCGTTCAGGTGCATCGTTCCTGACCATCGGTTCCTGGCCGTCAGTACTTAATTATCGATCCTTGACCGTCTGTTCCAGGCCATCGGTTCATGCGAGCTCAATCCTCAGTCCCCTTGCGTCAAGCCAAACAGGAGGATTTCACTGAAATGGAGGGGTAATTGCCCTCTACTCCATGCTTAGCCGAATGGCAAAGTATGGGATAAATGAGGTATCAACTTTCATCGAAGGATGTCGATAAACACTTAACAACTCCATTTTTATGGCCAAGGCAACTTTCAGCATAAAGAATCTGATCGAACTGTTGACCGAAATATCTGCTGTTGTGCGTGCCCCTCGTCGGGTGTGCCTGATGCAGACGGGATACAGCACACTGAACCCGTTGTTTGAGGGTTGTCTTGCCCATAGTGATGAAGCGCAGATAATTTATAGGAATATCGTGGCAGTTGTACATTAAGGAAGCGGGGTTTCGCATGCTGCAAAGATTGCATCTTGCTTGCCGTTTTTATGTCGATCTTCACTACTCTTGGCATTTGGCTTGGCACAAAGCCGCACTCAGGAAGCGGATTGCCTTTTAAGAACGCTGCGCGTTAGGCTCCGGTTTTAATTGCCTCAAGAGGCTCGGCTGTTGTCTGGAAACGGGTTCCAGCCGACGCCACCGCCCCGGGCAGCGGTGCCCTCGCTGCGCGCGCTTTCATTTTTTACGACGCATGATTTACTCGCTATTTTTATTCGCAAGCGTTGAATTTTCTCGCCTGACAATCCGTCGCGAGTTTTTTGGCTTCTCCGATTTGTTGTGGGGATAGGCGTTTAGAAAGAGTATTGATCTCATTGGCACTGGCATTCAGTTGAGCAACACTAACGCTGAACCACATAAGCGCTCGGATATCGTCTTTAAGGACGCCGTAGCCATCCCGGTACATTACCCCAAGGGCATACTGCGAAAGTGCGTGACCCGCCTGCGCGAGTGGCGCCCAAAGTTTTATTGCACTCGTGTAGTCTTTTTTGAGTGCCGCTGCCATGCCATCTTGATAAGCCTTGGCAGTTTTAGGATCGTCTTGCTGGGGAGGTAATCCTTGGTTGTTAGTTGGATCGCTGGCTATCGAGCCTTTTTCAGCCAGGCTTTGCAGTAAAAACAATGCTGCCAAATAGTCTTGCTTGCTGGCTGCTTCGGTGGCTTTTTGATAATTATTTTCCTTAGTGGGATTTTGTTTTGCACCCATCTGCGCCAAAGGCAGCCACAGCCTATATGCGCTGGCGTAATCCTTCGAGATAGCAGCAGCCAACCCATCTTCATACGGTCCAGCCACTGCATTACCGAAAAGCAGGCACAGCGACACGAACGACAATCTTTTCATCTCAAAATCCCTCAGATCCTGGCGGCAGGTAAATTTTATGGCTGCCCGTTAAAAAATAGCTTGGTGTGTTTGTTGCGGGGCTTACCCCGGGTGAATTCGTCGGTCTGTTAATCCAGTAATCCAGTGTAGACGCAAGAAAGAATAAAGTGCTGCAGAAACTGTAAACCAAACCGGGGGCCTCAACCAACACAAGTGCGGCATGATGCGGATAAGAGGCTTTTTACCCCAAAGCGACGTTTTGCCCCATCAATACCTCGGGGTGGTGTTTCAGCGCGCCGGCCATACTACAATTTGAGCCCGGTATTGCCTTTGCTGGCCCAAAATAATGCTGATCAATGTACTCAAGCGCGTGCTTCGCTCGCTGATCGAACGCGGCAAACCACGCAGCGCTCCGGCCGTGCCAGCGGAGATTTTGACCGCAGAGCTGCCAGGCCTCCTCGATCAGGCGCGCTTTGCCCACCGTAACGGCAACTTGGATGAGGCCTTGCGCGCCTATGAATGCGCCTTAAAACTCATATCACCCGCGCAGACGCAAGCTCGCTCGGCCGTGGTGGTGAACATGGGGGTCATCCTGCGCGAGCAGGTTCGATTGCCGCAGGCTATCGCTTGTCTGCGCGAAGCCATAGTCATTTGTCCGCGAGTGGCCATCGCACATTACAACCTTGGTCTGATTTTGTACGAGATGGGCGAGTCCAGTGAAGCTGAGGTCGAGTTGAATGCCGCCATCGAAATCGCGCCGGATTTTCAGGCGGCCCACAGCACACTGCTTTGCCTGTATGGCCTCACCCGAAGTGAAAATCCCGAACGCGTTCTGGCGCAACACCGTCGTTGGGCCGAGAAATTCGCCGATCCGCTGACGTCGATGGCGCCCGCGCATGCCAATGACCGATCGATCGATCGACGGCTCACCGTGGGATATGTATCGGCGGACTTCAAGGAACATTCAGTGGCGCGTTTTATCAGTCCGATTCTCGCCAATCATGACCGTGCCCGGTTCCGCGTGATCTGTTATGACAACTGGGCTGATGGCGATGCGACTACCGAACGCCTGCGCGGCTACGCGGATACCTGGAGAAAGATCGATGCTCTCGATGACGAGAATGCCGCCCAACTGGTGCGTGACGATGGCGTCGATATTCTTGTGGATCTTTCCGGCCACACCACCGGCAATCGCCTGTTGATGTTCGCTCGCAAACCGGCTCCGGTACAGGCGAGCTGGATGGGTTACATGTGCACTACCGGCATGCTGGCCATGGATTGGCGCATTACCGACGCGAATCTCGATCCACCAGATGCAAGCGATAGCTGGTACGCCGAGCGCCTGATGCGCATCGGCTGCGCGGTTGCGTTCGAGCCCCATCCCCACAGCCCGGCGGTCAATGAGTTGCCTGCGCTCCAAAAAGGATTCGTGAGGTTTGGGTCATTCAATAACTACACCAAGATTGGTGACCAGGTGATAAGTCTGTGGAGTCGCGTGCTCGCCGCGCTGCCGCAATCCAGATTGATGCTGGTATCCCTTGGCGGCGATGATCCGCAGATCAAGGCGGCGATCGCTGCGCGTTTCGAACGCCTGACTTCGACGCCAGGCGTATCAAACAGAGTCGAGGTCATTGGGCGTCGCTCACCTGAGGATTTTCTGCGCATGTTTCACCAGGTGGACATCGCCTTGGATCCATTCCCCTATAGCGGAGGGACCACCAGCCTGCATACACTATGGATGGGGGTGCCGATTGTTGCTATCGAGGGAAGTACGGAATTGTCCCGAAGCACCAGCGGCATGCTCAAGGGGTGTGGGCTTCACGATTTAGTCGCTTATGGCGAGGAGGAGTACTTGAGCATCTCGATCGCGTTGGCCGCCGATCTTGGCCGGCTTGCCGAGCTTCGCGCAACGATCAGGCAGCGTCTCGCGCAGACTGCGCTCGGTAATGGAGCGCTGGTAACGCGCGAGCTTGAAGACGCGTATCGCATGATGTGGGCAGATTTTGTGCGCAGTGCTGGGTGACCGGCAGGTAAAACGAGATGGCTGAGTCGTGCGTAGAAAATGTTTGGCTTAAAGCCCTGCGGGCGCAAATGGCGCAGGCTAGAATGCTCGTGATTTAGGTTGCTTACGCGCGTATCAGGGAGAATTAAAAAGAATGGCTGATCTCGAAAGCTTTATCGTCAATTTCACCAATGCGGTGGATTTTCAAGAGCAGGTTGAAATGCGCGGCGACACCGTTCTTGCCGAACTGCCCGAATGGGATTCGCTCGCCGCGCTCGGGGCGATCATCATGTTCGATACCGACTACGGCTTGACCATAACCGGTAATGACTTGAGAAACTGTGCGACGGTCCATGACCTGTTCGTTTTGATTCAAACCAAGGCGAAGTAGGCTGCTATGGCGTTATCGAGCATACAAAACGTCCGGTACCGCGGCGTGGTTTCGTGCGTGCCAAAATCCATCATTTCAAATCTTGACTGCCCGCCCGAGAAAAGATCGGAGCGCGAGCGCCTGGTTCGCAATATAGGCATCGAGCAGCGCCGTATCTGCTACCCATGGCAATATTTCTCCGATCTGGCGGTGGCCGCTGCGGAAAAGCTCCTCGGCGAGCTCAAGTGGGCGCGCGAGGAGGTCGATGCGCTTATCGTCGTAACCCAGTCCCCCGATTACCTCATCCCTGCCACCGCGATCATTATTCAGGACCGTCTCAAGTTAAAAACCTCGATTCCGGCCTTCGATATCAACCTGGGCTGCTCCGGGTATCCGTATGGCTTGTATGTGCTTGGGTCCATGATGTCCTCCGGCGCAATTAAAAAAGGCCTGGTGCTGATCGGCGATAAATGCGCGGTGCTGACCGAGCCGCTGTTTTCCGACTGCGGTACGGCGACGGCGCTCGAATACGACCCGACTGCGCCACCGATGCACTTCGACCTCAACAGCGACGGCAGCGGCTACCGCGCCATCATTCTTCCGATCGGCGGGCATCGCGCGCCAACCGAAATCCATCACCTGATCCCGCTTTTGGACGAGAGCGGCGAGCGGCGTCGTGCCGCAGACCTGGTCCTGGATGGAGCAGCGGTGTTGAATTTCTCGATATCGCGGGTGCCGCCCGCGGTAAGAGAGGTGTGCGAGGCTACTGGCACGTCGCTCGCCGATATCGACTTTCTGGTGTTCCACCAGGCCAATCGCATGATCAACGAGACCATCCGCAAGAAGCTGGGCTTGACCCCGGACAAGGTGCCCTCCACTCTGGCGGACTTCGGCAACACCAGTTCGGCATCAATTCCGCTGACCATGACCACGCGCCTCCGCGAGCAACTTGGCGCCGAGCGCAAGCGCCTGCTGCTGTGCGGCTTCGGCATTGGGCTCTCATGGGCCACCTGCATCCTGGAGACCGACCGCATCTGCATACCCGAATTACTGGAAATATGAACACGGATCCATTCAGCCTCGAAGGCAAGCGCATTTTGGTAACCGGCGCCTCATCGGGGATTGGAAGGCAGGTGGCGGTCTCATGCGCGGCGATGGGAGCGACGCTGGTCATTACGGGGCGAAATGAAGCACGCCTTCAAGAGACTTTTCTGCAACTGGAAGGCGCCGGGCATACGACCGTAACGGCCGATTTATGCGCGGCTGAAGAGCGCGCCCGCCTAGCCGACGCCGCGCTCGCCATCAATGGCGTCGCGCATTGCGCCGGCATCACCGCGATCGTTCCTTTCAGGATGATTGCCGAGAAGCACATGAATGAAATGTTCGACACCAATTTTCGCGCGCCGATTCTGCTGACGCAGCGTCTGGTGGCAAAAAAGCAAGTGTTACCCGGCGGTTCCATCGTATTCATCGCAGCGACCGCCGCGCTGATAGGGCCGACCGCGACCGGCATGTATGCCGCGAGCAAGGCGGCGCTGATCTCCGCCGCCCGCGTGCTTGCGCTCGAATTGGGCGCGAAGCAGAAAATCAGGGTGAATTGCGTCGCACCCGGCTATACGCGTACCCCGATGCTGGAAGGCTTTGACAGCCAGGGGACGTCTATGCAGGCCAACTATGCGCTTGCGCCGCTGGGACTTGGGGAGCCTGCCGATGTCGCCAACGCAGTTGTTTTTTTTCTGTCGGACGCGAGCCGCTGGATTACCCGGGCCACCTTCGCGGTTGACGGCGGCCTGACTTCCCGAGTCAGCTGTTGAGGGGAGCATGAATAGCAAGCACCCTTTTAGGCTGGACGGCAAAACCATT
The DNA here is from genome assembly GCA_945897475.1 of Bordetella parapertussis. Classification (GTDB taxonomy): domain Bacteria; phylum Pseudomonadota; class Gammaproteobacteria; order Burkholderiales; family SG8-39; genus 2-02-FULL-62-17. Next base: position 10,303 of record CAMDFL010000001.1, read on the forward strand.
CTCGTCAGCGGCGCTTCGTCGGGACTCGGTCGCCAAACCGCGATCAGTTGCTCGCACATGGGCGCCAAACTTTTTATCACCGGGCGGGACAGCGAACGCCTCGCGGTGACCCTAGCCGAGTTGAGCGGGGATGGGCACCGCGTGGCAGTCGCCGATCTGACCTTGGCAGACGATATCAACCGCCTGGTCGATGAGTGCGGCAAGATAGACGGCGTATTTCACGGCGCCGGGGTGAGGGGCCTTGCGCCGATAAAACAGATCTCCGAAAAGTTCGTACAACACGTTTTCGCCAGCAATTACTTCGCGCCGATGCTGCTCACACAGCGATTGCTTTCCAAGAGATCCATTCAGCAAGGCGGGTCCATCGTATTCATGTCGTCCACCGCAGCGCACCTCGGCGTACACGGCGTCGGCGTGTATTCGGGCACCAAAGCTGCGCTGCTGGCCAGCATGCGCTGCCTGGCGAATGAACAAGGTAGAAATAATATACGTGCGAACTGCCTTTCCCCCGATCTGGTTGAGACGCCCATGGTTGTCACCATCGACACTGTGGATACCAAGGAATGGATTGAAATGCAGCGTAATCGCCACCCCTTGGGCCTGGGCGCGCCCGAAGATGTTGCCAATGCCGCCATTTATCTGTTGTCAGACGCGAGCCGCTGGGTTACCGGGACAACTCTCATCATGGATGGCGGGGTCACTTTTTAACGGAGCAGCAAATGGAAAATCTGATCATTGTCGGCGCAGGCGGTATGGGACGGACCATTTATGCGCAATGTAAAAGCGATGACGCCATAGGACGGGAGTGGCTGGTCAAGGGTTTTCTGGATGATCGATCAAAAATTCTCGCCGGTTATGGAACCCACGTGGGAATTATCGGCGACCCGCAGACTTATGTGCCCCTGTCAGATGACAGATTTGTCGTCGCGCTGGGAGATCCCAAGGAAAGAGAACGCTACGCGGCGCCTTTATTGGAGAAGAACGCCAACTGCATCAATCTGCTTACGGAATACACGCGCGGCGACAATGTGGTGCTGGGCAAAGGCAATATATTCGAGCGCAAGGTCTATTTGTCATCGGATATTCGTATCGATGACTTCGTCATCATCTGCGCTCTCACGATTGTCGGGCATGATGTGCATATTGGGTCTTACGCCCATATTGGCAGTTTCGTGATGATAGGCGGATGGGTCGATATCGGCCCTGGCGTGACCATCCATCCGCATTCCACCGTCCTGCCGAAAGTAAAAATCGGCGCGGGCGCCACGGTGGGCGCGGGAAGCGTGGTGATGCGCGACGTGCCACCCGGGGTTACGGTGCTTGGCAATCCCGCGAAAATTTTCGAGTTCAAGTAAGGCAGGCAAGCGCCTCATCGTTCGCATGTTATCCCCCTTGACCCAGCGTGACTATTTCTCGGAAGAGGTTCTCGCCCTAGAGAACGAGCGCTTGTTCGGGCGCCTGTGGATATTCGCGGCCCTCAGACAACTGCTGGTGCAACCCAACTCATTCGCAACCCGCACCATAGGCGGTGTGCCGCTGGTGCTGCAGAATTGCGGTGGCGTTATCAAGGCCTTCGAGAATCAATGTTTGCACCGGCAAATGCCGTTGCAATGGGAGGACTACGGCAAGCGGCCACTGGTGTGCCGTTACCACGGCTGGAGCTACGACGGAGATGGCGCGCCGAAACATATTCCCGATCGGGAACAGCTCTACCGCTATCCCGAACAGGAGACAGCGGGCTTGCGTCTTCGCCAATTCGCAGTCGAATCTGTGGGCGAGCTGGTATTTGTCAACCTCGGTAAAAATCCGCCACCCATCGCCGAGCAATTCAGCGAGACCCTTATTGACAGGCTTGCCGCGGCATCCGCAGCTTTCGACGACGAGGTCATGCATACCCGCATTGCCGCGAATTACAACTGGAAGCTTAATTTCGAGAACGTGTTGGACGGCAACCATGTCCGTTACTTGCATCCGGCCACCTTCACGCCCTATCTGCAGGCCGCGTCAGAGGCGCGCCAGGGCAATTGGGCCGAGACGCCGGCGGCAATGGCGCCGGATATTGATAACTGCCGCCTGCAGGACTTGAGCTATGAATCGAAGTCCGGCTTCAAGGTGGTGAAGCGCTTCTGGCATCGCGACGTGGCCCGCTTTGGTGGCGACGGTGTTTTTTACACCTTCTCCATTTATCCCAATGTAAATTTCATTTCCGTCGGCGGCTACTATTTTCTTATTCAACAATTCAATCCGGTGGCGCCGGGGAAAACCGAAGTCAGCTTATCGCTGATGACGGCCAGGAAACTTCGCCGTATCCCCGCCTCAGCGGCAATATTGTGGGGCACCATGCGCGGTGAGAAAGCGGTTCTCGACGAGGACATACGCGCGCTGGAAAAACTCCAGGCAGGCCTGCATGGCGACGGTCGCCCGGCGCGCCATGGCGATTATGAGAAACAGCTGATGATGAACCACGTTATTTATCGCAAACTGCTGGCCGCGCCGTGAGTAAAGGGCTGCTGATTATTGGCGCAGGCGACCTGTTCCGGGGTGTTGCTTTGCAGTTTGTGCGGCAGCAACCGAATCGTAAAATAGAAATACTGGAATTGAAATGGGACGAAGCAGAGGAGCTTCAAAGCGGATTGCTGGATCTTTATCCCCCCGCTGATTGGGATCTGTTTGCGGCGACTGGAATGGGCGGCATGAATTTCGTCCGTCTCGGCCTTTTCTCGCAGGCAAAGCAGCGAGGGTTCAAGTGTGAAACATTCATTCACCCAAGCGCGGTGGTCGATCCCAATGCGACGGTCGGGCAAAATTGCTATGTCGGCGAAAACGTCGTGATTGAAGCCGCCGCACGGATCGACTTTAACGCCGTCATCGGGGCGCGCAGCGTCATCGCATACGGCGCCAAGGTCGGGTCATCTGCCTGGATCGGGGCCAATTGCTTTCTCGGCGCCGCTTCAAGTGTCGGTTCGCATTGCGTCATCGACGTCGGTGTGATGATCGCGGCGGGCGTGAAGGTCGGGAAATTCTGCAATTTGCAGATTGCCAGGAACTACTCTGTAGATGTCCCGGATAAGACCTTCCATCACGAAATGTTCGATCAGCCAGTGAGAATCTATGCTTGAACATTTCCTGCGCCAGAACCGCGCCCGGTAGCGGCCCTTCGATATGCTTTCTCGAATGAAGCCGGAGTTTTACCTGTCGGATGAAATATTTCGCCGGGAGCAGGAAAGCCTGTTCAAGCGCTTGTGGATCTTCTATGGCTTGAAGACGATGCTGGCCGAACACAATGCGTTTATTGCCCGAAACATCGGCGGCATTCCGGTTGTGGTGCAGAACTTCGACGGTGAACTGAGGGCATTCGAAAATATTTGTGTCCATAGACAGAACGCACTTCAGTGGGAAGAATCTGGGAAAAGACCCTTGGTCTGCCGCTATCACGGCTGGGGTTATGACGCGGATGGATGGGCGCGCAATATTCCGGCGCATGACGAAATCTACCGCTATGCTGAAGAGGAGCGCGCAGGCCTGCGCTTGCGGCGATTTTCTCTTGAGGTTATCGGCAATCTGGTCTTTGTCAATCTATCGCCTGATCCCTTGCCGCTGACAGAACAATTTACCGGCGAGTTCATCGAGTCTCTCCGCGACAGTTCCAACGCTTACGATGGCGAGGTGTTGATCGCAAAGCTCAAAACCCGCTTCAACTGGAAACTGGCGTATGAAAATCTGCGCGACGGCAACCACCCGCGCCATGTGCATGCGCAGACGCTCGCCAAGGATGTCAACTTTCAGGCCTTTGTCGACGAAGCCCAGCATCGCCGGGCCGAGCAGGTCTGCGCTGGCTCCATGGCCGGCGACCGGGCACAACAAATGGATTTGTTGCGCAGTTTCAGCGTCGGCGGACCCGATACGGCATTAAAGGAGCTCAAGCCCTACGAATGGCATGGGGCGGTCGAGCGCTTCGGCAGCCTCGACTACTATTACAACTGGCTGGCTTATCCCAATTTGCATATAGCTTCCGGGTCTGGAGGGTATTCATTTACCTTGGAGCAGCACAATCCGGTGGCGCCTGGCGTAACCGAATTGACCGTTTATTGGTTGACTGCCAAGAAAAAGCGCCCGTATCCCGCCATGCCGGCGGTGTTGCTTGCGTCGATCGAGGTCGGCTATCAGGTGTTGGAGGAGGATATTAAAGTCATGGAGATGGTCCAAAAGAATTTGCACGCCGAAGCGCCGCTGCCGCGCCAGGGCGATTACGAGCATGCCAACAAGTTGCTTGAGAAGTGGTATGCCGATCTGATGGATGGCCAATTTGAAATCTAAGCTTGTAGTCGGCGCCGGCGACTTCCTTGAGATTGCTTTTCATGCCTGGAAGGAAAAAGATCCCGCCATTGCCGTTGAAAAACTGGAAATCACGCAGGACGAAAACCACAGCTTCGACCTCGGTTTTCTCGACGGCTACTTGCCGGAGGAAACCTCGATGTTCGCGGCATTCGACAATCGCTTTCTAAACTTCAAGCGGCTTGAATTGATGGGCGCTATAAAATCCAGGGGTTTCTGCATGGATGCGTTTATAGGTGGCGGGGCAATTGTCGGCGCCGGTGTGAAAATTGGTGAAAATTCTTTCGTTTCGGAAGGCGCGGTGATTGGCGCGGCGGCAATCCTCCAGTACAACATCTACCTCGGTGCTCGCGCCGTAGTTGGATACGCCGCGCAGATCGGGCACTCAGCCTGGATCGAAGCCGCAGTCGTGCTCGGCAGGCGAGCGCGAATCGGCGCCCACACCACGCTTGGCCTCGGCGTGTCAGTTGCGGATAACATTCAAGTTGGGCGCATGTGCCTGATTGAGGATCCAGGGCAGTATTGTGAAAACATTCCTGCGAAAACGTTCTGCAAGCCGTCCTTCGAGGGGCCGATTCGAATTTTCAACTGACTCGGCGGCACGCTGGATCACCGCAGCATTGTGCCGCGATCAGCATTCAGTCGATATCGCCATAGAGCACGGTATCGTAGTCGCAGCATGAATGCTGGCGCAGGCGGAACCGGCAGCGTGGATTTATCTTCAGGATGTGTTGTTCGTCACTTCGAGCAGGTCGTGCGCGTAGTGATATACGGTAAGGGCCACGCGCGGTGAGTATTGGCTTAGCAGGCGCTGCCCTTCGCTGTGGGGTTTGGCGAAAATGTCTCCCAACTAAAGTCTAATTAATCGCTTCAGCAAGGGCCGAACAGACTCGACGGATGCTCTCTTGAGTGAGCTCAAGGTGGAACGGCAGGCCCAGCATTCGCGGCCCCAGGGATCTAGCCACCGGCAAATCGAATGCCTCTATCCCGGCATAGGCCGGGTGATCAGGCAGCAGAGGCAAATACCAGGCTCGGGTCTCGATACCTTGTGCGGTGAGAGCGCTTACTAGCGCATCGCGACTGACCCCGGGCTGCAGCAGCAACTGAAAAATTGTGTAGGCGCCATCCAGCGGGCGTGCCTGCAGGGTGATCTCGGGGGAGTTGCGCAACAGTTCGTCGCAATAAGCTTGGTTCAGTGCCTCACGCAGCCGGCGGCGTTCGGGCCAGCGCGTCAGCGCGGCGAGTCCAACGGCCGCATGCAATTCACTCAATTTGGCGTTGCCGCCCACATCCGGCGCGTGACCGTTGGACGGGTCTATGCCGAAATTGGAAAGTCGCCGCACCCGCTCGATGAATGCCGCGTCGCGCGACACCACCAATCCACCTTCGCCAATTCCCAGAGCCTTGGTCGCGTGCATGCTGAATGCAAGCACAATACGCTCGCCCGGCTGCTGATTGCCAAACGCGCCCGCCGCGTCCACTAGAACCGGAATGCCTGAGCGCTCGGAAAAATCGTCCCACTCGGCGGCGGGCAGAGGACATCCCAACGCGGCGACAGGCAGGACACAGTCGATTTTTGTTGTTGTCATTGCCGCGCGAGCAATCGCCGGTGTCAACACCCAGCTGTGCGCGTCAATATCGGCGATGATGGGCCGCAGTCCGGCACGAAGAACCGCGGCAGCTGTCGCGACAAAGGTGAACGCCGGAATCAGCACATGGGCGCGTGGTGGCAGTCGTAACGCGGCAAGAGCGAGCTCCAACGCCATAGTGCCGTTGGCAACCGTGCTTAGAAAAGGGGCTGGCGCCGGGAACAGGGATTGCACACTGTGTTCAAAGCGCCGTACTAAAGGGCCGAAATTCGTATACCAGCGCGCGTTGTCTATCTCAGCTAGGAATGGTTCCAAATCGGCGCGTCGCGGCAAATCGGGAACGAGAAGCGGAATTCTTGGGTGATTCAATTCAAATGCCGCCGCGGCCGAACGATAGCGTCTGGATAGAGCTTGGCGGGGATTTTCATAGGTAATTCTCCCGCGAATCGTAATACCAATCAACGGCTAATGTTCTTCGGATAATTTCCTCCAACTCCGACACCTTGGTGATTTTGCCGCACATCAGCGATGTCGTCTCATCGCCAAGGACAGGCAAGCGGCAAAGATTCCTGAATTCCCTAGGCATGTGCCAATTTTCCAAAGGCCTCGTCAAGCGCGCGCCTTGTGTCATTCAAGCGCTGGCGCCGATTGTCTAGCCATGCGCGATCATTATCCAATTGGTCGAGTTGCCTGGCCAGCATTCGTTTGACTTCCGCAGGCTGCGGCCCTCCCATGCCTCGACTCGATCGCACCATGTTATCCGCCGATAAGGCCTCGCGAAATCGAGCTTCGCTCAAGGGCAATCGAGATTCGGCATCGGGCCCCGAGCCATTTACGTCGGAATAAATGCGAACCGCTTCCGCATAGGGAATTTGCGCAGGCTTCAAGCCGTGTCCGCGACCATAGTTCACCAGTTCCGAGGCGAAATGGTGCCCGGCGCGAAACGCTACGCCGGCATCGCGCTGCAGGATGTCGGCCAGTTCGGTGGTGGTCGAGTAATCGGCATCGATTTCGGCACGCGCGCGTTCCACATTGAGCGTCAATGAGCGTACCGCGGCATCGATCATGTCGAAAAATTTGGCCACCGATTGCAGCGCGATCAAGGCTTCATTGCCGCGGTGTTCGAGTAATCCGGAGCCTATGTTGTGCGCGACGAATAAACACGCCTGTGCCTCGCCAAGAACCTTGCTTGCCAAGTGCCGCGCCGCCACCAGCACGATCGGATTGCGTTTCTGCGGCATGATGGTACTGGGGCCAGTGAGCCCACCTTCCCGCAGGACGATCCATGGCGAGGTCTGCCGATACTGTGCCAGGATGTCGTTGATGAGCGCATCCCCGGTGAGGGCGCCCGATGCGGCGATGCCGGCAAGCTCGACGCTCATGTCGCAGGGTGCGACGTGGTTTGCATCGAGAGAATTCTCCACCACGCCATCGAAACCCAGCAGTTCGGCGAGGCGCGGACGGTCTATGGCGAAGCTTGATGTGCCCAGGGCCCCGGCCCCCAATGGCGAAAGATTCACCCTTGCCCACGCCTCGCGCATGCGTGCCGCGGTGCGCTCCAAGGCCGCGGCAAACGCCAGAAGATAGTGGCCGAAGGTGGTGGGCTGCGCTTGCACGTTGTGGGTATATGCGGGAACTAGATCGTTTTGATGACGCTGCGCAAGCGCAAGCATTCCCGCCCGAATCCGTGCAAGGCTGTCGTAGGTGTCGAGAAACTGGTCGCGAATGAACAGGCGATGAGTAGTCGCCAGCATGTCCTGGCGGCTACGTCCCGAATGCACGCGTGTCACTTCTGCGCCGCCTGCTTCGACCAAGAGCCGCTCAATGATCATGTAATTGCCGGGACGCTCGGCGCCAGGCGCGGCGCCCGCCTCAAGGACCTGTGTCACCGCATTGGCGATGATTTTTGCAAGTGGTGCTCTGATCACACCTTGCTCGGCGAGCATCACCGCCGAAGCCTTGTTCATCTCCCCCATCCAGTGGAAGGCATCGTGCCCATCCGAGGAGGTAGTAATGGGTCTAATTTCCTCGCCCATCAGATAGAATTCGCTGCCCTGCGTTGCCTGGCCCATGGAGATTTGCCGACTTTCCATCATTTCATTTCGGTGATAATAATTGCTGAATCACGGGATTCGGATAAACATGAAAATTATTTCCTTGCTTATATTCGCATTGATTGGGCTGGCGGCGCCGATGTCATCGACATTGGCCCAGTCGTACCCGGTCAAACCCATACGCTTGATGGTCCCCTTTGGATCGGGTAGCGGCTCGGATATCGCGGCGCGTTTTTTCGGCGATCAGCTCTCAGGCGTCATCGGAGCGCCCTTTATCATCGAGAATCGCCCCGGCGCTAATGGCGTTATCGGCGTGATGGCGGCAAAGACCGCGCCCGCCGACGGCTATACACTATTGCTTGGGAGTTGGACCACTATCTCGGTTAATCCCATTGCAGTCAAAGACCTTGCCTACGACCCGGTGCAGGATTTCAAACCGATATCGGGCCTCACGCGCAGCATGATCGGCATCGCGGTGCCGGGTGGTTCCGCCATCAAGTCTGTGGCCGATCTGGTGTCAATGGCCAAGGCCGGCAAACCGATCAACATCGGCACCTATTCCACCGGGTTTCACATCGTTCTGGAGTCGTTTAACGCGGCGGCGGGAATCAAGCTTGTCAACGTGCCTTATAAGGCTGCCGGCCAAGCGCATACCGATGTCATGGGTAGTCAGATCGACGCATTAATGGATGGCACGACTTCGCTTGGCCCCATGTTGCGCTCCGCGAAACTGCGCCTGCTGGCCGCATCGGGTGAGCGGCGCGATGCGGCGTTTGCCGATGTGCCGACCTTCCGCGAAAGCGGCTACCCCGATTTTGTCGCCTGGGGGTGGTCGTCGTTTTTTGTTCGCACCGAGACGCCCGAGGAGGCCACGCATAAACTCGCCGATGCGATGCAAAAGGTACTGGCATTGAGCGCGACACAGGAATTCGCGAAGAAAAGTGGCTCCGAACTGATGCTGTTCGGACCGGCGGCTATGCGAAAATTCCAGTTAGATGAAATCGGCAAATTCCGCCGCGTCGCCGCCGCGGCAGGCATCAGGCCCGAATAGGAAAAACATGTCCCAATCTCTACCTTTGCATCCGGTGTTCGATGACCCGAATATTCAAGCCATTCTGGCCCAGGAGTACGGGCGTATGTCCGATGCCGAATTTGTTCGCCGTAAGCTCGCTCTAGGCCTTGTCCTTGCCGAGCATGGCTGCGATACGGTACTTCTATGCGGTGAACAGCGGGTCGGCAGCGGCGTGCATTGGATCACCGGATGGGCGACCACCACCGAGGCAATGGTTCTGCATATGCCTGGCGAACAGGATCTCATGTGGGTCGAGCACTACAACCACCTGCCTAACGCGCGCCGCATGGCGATTGGCGTCGATGTTCGTTGGGCCGAGCGCAAGGGCCCGGCACGCGCCATTGATGAATTGAAGAAACGCGGCGCAAGGCGCGTGGGTTTCATCGGCAATCTTTCCTGGTCAAAAATGCGCGCCCTGGCCGATGCTTTCGATCTGGTGGATCTGAACGGCGACTACGCATGGCTGCGAATGCGTAAATCGGAGGAGGAAATCCAATGGATGCGAATCGGCGCCGCGTTGTCCGATCTGGGTATGGAGGCTCTGGCCAATGGTGCGCGGCCCGGAATGAGCGAGAGGGAGCTGGGCGCCATGGTGGAGGCGGCCTATCAGCCGCTGGGGGGCGCCACCACCATTCATTTCATCGGCATCAACGACATGGCCAGTCCCACGCAATGCGTTCCGCCGCAATATCATTCCACCAGAACGCTGAAACGTGGCGACATGATGTTTGTTGAATTTACCGCGGCGTTCTGGGATGCCTCGGGACAGGTGCTGCGAAGTTTTACCGTGGATGCCGAACCCACGCCGCTGTTTCGCGATCTGTATGCCACGGCCGAAGCCGCGTTCAAGGCGATCACCGGGGTGTTGCGCGCAGGCGTATCGGCGCAGGAAATCGTCGATGCCTCATCGCTTATCGAGAAGGCGGGTTTCTCTACCTACGACGACATCCTGCACGGCTTTGGCGGAGGCTATTGGGCGCCGGTGCTCGGCTCAAACAGCCGGCCGTCTGGCCCGGTTCCGGATATGAGGCTGGAGGCGAATATGACCGTGGTGGTTCAGCCCAACGTGATCACCACCGATGAAAAGGCGGGCGTTCAATTTGGTGAGATGGTGCGCATCACCCCGGAGGGGTTCGAGCGCATGCACCATGCGCCTTCGGGGTTTCGGCGGATCGGCGCCTGGTAAGCCAGGCGAATCTGCAGCAATGCCTCCTGGATTTTAGGAGGTGACCGCGTGTGCATCGGCGAGCGTGAATCGGTCGCCAAAATCAAACATGTCGTCGTGCTGGAAGCCCTCGAAGTGCTGCACCTCCCACCAATTGTGGTCGAGATCCTCGATATAGAACGAATACACGCCGTGCTGATCGACCACATCGAGCACATTCCTGATCTTGTATTTGTCTTTCAATTCGAGCGCCATCTTGTGCACGCGCTCGACTTCGTCGCGACTCTCCACATCGACGCCCCAGTGGTTGAAGACGCCACAGGGTTTGAGACTCTTGCCGACCTGAACGCACACAATATGGAATTTCATGCCGCAACGCACCGCCATGGTTCGCCGCGCATGCTGCACGCACTGCATGCCGAGAAACTCCTCGTAGAAGCGCCGCGACTCGCCCAGGTCGTAGCACTCCATGGTGCCGTGCGAAAGCACATAGGGCTTGACCACGGAGGTCATATTTTCGGGTTTGAACGCGGCGTCGAGAATTTCCATGATGTTTTCCTTGGGGCGGTGTTACGGATGGGTGTAGGGATTCGGGCCCGGTCCTGGGGCCCGGAATCGACAGGCGATATTCTGCCGCATTTGGCGAAGTCATGGCCTGCGCTGGCGTACCATATGAAAATATTGGGTCTTTAGCAAAATGGAGATCGCGACAATGAGCGAATCAAATATTGATGTGGAAGCAGCGAAGCGACTCGCTGAGGATTTGTCCAGAAAACTTGCCGAAGTGGGTGGCGATGGCGAGAAATTTCGCGAATTGCGGGAAGAAGTCGATTCATTGCGCGACATCCTCAATGGCCCCAATGCGCAGCATTTCTGGATCACCGACCGCTTGCATGCGATGGAGGCCATCTTCGAGCGTGCTGCGGTCGAGTTGCTTGCAGATGGCATCAAGGCGGGTAGCTACCTCGCCGAAATCGGCAGGATTCTTGGCGTGCGCTGAGGCGGGATGGGGGCGCTTTTGATTGACTCCCGTCGACGGGGGGGCAAAGATACCCGGATCTATAGGCGCGGAATGCCGCGGGGAATCCGGCGCGGCCTCAGGCAAGCAGGGCGCGCGCCTCTTGGTTGAGCCGACGGATGCTGGCGCCGATGGCATCCGCGCTGGTGCCAGCCGCGATTAACTCGCGCGACACATTGGGAAGAATACGGCCGCGCGCCGGAGCGAGCCGAACGCGGCAATCCTCCATGCTCGCCCCTTGCGCGCCTATGCCAGGCGACAAAATAAAGGAATGCGGCAATGCGGAGACCACGGGGCCGGCATCGGTGCAGGTTGCGCCGACGACCGCGCCTATGGGGCCGACCGGGCTCGTGGATAGCAGGCGATTAAATTCAGTGATCTCCGCGCTCATCGACTCCCACACCATGCGGCCATCGGCCATGCGCGCCCTCTGCAAGGCTTCGCCTTCGGGGTTGGAGGAGCGCACCACCACGAAAATGGCGCAGCCATGCTTGGCTGCCAGCTCAAAGGAAGACTTGAGCGCAGCCACGCCCAGATACGGCGAAAGCGTGATCGCGTCGACTCGGATGGGGCTTGCGGGGTCGAAGTAGGCATGCGCATAGGCATCGGCGGTGGAGTCGATATCACCGCGCTTCACGTCCAGCAAGAAGGGCAGCTCTTTTTCCCGCGCGTGCGCCGCGAGTTCCTCGATGGCCTTCACACCCGCGCTGCCAAATCGTTCGAAGAATGCGGACTGCGGTTTGACCACTGCGATCTCGTAATTCGCAGATCGCATAATAAGTTTGCCGAATTCGAGCGCGCCTTCGGCGGAATCGGGCAAGCCGCATTTGGCCAGCGTAGCTGCGGCGGGGTCGATGCCGGCGCACAATGGACCGTAACGATTCATTCGCTGGGTAACTCGGGTGGCGAAATCGCTCATTGCTAGTCCATGTTCAGGTGTGAGTCAAGCGCGTCTCGAAGCCGCTGGAATAAATAACTATCTCGTCGACGGCGCTGATCGCCGGTAGGTTGCTGCCGGGGGGGCTATAGATAAAACTGCCCTCGTAGATTGTCTGCCCGCCGCACTCACCTTTGCCTGCAAACACCACCCACATGCGATGCACTTGCGCGCGACCGCCGATGAGCGCGGCGCCTGCTTTGATGCGGATCATTTCAACATCAGGTCCGCCTGCATTGAACCGCGCCAGTGGTTTGGTCATGACGCCCACGCCATGGTTCGATTCAAGCCAGGGAAACCTATCCGTATGAAACTGAATCGGCGCGCGAGTGCGCCCCGGCGGATATTGGGCGGGGCCGCCATGCACCTGTTCTAGGAGTGCCTCGAAACTATCCTGCTTTTTCCCATCTGCCCAGATGAATTGCCCGGTGGCGCGGTCCATTTGTCCGCGTCCTGTTAATTGCTCGCCCGCCACGGCGCATTCGGCATCGGTGGGAAAACAACCCCAACTGGGGCCTTGTGTCTGGATGGTGCAACTGGCCAGATCCTCGGAGAGCGATTCGGTCGGCCCGTAGAACACGCCTTCGGGAAAATAGGCAAAATCGCCGCTGCCAAGGCGCATCGGGCCGTATTTGGTCTTGCCTTCGATCACGAAGCGCAACTGATCGAAAGTGTGGCGGTGCGGCGGCGAGTAGTAATTGTCCTGTTTTCGCCTGCTGTAGCCGCAGCGAAAACGCCGGCCATCGCGCGGGTCCTCGAATTCGGCGGTGCGAAGCACGGTCTGCCGGTGCGCCGTAACCACTGGTTTGATCTCCAGGACATTGATGATTTCGATGGCGGGGGCGGTCGGGTCGGCAGGTGCGTTCATGGCAATCCTCGCGAGGAAGGGATGCTGTAAATTATCACAGAGCAGAGCGCCGCGGCGCCCCAGGTCAATACATATCAGCATTTCATATCGAGCATCGACTTTGACTGGCACCGACTTCGACTGTCGACTTCGACTTCGACTTGGAATTTGATCGGCACGAGTGTAGATTGCCGGCCTGCCCCCAGATAGACCAAGGAGAATCGATATGCCGAAACCAATACTAAGCCTGCCATCCATTGCCGTTTTAATGGGGGCAATGATGCCGCTTGCGGCTCTATCGCAGGCCTACCCGGTCAAGCCGATCAATCTGTTGAGCGGCGCCTCCGTGGGCAGTGCCGGCGACACCGCTATGCGCGTGGTCGCCGCGCGCATGTCCGAGACCATCGGTCAGCCCATCGTGGTCGAGGCGCGCCGCGGCGCCGGTGGCATGGAGGCCTATGTGGCGACCGCCAAGGCCGCGCCGACTGGCTACACCTTGATGTTCGCTAATGCGGGCATCGTGACCAACCAATACCTGCGCAAAGCCTGGCCGCTGGATGTGCTGCGCGATTACACGCCGATAGTGCAGTTGTTCGGCTCGCCCTATTTTTTGGCCGCCGCCACCAGTGTGCCGGCGGGCAACATGAAGGAACTCATCGATTATGCCAAGCAGAATCCGGGGAAGCTGAGCTATGCCACCACCGGCATCGGCTCAGGCGCCCACCTTCAAGGCGAGGCGATCAACATGGCCGCGGGCACGCAGATGCTGCACGTGCCCTATGCCGGAAACAACTCGACCATGGCGGTCAACGACCTCATCGCCGGACGCATCGATTTATACCTGGCCGACCTGAACAGTTTTAATCAACACGCCGCGGCAGGAAAACTCAAACTCATTGCCTTCGTCGACAAGACCCGCAGCCGCCTGCGCCCCGAGGTGGGCACTATTAACGAGGCGCTGCCAAGCGCCTACAACCTGGTGGTGTGGTGGGGCCTTCTCGGGCCGACGGGCCTACCCAGGCCGATGGTTGATCGTATCAATATCGAGGCTGGCAAAGCCCTGGGCGATGCCTCGCTCACCTCCAAGATGAGTACGCTTACCGTGATGTCACCGAGCGCCAGCGCGCCCGAAGACTTCGCCCGCCAGATCAAGAGTGACGTGGATAATATCGGCCGCGTGGTCAATACGCTGGGTTTGAAGCCGGAGTGATTTGCCCCCAGGTGGGAAAAAATATTCAAATTCGGGATTCATTTCTGTCGTTGATTCATGCATTCACATCATTCCATCGATAAATAGTCATTAATTATGCTTACGCAAGAGGGTGCGGTATCGGGTGAAATTCCCGTGCTTATCGCCGGCGCCGGGCCGGTAGGATTGACGCTTGCCGCAGATCTCGCCTGGCGTGGTGTGGCAAGCGTGATTGTCGATCCTCAGGTTCAGGTTCATCCGCACCCGCGCGCTATCTCCATCGGTGTGCGCTCGATGGAGCATTTTCGGCGGCTCGGTCTTGATCAGCATGTAATTGACGCCGGCGTGCCGCGCAATCGGCCCCTGGACGTCGTATATGTGACGCGAATGCTCGGGCGCGAGATCTTCCGCTTTCGCTTTCCTTCCATAGCCGCGCTTGATCACGATAAAGAATCGCTGACGCGGTCGACTCCTGAAATAGCCGCATCGCCGTATTTCAAGACCTGGGTTGCGCAGTCGCCGCTGGAGCGCATGCTGCGCGCGCACTTGGCGAAACTTGCGAACGTGCAAATTCGTCTCGGTTGGCGCCTGGCCGGGTTCGATGAGCATGACGGCGGTGTCGTGGCGCGTCTGATAGACGGAGCGAACGGCGCCACGCACTCGGTGACAGCTCGCTACCTCGTTGGTTGCGACGGCGCGAACTCGACGGTGCGCGCAGGTCTTGGTATCCGCCTGGAAGGTCGCGGTACGCTGGGCCAGGCACGCGGCATCCACTTTCGCTCGCCGGCCCTGGATGAGCGTCTCAAAGCAGATCCCGCAGTGATGTATTGGGTGCTCGCACCGGGTGCGGGGGGAACCATCTACACCATCAATGGCGGCGGAGAATGGGTGTTCAATCGCTACCCGGGTGCAGACGAAACCGCCGACGAGGGCGACCTTAGTAACGAAGGCGAACTCAACAAAGCAGTTGATCCCGTAAAACTGGTGCAAAGCGCCATTGGCGAGGCACTTGATATCGAGATTCTCTCGGTGCAGGACTGGCTGCCGCGCCAGTTGGTCGCCGAACGATTTTGCTCCCGGCGCGTGTTTCTTGCCGGAGATGCCTGTCACCTGTTCGTTCCCACAGGAGGCTTTGGCATGAACACCGGCATTGCGGATGCGGCGGATCTGGCCTGGAAAATCGCGGCGGTAGAAGCGGGTTGGGGAGGTGAAAATCTGCTGGCGAGTTACGACAGCGAGCGCCGTCCGGTGGGGCAGTTCAATACGCTGGAGGCGGCAGACAACTACGCTCGAAGCGGCGATTTGTTTAAGGTGCCGGCGAGCATAGAAGCCGATGACGCAGAAGGCCAGGACGCTCGCATCGCCGTTGCCGCGAAGCTGCCACCCAAGATCAAACACTTCGCGCCCATCGGCGTGCATTTGGGTTATCGCTACGAGGATTCGCCGCTTATCGTGCCCGATGGCACGCCGCTACCGCCGCAGGAGACTGCAAGTTATACGCCTACCACGCGACCCGGCCATCGCGCCCCGCATGCGTGGCTTGCCGATGGACGCTCGACGCTCGATCTTTTCGGAGCAGGCTTCGTTCTACTGCGCCTGGGGCGTGCCGCGCCTGGAGGGGGAATCCTGCAAAGCGCCGCGCGTGAGGCCGGTGTGCCGCTATCGATTTTTGCCATCGATGATGCCGCTATTGCGGCGCTCTATGAGAGGCGATTGGTGCTGGTGCGTCCTGACGGACACGTGGCATGGCGTTCAGATACCGAACCCGAGGATGCCGCAGCACTCATTGCGAGGATTACGGGCGGGATGTGACCAGGCGATGGCGGCAAATGAGGTGTTCGTCAATTGCCGCCTGGTCCTTTGGTATGAGGCAGTAACTATCCTATAAATAGGAACGAAATAGTCAAAATCAGTACGTTATTCGGACTATTTCTTCAATAATTGTTTCAAATTAATACGATTTAATCAGACGTCCGCGACTACATCCAGTTCCATGCTGCCGATCTTGTCGATGGTGCCGTGAAGCTTGTCGCCGGGGGCAAGGCGCGACACGCCGGCCGGGGTGCCGGTGGTGATGAGATCGCCGGGGCGCAGGGTCAGGCAGCTGGTCAGGAAACGAATGTGCTGACGCAGGTTGCAGATCATGTCGCCGGTATGCGCGGTCATTTCTTCTTTGCCGTTTTGCAGAACTTTGATGTTGAGGTCCTGGGGATCGGGGATCTCGTCTTTGGTGACGATCCATGGGCCCAGGGCCGAGAAGGAGTCGAAGCCCTTGCGGATATTGCGGGTGTTGTGCTTGCCGATGCCCCAGGGATCGCGCTGGCTGATATCCCAGCAAATGGTGTAGCCGAAGATGATGTCGTAAGCATTTTCCTCGCTCACATTTTTTGCGCGCGTACCGACCACGGCACACAGCTCGCACTCGAAATCGACGTGCTTGGAAACTTTCGGCAGCACGATAGGACCGCCGGGTCCGACGATGGACGATGTGGGTTTCAGGAAGAACTCGGCCATCAGTTCGTCGGGTGTCATGTCGGTACGCACGTAGCTGCCGACGCGGCCGATCATTTCAGCCTGGTGTGCGCGGTAGTTGGAGGCCGCAGCCCATAAGGAACCTGGATTGGTGATGGGGGCGAGCAATTTCACCGAAGACAGCGCAACCGATGCACCCGATGAACCTGCCTCGCGCGCAACATTCATGGCGGCCGGGTTGTTGGCCAGAGCGTCGATTACCTCCAGCATGGTGTAGCCGGCGCGCACATGATTGGCTTTGACCAGCGCGTCGCCGATGTTATAGACCTTGTCGCCGACCACGGCGCCCGCTTGATTGGCGTTGTAATGACATATCTTCATGCTTGCTCCTGGGATTTTCGGATGGTGAAATTCGGTGGCGATCTTAACCGATAGCGCGACATCCGGAGCGCGCCAGATTGCGATGTATGCGATCGCGGTAATCAGCCTATCCTTGAACCGTTCCCTGATAGGAGGTGTCCCCGATGCTCGGCTGCGCCCATGCGGCCGGATTCCGCGCGGCCCCAGAACTGAAGCAGGGACGATAGCCCGGTATTTCTTCGCGCAGGAGGACAAGCCCGACTCATGCCCCGGCAATCGCCTTGGCTAGGGGAGTCTTGCTCTTTACACGCCAAATCGCTAGCCTTGGCGCTCAATATTATCGATTTCGAATAAGGAGAGAATCAGCATGGCCACAAAGAAGCTCGCCTCCCCTGGCAATCCCGCGCTTGCCAAGCCGGATATCAAGGATACGAGCGCCAATGCGCACGGCGGCCCCGTCACGCGGCGCTGGATAGAGCAGCGCTGGACTATCGACAATACCATCCGCTCGGTCGGCATGGACTGGGACCAGCCGCGCTCAATTTATATTTCTTCGCCGATGGGTGTCGAGGCTAATGCCGACATGGCAGGCATACGACAGCGCATAAACAAACTCGCCGATGCGGCGCCGGTGTTTGAATCGGTAGCGCGGCGACGTGAGGCGAAGGCGGTTGCCGCCGAGCGCAATGGCGATTTGGTCACCGCGCGTGACAATTACTTCATGGCCAGCGTCCACTGGGGTGCGGCGCAATGGCCGATCGACAAGAACGACGCGCAAAACCTGTTCTACAACGCGAAAAAGCGCGAGTGTTACACGCGCTATGCGAAGCTGGCCGACCACCGCGTCGAAGAGGTCTGGATCAAGGTACCCGGCGGCCGTATTCCCGCATGGTTTCACTTGCCGCCTGGTTATCGTGGTGGCCGGCTTGCGGTGGTTATTGTCGTTCCGGGCATGGATAGTTATAAGGAGATCAGCGTTGCATTGAATGGCGATCGCTGGCTCGCGCGCGGCATGGCGGTGCTTGCCATCGACGGGCCGGGTCAGTATGAGAGTGCGGTGGTGGGCGTGCCGGTGACCATGGAGGACTGGATGGCCACGGGGCGCGCCTGTTTCGATTGGCTCGCGCGCCGGCGCGAAGCAGACCCCACGCGCATCGGTATCAACGGCACCTCTTTTGGTACATTCTTTGCCACCATTGCGGCGGCTCACGAACCGCGCATCCGCGCCGTGGCGGCAACCTCGGTGTGTCATGAGCCGGGCTTTCATTCGATCTTTGAAGAAGCGTCGCCGACTTTCAAGATGCGCTTCATGTACATGTCGGGCTACACCGACGAGGCCGCGTTTGACGAATTCCGCAAGTCACTCACCTGGGAAGGCCACGCGCAAAAGATCCGTGTGCCCTACCTCTGTCTGACTGGCGAATTCGACGAATTGAGCCCGCTGAAACACACTGAAGCATTGATGCGCGCTGTACGCGGCAAGAAACGCTTGGTGGTCTATCAGGAATCGCGCCACTCAGTGGGTAACGTTCCCGCCGCCAATCTCGGCCCTTTCCCGGGGACGCTGGTGGCGGATTGGATGGCCGCAACTTTGAACGGCAAAACGTTTCAAAGCGAAAAGTGGGTGGTGCAGCCCAACGGTACTATCGTCAAGACGCCTTTCAAATCATAAACACGGCGTATTTTGCCGGGCATTTCGCCACTGTATCAAGGAGATGGCGGGAGGGGCTGGTCTATAATCGCGGCTTAGACCGCCCTGATACTTATTAGTCCTAGTCATATTCAGCCATGTCCATGCAGTTGTTCGCCCTCGGCATGAATCATCAATCCGCGCCGCTCGAATTGCGCGAGCGGGTGGTGTTCGCGGCCGAGCGTTTGCAGGTGGCGCTGGCCGAGTTGGTGAGAGCGAAGCCTGTAACCGAGGCGGCGATTATCTCCACCTGCAATCGCACCGAGATCTATGGCGCGTCGGGCGATCCTTCGCAGGCGCTGGATTGGATGGCGGACTACCACGGCGTGTCGACCGAGGAGTTGAAGCCCCATGTCTATGCTTTGCCGCAAGGCGAGGCGGTGAGGCATGCGTTTCGCGTCGCCTCGGGCCTGGATTCTATGGTGCTGGGTGAGCCGCAGATTCTGGGGCAGATGAAAGACGCGGTGCGCGCCGCGCATTCGGCCGGAACGCTTGGGACCACGCTGAATCGCCTGTTTCAGCAAAGTTTCTCTGTGGCCAAGGACGTCCGCAGCAACACCCGCATCGGCGCCAATGTGGTGTCGATGGCCGCCGCCGCAGTGAAGCTGTCAGCGCGGATTTTCGAAAGCCTCGCCGATCAAAAGGTTCTGTTTGTCGGCGCGGGTGAAATGATCGAGTTATGTGCAACGCATTTTTCCGCGCAACAACCGCGTGCGATGGCTTTCGCCAATCGCACCATGGAGCGCGGCGAATCGCTGGCGCAACGCTTCAATGCGCGCGCCTTGTTGCTGCGCGAGTTGCCCGAGGTGCTCGCAGACTATGACATCGTGGTGTCGTGTACCGCCTCATCCCTGCCCATCATCGGCAAAGGGATGATGGAGCGCGCCATACGCGCGCGCCGCCATCGTCCGGTATTCATGGTGGATCTGGCCGTTCCGCGCGATATCGAGCCCGAAGTGGGGACAATGGATGATGTGTTCTTGTATTGCATCGACGATTTGGCGGAATTGGTGCGAGATGGACTGGATGAGCGCCAGGGTGCGGTGGTTCAGGCCGAAGCGATCATCGAGACGCAGGTGGATTCGTTTCTGCATTGGATGCGTGGCCGCGAGCGCGTGCCATTGATCAAGCAATTGCGCGATTCGGGAGAACAAGCAAGGCGCGCGGAGCTGGATCGCGCTTTGAAGTCGCTTGCGCGTGGCGATGATCCCAAGGCGGTGGTGAGTGCGCTCTCCCATGGTCTCACCAATAAACTTCTGCACGCGCCCACGCAAGCATTGAATCAGGGCGATACCTGGAACGACGAATTGAGGCGCGCGGTCACGCGACTCTACAGATTGGAAGACAGTAATTTGCAACCCGGTGAGTCTAAAGATAGTGTTTCTAGGGACGCTCAATTGAGCGAGGGCGACCGATGAAAGCGAGTATCGAGGCAAAACTCGATCAGCTTTCGAGGCGCTTGGATGAGCTTGGCGCCATCTTGAGTTCCGAAGGCATCACGCGCGACATGGATCAATACCGGCGCTTGACCCGCGAACACTCCGAGCTTGATCCCATCGCCGAAATGTTCCGTCAATACCGCAAAACTCTTGGCGATTCAGCCGACGCCGAGGCGATGCTGGGCGACGCGGAAATGAAAAGCTATGCCGAAACAGAGATACGCTCGTGCAGGCAACATCTGGTGGAGCTGGAGGAGAATCTGCAGAAGCTGCTTCTCCCCAAGGACCCCAATGACGATAGAAATATTTTTCTGGAAATTCGTGCTGGTACCGGCGGAGACGAGTCGGGTTTGTTCGCCGGGGATTTGTTCCGTATGTACGCAAGATTCGCCGAGCGCAATCGCTGGCAGGTGGAAATCGTCTCGGAAAATCAAGGGGAGGTCGGCGGATATAAGGAGGTGATCGCGCGAATCAGTGGCCAGGGCGCGTATTCAAAATTGAAATTCGAATCTGGCGGACATCGCGTGCAGCGCGTACCCGACACCGAAACGCAGGGGCGTATTCACACATCGGCGTGCACCGTTGCGGTGATGCCCGAGGCCGATGAACTGGCCGAGGTGGTATTGAACCCCGCCGATCTCAAAATCGACACATTTCGCGCCTCTGGCGCGGGCGGGCAGCACATCAACAAAACCGATTCGGCGATCCGTATCACCCACCTGCCCAGCGGCATCGTGGTGGAATGCCAGGACGATCGCTCGCAGCACCGCAACCGTGCGCGCGCCATGGCCGTGCTGGCGGCGCGTATCAAGGACGTGCAAACGCGCGCGCAGCAGGCCAAGGAAGCCGCGACTCGCAAGTCGCTGATCGGTTCGGGGGATCGCTCGGAGCGCATCCGTACCTACAATTTTCCGCAGGGTCGAGTCTCTGACCATCGCATCAATCTCACGCTCTACAAAATCGCCGACATCATGGATGGCGATCTGAGCGAGTTGACCGGCGCCCTGGTGGCCGAACATCAGGCCGAGCAACTGGCGCAACTGGCCGAAGTCGTTTGAGGGCGGCGTGGCAAGCCTTGCCGCGATTCTCAAAACAAGCGGCCTGGACCGGCTCGAGGCGCGCGTGCTCGCCGCGCATGCGCTGGGCGTCGAGCGTGTCTGGATCAGCGCGCACGAGAACGAGGAAATAAATGACCGCGCCGCTGCACAAATTCAGGCACTGCATCAGCGCCGCAGCGCCGGCGAGCCGGTGGCCTATCTCACCGGCGAGCGCGAGTTCTATGGGCTGTCGTTCTCGGTGTCACCCGCGGTTTTGATTCCTCGACCCGAAACCGAACTATTGGTCGATTGCGCGCTGCCTCTCCTGCGCGAGGGCTCACGGGTGTTGGATCTGGGTACCGGCAGCGGCGCAATTGCCATTGCTATTGCACATCATTACCCTGCCGCCGAAGTCATCGCCTGCGATGCCTCTGCTGGGGCTTTGGAGATGGCACGCGCCAATGCCAGGCGCCACGGTGCTGAAGTGAGATTCATGAAAAGCGACTGGTTCTCGGCATTGCAAGGCGAGCGATTCGATATGGTGGTCTCCAATCCGCCCTACATCGCACTGGGTGATCCGCATTTAACGCAGGGTGATCTGCGTTTTGAACCTTGTGAGGCCTTGGTGGCGGGAGTCGAGGGTGTGGAGTGCATCGAAGCTATTTCTGCGGCGGCGGTTGATTACCTGCTGCCCGGTGGCTGGCTTTTGCTGGAGCATGGGCATGATCAAGGCGAGGTTTGTGTTCGCATGTTGCAGCAACTCGGTTTTACGCAGATCTGCGACCATCGGGATCTGGCCGGGATTGCACGAACCGTGCAAGCGCGTTTTGGCACGATTTGCGCAGGCACGGCAAGCCTATCCGACACAAGCGCATCCGTGGTTTGACCGATTGCCGTGCCAGCGTTAAAATCCCGACAAATTTAGTTGGGTATAAAGTTCTGTCATAAGATTAATTCGGCAATAGGTTCGGAAGTTAATTTCGAATTTAATTCCAAAGATAATTCGAAATTAAATTCAAAATCAACCCCTTGGAGCATTCGATGGACGCCAGGCAACGCATACATGAAACCGTCACCGGCCATCCGGTTGTACTGTTTATGAAGGGCACTCCGCAGTTTCCGCAATGCGGATTTTCCGCCAATGCGATTCAGTTGCTCAAAGCATCTGGCGCCGAATCCTTGCACACGGTCAATGTGCTGGAAGATGCCGACGTCCGCCAGGGTATCAAGGAGTACGCCAACTGGCCGACCATCCCTCAGCTCTATATCAACGGGGAGTTCGTCGGTGGTTCGGACATCATGCGCGAGATGTACCAGTCGGGTGAGTTACAGAAGTTGCTGGAGAAGAAATAAGCCAGGAAAGCTTCGGAACAGGAAGACAGGGCGGGCCTCTCTTCTCGTTCCCCGTTACCGCCCCCAGGTGTCGTTGCCGCGTTAAGGGATCAAACTTGGCGCAAAGCGCGGCGGGCAGCTGCGCGTACCTGTATTGGCGCGGTGCCGCCTGGGTGGCAGCGGGCGGCGACAGATCCTTGGAGGGTTAGCGCGCGCCGCACGTCGGTGCCGATCTTCGGGGAAAAACGCTGCAGCTCAGAGAGCGGCAATTCGCCCAGATCCAGCTTTTGCAATTCTGCGTGACGCACCGCGCGTGCCACGATTTCATGGGCGTCGCGAAATGCCACACCTTTTTTTACCAGGTAATCGGCAAGGTCGGTGGCGGTGGCGTAGCCTTCGCGTGCCGCGGCTAGCATGCGCTCGGGATGAACACTGATGCCGGGCATCATCTCCGCGAATATGGCGAGCGTTTCCCGCAGAGTGTCGACGGCGTCGAACAGCGGTTCCTTGTCTTCCTGGTTGTCCTTGTTATAAGTGAGCGGTTGGCCCTTCATCAGCGTGAGCAGTGCCATGAGATCACCAAACACGCGCGCGCTCTTGCCACGCGCCAGTTCCGGAACATCCGGATTTTTCTTTTGCGGCATCATCGACGAGCCGGTGCAATAGCGGTCGGGTAAGCCTACAAATCCGAACCGCGGGCTCATCCACAGCACCAATTCTTCCGAAAGGCGCGACAGGTGCATCATGGAAATGGCGGCACAGGAACAGAATTCGATGGCGAAATCGCGGTCAGAGACCGCGTCGAGTGAATTGGCGCAGAAGCCATCGAAGCCCAGTTCGCGCGCTACTTGATCGCGACGTATCGGAAAGGTGGTGCCGGCCAGCGCACCCGCTCCCAGGGGCGACACATTCAGCCGTTTTCGACAATCGAGAAGGCGCAGCGTATCGCGTTCGAACATCTCGCCATAGGCCATCAAATGATGTCCAAACGTTACCGGCTGCGCAACCTGCATATGGGTGAATCCGGGCATGATGAGCGCGGCGTGCTCTAGCGCCAGGGTCGCCAGCGCGCGCCGCAGCGACTTCATCAGGACGACGATGCCATCGAGCTCCCCGCGCAGCCACAGGCGCACGTCGGTGGCCACCTGATCATTGCGTGAGCGCGCGGTGTGTAATTTCTTACCCGCTTCGCCCACCAGGGCGGTGAGGCGACGCTCGATGTTCAAATGCACGTCTTCGTTATCCAGCGACCAGGGGAAGCTGCCGGTGTCGATCTCGTGTTGAATCGCTTTCATGCCACGCACGATCGCCGCTAGGTCGCCCCGCGTGATGATGCCAGTGGTGGCGAGCATGCGCGCATGCGCGAGCGAACCGCGAATGTCGACCTGTGCCAGGCGCCGGTCGAAATCCACCGATGCGGTGTAACGCTTGACACGCTCGGCGACCGGTTCGGCGAAGCGTCCCGACCAGGCAGAGTTGCCGCCATGGGTCGAGCCCTTCTGCGCGCTCTTGGGCAATTTTTGGACTTTGTTCCTGGGGAACGGAGATTTTCTTGGCATAAAATGCAGTGGACTGTTTTTGTGATCGGATTTTGTCGCCCGTGTCTGAGTGCTTGGCACTCGGGCGAATTCATCAAAACGAACCGGCCCGTGCCATCACTTCATTGAACGCAAGCAAGCCCATAAGTATAAGGCAAACGTTCGGCCCGCTCCCCGATTTTCGCAATCTGGGGGTGATGACGCGGGTGTTGCTGGCGGTCAATTTGGCTGGCCTGGTCACCGCGTTGCTGCGTAGCGCAGAACTGCGCGAAGTCGTCGATCAGTTCGCGCTGATTGCCACCACGCTGGAGCCGTCTTTACTGGCGGCTTTGGTGAGCCTGCATTTGCTGAGTCGCCTGTTGCGAAGACTGGGCTACCTCGCCGGCCTTGCCATGACCTTGATGCTGACAGCATCGATTGCCGCTGGGGTGAGCGCGGGCTTGGGGCAGTTGGGTCTGGGTCGGGCCGACGCAATGTGGAGCGCGGTCTACGCCCTGTTGCTGACGCTTGGATTGGCGGCGTACTTCTCGCTTTGGCAGCGAGCGTTTTCACCGGCATTGGCCGAGGCTCGGCTGCAGGCTTTGCAGGCGCGGATCAGACCCCATTTCCTGTTCAACAGCATCAACGCCGTGCTTTCCCTGATGCGCAGCGACCCGCGGCGCGCGGAAACCGCGCTGGAAGATATGGCCGACCTGTTTCGCAGCGTCATGCGCGATAACCGTGATCTGGTGACATTGGATGAGGAAGTCACCCTTACCCGGTGTTATCTGGATCTGGAGAATTTACGTCTGGGCGACAGGCTGATTGTAGAATGGCATGTCGACCCATCGTGTGCATCCGCCATGCTGCCCTCCATGCTGCTGCAGCCGCTGGTGGAGAATGCCGTTTATCACGGCATCGAACCGGGCGCCGCGCCCGGAAAAATAGAGATCAACGTGCGTCGAGCCGGCGACCAGATGCAGCTTGAGTTATCCAATCCCTATTGGCCGGAGCATCAGCATCGTCAGGGCAATCGCATGGCGCTCGCCAATATCGGCGAGCGGCTGGCTTTGCACTTCGATGTCGAGGCTTCTCTGGAGACATCCATCCTGGATAATCGCTTTCGAATCCTGATTTCAGTTCCCTTCAGGGTCTCCGACGCACACAAGGCATGAGTGCGCCGGCATGAACGCCCATCCTGAACGCATCCATGAACCAACGCGTATGAACCCTGGCCTTCGAATTCTGCTGGTCGATGACGAGGCGCCCGCGCGCGCGCGCCTGCGCGAAGTGCTCGCCGATTGTTCGGCAGACACGCCCAATCAGGTTGTCGGCGAAGCCGCCAGCGGCGTTCAGGCGCTTGCCTTGCTTCCTGATTGCCGCGCCGAGCTGGCTCTGGTCGATATTCACATGCCGGGCATGAGCGGTATCGAGTTCGCGCGTCATCTGCAAGTGCTGGAGATGCCACCTGGGGTGATATTTGTCACGGCGCACGATCAATACGCGGTGCAGGCGTTCGAACTCAATGCCATCGATTATTTGTTGAAACCGGTGCGCGCGGCGCGTCTGGCAGCGGCATTGGGAAAATTCCGGGTAGGCAGCGGCCCGGAGCGCGAGTATTTGGAGCGCGTCGATCCGGGGCCGCGTCGCTATTTCAGTTCAGCAGAACGCGGGCGCGTCCATCTGATCCCGGTGGAGGAGGTGTTGTTTCTCAAGGCCGAGTTGAAGTACGTTACCGTGCACACGCGCGAACGCGAGTTTCTGATCGAGGATTCGCTTGCCCAGATTGAGCAGGAGTCCAAAGGCCGATTCATACGAGTGCATCGCAATTGCCTGGTTGCGGTAGATCGGATTCGTGGCGCCGAGTGCTTGCCCGCCGCGCCGGTTGACGAGGAAGGGGGGCAGGAGATCGGTCATTGGGCGTTGCGCCTGGATGGGTACGCCGAGCCGATCGCGGTGAGCCGGCGGCAGTGGGGCGCGGTCAAGTCGCTGGTGAAACGCTGATAGAACCGTGAGCCCCCAGACATGGGCAGGCGCGGTGAAATCTGCGCGACGGATGGCGCGCTATGCGTGCATGCTAATATCGTCGCACTCGCAAGCAGCCCGGACGTGTCTACACTGATGTGGATCTACAGATAGGCCAGAGGCGCCCATAAGGTGGCTTGCACATCACCGCAGACCACCCCATTGCACAAAACCCCATCCTCATCCGGTCTCCAGCGTGAATACTGATCGTATCGTTATCGCATCTCGCGAAAGCCGTCTTGCCTTGTGGCAGGCCGAGCACGTTCGGGACGCCTTGCTGCAGTTGTATCCTTCGCGCGCCATCGAAATTCTGGGGATGAGTACCCAAGGCGACCGAATTCTTGATGTGAGTCTGTCGGCAATCGGCGGCAAGGGCCTGTTCGTCAAGGAGCTTGAAGTCGCCATGATCGAGGGCCGCGCGGATTTCGCGGTGCATTCGGCTAAAGATGTGCCTATGGTGTTGCCGCCGGGATTTCACATCGCGGCCACGCTCAAGCGCGAAGACCCGCGCGATTGCTGGGTGTCCACGCGATATCGTAATTTCGATCTTCTGCCGCACGGTGCGCGCGTGGGTAGTTCTAGCCTGCGTCGCGAGGCGCAAATACGTGAACGACTGGCGCATATCGATGTAGTGCCGGTGCGCGGCAATCTGGATACACGGCTCGCCAAGCTCGATCGTGGCGAATATGACGCGCTGATATTGGCCGCGGCCGGGTTGAAGCGTTTGGGTTTGGGGGGGCGGATTGCCGGTTTTATCGACACCGAGCACAGCCTTCCAGCGCCGGGTCAGGGGGCATTGATGATCGAATGCCGGGAGGATCGCAGCGATCTCATTGGGCTGTTGGCGCGATTGAACGACAGCGATACCGATGTCTGCGTTCGCGCCGAACGCTGCGCGAGCCGCGCGCTTTCTGGGAGTTGCCAGTTGCCCCTTGCTGTCTTCGGTGAAATAGAGGCGGGCCAGTTGCGTTTGCGTGGATTGGTCGCCACGCAGGACGGCCGCACCGTATTGCGTGCTGAGCTCCGCGGCAATCCCGAGGATGCGGACCGCCTGGGTGAGCGCTTGGCCGCGCAATTGCGCGAATCCGGCGCCGACCGCATTCTCGTTCGCTGAATTCAGATGGACGATCAGGGCATGGGCGAGAAATTGCGCGGCAATGCCATTCTGATTGTCAGGCCGGCGGGCCTGGGCGACGCCTTGGCTTCAATGATTCGCGCCGAGGGTGGCGAGCCCATCCTGCTTCCGGCGATTGTTATTCTCTCGGCGCCGCGCCCGGAGCGCCTGGCGACGCTGATTGCCAGGCTGCATACCTTCGAGTGGGCGATTTTCGTGAGCCCAAGCGCGGCACGCGAGGGCGCTAAGATCGTACGCGCGACACGCCACTGGCCACCCGGTGTGCGAATGGCTGCGGTTGGCCGCGGAACCGCCGACGCGCTTGCCGAGCTTGGTATGAAAGACGTTTTGGCGCCCGCCGCGCCTGGCGATAGCGACGCACTTGCCGCGCTACCTGAGTTGCAGGAGATGGCCGGCCAGAATGTGGTGATATTTCGCGGCGATGGCGGCCGCGAGCATCTCGGGCGCGTGCTCGCGCAACGCGGCGCGCGCGTGGAATACGCCGAATGCTACCGGCGGGCGCGGCCCGCGGTCGATATGTCAGGCTTGTTGGCGCGTTTGCACGCCGGCAGGGTGCAGGCCATTTGCGCGGCCAGCGGCGAAGCATTGCGTAACCTGCTTGAAATGTCAGGCGCCGAGCACCGGAGCCTGGCTCTGGCAATGCCGGTTTTCGTGCCGCATCCACGCGTGGCCGAAGCTGCCCGCGAGATGGGGTTCACCCAGGCCATCGTTGCCATCGGTGGCGACCACGCAATCGCGGAAGGTTTGGCTGCATTTTTTGCTAAAGTGTGAGAGGTCCATGAATAAGTATCAATCCCGGCTCATCCATCAACGCACTGCTGTGAGCGCTTGCCCGTGAACGACGCGGAGAATCGTGCCGAATTCAGCGTTGCCGGTAGCACCGCCCATCTGCCTAGATGGGTTCCTGGCGTGGCCGTGTTGCTGGCTGCGGCGCTGGCGTGGATGTGGATCGATACGCGCGGCGATGTGCAGGCCTTGCGCGGTGAGTTGGCCGGCAAGCTTCGCGAAACCGATTCGGACAGCCGCGACGCGCGTGCCGCCGCGCGCCAGGCGCAGGAGTCGGTGCGCGACGCGCAAGTACGAATTGTGCAACTGGAATCGCGTCTGGCCGAATCGCAAAACCAGCAATTGGCGCTGGAATCGCTCTATCAGGATTTGTCCCGAGGACGCGATGAATGGGTGCTGGCCGAAGTGGAGCAAATCCTCGCCATCGCCTCGCAACAGTTGCAACTCGCCGGCAACGTGCAAGCCGCACTGGTTGCATTGCAGACCGCGGATGCGCGCCTGGCGGGTTCCGAACGGCCGCAACTGATTTCTGTTCGCAAGGCCTTGGCACAGGACATCGAGCGGCTCAAGTCAGCGCCCAATGTGGATGTGGTGGGCCTTGCGCTCAAGATCGATTATGTGATCGCGGCGATAGAGGGTCTGCCTTTGTCCGCTGATGAGCGGGCGGTGGCGCCGCGCGACAGTGAACCTCTCGAGCAAGGGTTCTGGGCTCGCCTTGGAACCGGCATTTGGGATGAGTTGAGACAATTGGTGCGGGTGCGCAACATCGAGCAAGCAGAGGCGCCCCTGCTCTCGCCCACGCAGTCCTATTTTCTGAAACACAACCTGCAATTGCGATTATTGAACGCGCGCCTAGCATTGCTCAATCGCAATGAGCCGGTGTTGCGCGCCGACCTTGCGGCCGCCAACGCCTGGTTGACGCGATATTTCGATATGCGCTCAAAGTCGGTTATCGCCGCGGGTGCGACGCTCAAACAAGTATCGGCCAGCGCTATCAGCATCGAACCACCTAGTGTCGCCGAAAGCCTTGCTGCGGTTCACAGCTTTAAGACCGCCCGCGACAAATCGACACGATGAGCGGCGCCGCGACAACGCCCGGAGCCGTGCCATGAGGGGATTGCTGTGGGTGATCGGCGCATTTGCGGCGGCGGTGGCCTTGTCGCTAGCTTTGCAGGATGACGGCTATGTCCTCATCACCCTGCCGCCATGGCGTATCGAAATCTCCTTGCTATTCGCGATACTGGTGCTGGTGGGTGGATTCCTAGCCGGGTATTTTCTGGTGCGGGTGGCATCTAATACTCTTAACTTACCCGCTCACGTGCGCGCCTTCCGGCTGCGTCAACGCGAAACGCGGGCGCGACTGGCCCTGGTGGATGCGATGCAAGCGCTCCTGGAGGGGCGTTACGCGCGCGTCGATAAGCTTTCCGGTGAAGCCTGGGAGAACGGTGCGTCGCCTGCCTTGGCGAGCCTGATCGGCGCAAGAGCAGCGCAACGCCGGCGCGACTTCAAACGGCGCGATGAGTGGTTGGAGCGTGCGCGCGCCGCCGAACCCGAATGGCGCAACGCGCGTCTCGCCGTTACTGCCGAACTGCTTGCCGAAGAGCACCGCTTCGACGAAGCAAAAAATCTCATCGTCGAATTGCACGCCGGCGGATTGCGCCATTTGTCCAGCCAGCAATTGCTGTTGCGCTGCGAGCAGGCATTGGGCAATTGGGAGGAGGTGGTGCGCCTCGCGCAGCAACTGGCCAAGCGCGGTGCGTTGACGCCCGATGCGCTGCAGAGCATGGCCAGTGGCGCCCACATCGCGCAACTCGAGCGCCTGTCGCAGGATTCTTCGCGCCTTGGTGAGTTCTGGCGGAAATTGCCGCGCGAGCAGCGCGTGCACGCGAGAACCGCGACGGCCGCGGCGCGCGCATTCATGCAGAGTGGCGATTGCGGCGCCGCTCACCGCCTGATTGAAGATGCCCTTGGGTCGGCCTGGGAGCCAGAGCTGGTGCGGCTCTACGGAGAATGCAAGGCCCCGGACAGCCTGCTTCGTATCGAGCACGGCGAGCGCTGGTTGCTAAGCCATACGCGTGATGCGATGCTGTTGTCGGTGTTGGGGAGGTTATGCATGGAGCGGGAATTGTGGGGCAAGGCGCAAAGCTATCTGGAGGCAAGCCTTGCCATCGAAGTCACCCGCGCAACGCATATTGCGCTGGGGCGATTGTTCGACGCCACAAACAGGATTGACGAGGCCAACCGGCATTACCGGGCGAGCGCGGATGTGGGGATTGCGGATTGAGCAGGAGAAGACGAAGACTATCCCCGTCGCTGATCGGGACTCAACTCAGTATCTTGCGCAATTTGTTGACTGCGCTATCCGGGCTGGTGAGCACAGGGCAGGACAGCACGGTGCGCGCCTGGCGCGCGGCCTGTGCCATGGAGAATTGCGCGAGCAAGACCACGTCGCATTGCCCCAGTTCGGGTAAGGCGGCGGCGATGGCCTGGTCATGTTCCTCGCCCTTGCCTGCGGCAAGCGCATCCATGGCACCGGGCACGTGACGGGTTTGAATTTCGATCTTCCGACTACGTAAATCGGCCAGTAACTGCAGCTCTTCCACCATCGAAGGGATGGTCGGTTGAAAAGTGGCCACAATGCCTATTCGAGACCCTGCAGCGAGCGCCTCCTCCAGCATCGCTTCATTGGGTTTGAGCACCGGGATGCGCACTTGCTTTGCCGCGGTGTCTATCGCTTCGCCAAACGCCGAGCAGGTAAACAGGATGGCATTCGCGCCGCTAGCCTCGGCATAACGCGCCAGTGTTTCGAATCGGGTGATCATGGCGGCGTCCAGTTTTCCGCTCGCGGCGAGATCCTCGGAAAGAGAATCCTCCAGCAGATTGGTGGTGCGGGCCTGCGGCCACAATCGGGCAAAGGCTTCGCGAATCGGGTCGACCGCAAGCGCGGTGGCGTGGATCAGTGCAATTCTAGGCATGGGCTAACCGGATGTTGACTTCTTGTTACAGGGGGCTATTCTTCATCGGCCCACTCGCGCGGGCGAAGATAATCGCGATAAAGACGTCCTTCCTCGCTTGCCTCGGGGGGCTTCCAATCGTAGCGCCACTTCACGGTCGGCGGCAGCGACATCAGGATGGATTCGGTGCGCCCCCCGGATTGCAGGCCAAATAGCGTGCCTCTATCCCAGACGAGATTGAATTCCACGTAGCGGCCGCGCCGATAGGCTTGAAAATCGCGCTCACGTTCGCCAAATGCGAGACTGTTGCGCGCCTCGATAATGGGCACATAGGCGGGTAGAAAGTGATCGGCGACACTTCGGGTCAGCGCAAAACTTGTTTCGAAACCGGGTTCATGCAAATCATCGAAGAATATTCCGCCGATGCCGCGCGGTTCATTGCGATGTTTGAGGAAAAAATACTGGTCGCACCAGCGCTTGTAGCGTGCATGCGTGTCCGCGCCGAAAGGCGCGAGCGCGGCGCGACAACTGCGATGGAAATGCCGGCAGTCTTCATCAAAACCATAGTAAGGCGTGAGGTCCATGCCGCCGCCAAACCAGAAAATAGGCTCCTTGCCATCAGCCAGTGCCAGCAGGAAGCGAACATTCATGTGAACTGTCGGGCAATAGGGGTTGCGCGGATGCAGCACCAGCGATACGCCCATGGCCTCGAAGCCGCGACCGGCAAGCTCCGGCCGGGCGCTGGTGGCCGAGGCGGGCAGTTTTGGGCCACTCACATGCGAGAAGGCCACACCGCCACGCTCGAATAGGCCACCGTCCTCGAGGATGCGCGTATTTCCGTGGCCCTGCAGACCGGAGGGGTCGTCCTTCTCGCGCGCCCAGGCGTCCTTCGTGAATGGCTTGCCGTCTAAGCGCTCCAACTCGGCAACGATGCGCTCCTGCAGGCAATGCAGGTAGCTTTTGACTTCGCCGGAATCAAAGCTCATGGCGCGCGGTCCGCAAATTCTTGTGTCAACTATGCCGCGGGGCGAGCGCGCGATGCCCGATGTCGTGGCGGAACTGCATGCCTGGAAAGCGTATTTCATTGATCACCTGATAGGCGCGCCGCTGCGCCATCTTGATCGATTCACCCAGCGCAGTGACGCACAGCACGCGCCCACCGTCGGTGATGACTTTGCCCTCCTGTAACACGGTGCCCGCCTGGAATACGTGAAAATCCTCCTCCCCTGCGGGCAGCGTGGCGATGACATCGCCTTTACGTGGCGATTCGGGGTAGCCGTGCGCCGCCAGCACTACGCCCAGGGCCGCGCGTCTGTCCCACTCGACTTCAGTCGTATCCAACTTGCCTTCTACGGCGCACTCGAACAGTTCGAACAGGTCGCTTTTCAAGCGCAGCATGATGGGCTGGGTTTCCGGGTCGCCGAGGCGGCAATTGAATTCCAGAACCTTGAGGTCGCCCTTCGAATTGATCATCAGGCCGGCGTAGAGAAATCCGGAATAAGGCGTTCCCCTGGCGGCCATGCCGTTCATCACCGGTTGGATGACTTCGCGCATCACCCGCGAATGAATCTTGGGTGTGATTACCGGCGCCGGGGAGTAGGCCCCCATGCCGCCGGTATTGGGACCAAGGTCGCCATCAAGGAGTCGTTTGTGATCCTGGCTGGTGGCCAGCGTCAGAATGTTGCGGCCATCGCACATGACTATGAAGCTGGCTTCTTCGCCGTCCAGAAATTCCTCAATCACCACACGATTGCCGGCGCTGCCCATGGCATGGTCGATGAGCATCCAGTCAATGGCCTTATGGGCTTCGCTCAGATTGGACGCTACAACCACGCCTTTTCCCGAGGCCAGTCCGTCGGCTTTGATGACGATGGGCGCGCCCTTCGATTCCACGTACGCGTGCGCCGCGGCTGCATCCGAGAAGGCCGCGTACTCCGCCGTGGGAATCCTGTGCTCGGCCATGAAGGTCTTTGCAAACTCCTTGGACGCCTCGAGTTGCGCGCAGGCCTGCGATGGTCCGAAGATTCTAAGGCCTCTTGCCTGGAAGGCATCGACGATTCCCGCAGCGAGCGGTGCTTCGGGGCCGACCACGGTCAGGTGTATCGGTTCGTTCGCCGCAAAATCCGCAAGCGCCGAGGCATCGGTGATGTCCAGGTTTTTGACGCCGGCCTCGGTGGCGCTGCCGGCATTGCCAGGGGCGACGAAGACGGTCTGCACACGCGGGCTTTGCGCGAGGCGCCACGCGATGGCGTGCTCGCGCCCACCAGCGCCTATGACCAGAAGTTTCATGGTGAGTGCAGAAGTTTCATAGTGAGTGCAGAAGTTTCATGGTGAGTGCAGAAGTTTCATGGTGAGTGCAGAGGTTTCATAGTGAGCGCAGAACTTTCATATCAAACCAGACGTTTCCTGGCGAGCGTGGAATTGTTCAATCAAGTATGAAATCTTAACGATCAATGACGAAAGTGACGCACGCCGGTGAATACCATGGCGACGCCCAGTTCGTCGGCCGCGCTAATGACTTCGTTGTCGCGCATGCTGCCGCCGGGCTGGATGATGGCCTTGGCCCCGGCATTGGCCACCACCTCGACACCATCCTTGAAAGGGAAAAATGCATCCGAGGCGACCACCGAACCCGCCAGCGACAGGCCAGCGTTTTGCGCCTTGATGGCGGCGATACGCGCACTATCCACGCGGCTCATCTGTCCCGCGCCAACGCCTAGTGTTCGCCCCGCAGCGCAAAATACGATGGCATTCGATTTCACGAACTTGGCCACGCGCCAGGCAAACAGCAGGTCCTCAAGTTGCAAGGGTGTCGGGGCGATGCGGGTGACCACGCGCAATTCTGAGGCGGCCAGGTTGCGACTATCCGGTGATTGCACCAGCAGGCCACCGCCTACGCGTTTGAGGTCGTAGGCGGAGAATTCACGGCCGGCGGGAATCACCAGCAGGCGAACATTGGCTTTCGCCGACATGATCTTGCGTGCCGCATCGTCTATTTCGGGCGCGAGTACAACTTCAACAAACAGTTTGGCCAGCGCTTCGGCGGTAGCGCCATCCACAGGCCGGTTGAACGCGACGATGCCGCCAAAGGCCGATGTGGGATCGCAGGCGAGCGCCGCCTGGTAGGCATCGATCGAGCGCGCGCCGACTGCCACGCCGCAGGGATTGGCGTGTTTCACAATGACGCAGGCAGGTCTATCGAATGTTTTGACGCACTCCCAGGCGGCATCGGCATCGGCGATATTGTTGTAGGAGAGTTCCTTGCCTTGTATTTGCGTGTAATCGGCAATCGCCCCGGCAAAGGGTTTTGATTCGCGATAGAACGCCGCGCTCTGATGGGGGTTTTCCCCATAGCGCATTTCCTGCATTTTCTCGAATTGTAGTGTGAGTCTATCGGGCCACTCGCGGCGGCCGCCGCTGCCATCGAGACTGGTCAAATAATTGCTGATGGCCGCATCGTAGGCCGCAGTATGGGTATAGACCTTCTTCGCAAGCTCGAAGCGGCGCTCTGCCCCAAGCGAGCCTTGATTGGCGCGAAGTTCGTCCGTGATCGCGGCATAGTCATCGGGATCGACCACCACCGCGACGCCGCGATGATTCTTGGCAGCCGCGCGCAGCATGCTCGGGCCCCCAATGTCGATATTCTCGATCGCCTCCTCCAGGGTGCAATCGGCGCGCGCCACGGTTTTCTCGAATGGATAAAGATTGACCACCACCAGGTCGATCGGCTCGATCCCGGCATCGCGAATCGCCTGCATGTGGCCGGGCAAATCGCGCCGCGCCAGCAAGCCCCCATGAATACGTGGATGCAAGGTTTTTACCCTGCCATCGAGCATTTCCGGAAAGCCGGTGTAATCGGAAACCTCGGTCACCGGGATTCCTTCCTGCGCCAATGCCCTGGCGGTGCCGCCGGTGGACAAAATGGTGACGCCCATGCCAACGAGCGTCCTGGCGAATGCCTCCAAACCGGTTTTGTCCGATACGCTGATGAGCGCGCGGCGCAGGGTGATGTTCATAATGATGAATCGATGGTTGTCGCCAGGGCGAGCTCAGGTGATCGGCGCAATCGATTCAACTCTTGATCTTCAGGGCGTGAATTTTCTTGCGCAGGGTATTGCGATTGATGCCCAGCATCTCAGCGGCGACAGTCTGGTTGCCCTCGGCATGTTGGAGCACGGCTTCCAGCATCGGACGTTCGACATGCTGTAGAACCATGTCGTAGATGGATTGCGGGCGAGTACCATCCAGATCCTTGAAGTAACGGTCCAGCGTTCGCCGAACGCTGTCGGCAATCTCACCGCTCGCGTTTAAGCTTGTCGTCATGCCACCGCCTCCTCGCGTTCTGTGCGCCCACTCATTGCATCCCGCATTTCATCGCCTAATTCCAGATATTGCAAATGCCGGCTCGCTTGCGTCATCTGGCTGAAAAAACCGTCGACCGCCGCTATCTGATCTTCGCAATTGTCGATCTGGTTCATGCGCTGACGAAAATTGGCCGATCCCGCCAGGCCCTTGGTGTACCAGGAGATGTGCTTGCGGGCGATCTTTACGCCTTTGTCCCTGCCATAGAACCCGTGCAGGTCATGCAAATGCTCGATCAGCACTTCGTGAATCTCCGATACCAGCGGCGCCGCCATTTTCCGTCCGGTGGACAGATAATATTCAATCTCGCGGAATATCCATGGACGTCCCTGCGCCGCGCGTCCGATCATCACACCGTCGGCGCCGGTGTACTCAAGCACCTGCTTGGCTTCTTCCGGGGTTCCAATATCGCCATTGGCGATTACCGGCAACCGCGTGCTGCGTTTGACTTCGCGAATGGTGTCGTATTCGGCATGCCCTGAAAACCCGCAGGCGCGGGTGCGTCCGTGAAGGGTAAGCATGCGAATGCCGCTTTGCTCGGCGATGTGCGCGACTGTGAGCGCATTTTTGCTGATGGTGTCCCAACCGGTGCGAAACTTCAAGGTCACCGGAACGCTCGATGCATTGACCACCGCTTCCAGTATCCGGCCCACCAGAGATTCGTCGCGAAGCAAGGCAGATCCGGCCATGGCATTACAGATTTTCTTCGCAGGACAGCCCATGTTGATATCGATAATCTGCGCGCCTTCGTCCACGTTATAGCGGGCGGCATCAGCCATCATTTTCGGATCGGCGCCCGCAATCTGCACCGCGATAGGATCGACTTCGCCATCGTGATTGGCGCGGCGGCGCGTTTTTTCGCTGCCCCAGAGAAGCGAGTTCGATGCGACCATTTCGGACACAGCCAGACCCGCGCCGAACTTTTTGCAAAGCTGGCGAAACGGACGGTCTGTTACGCCAGCCATTGGCGCTACAAGTAAATTGTTACGCAACACATGTGCGCCGATTTGCATGTTGGCCATTTCTAGATGAAATCGATGAGAGGGTAAATCGAGGGGGGCCGGCGATTTTACACTGAATCGTTTTTCACCTGGCAGCGTCGATGTCGCGAAAATATCACGCGGCTGCTCAGAACAGGCGATTCGAACGCAATCCGTACATCATGGTTTTCGCCAGAAGGCGTCTTGCCGGAGGGAAGGTGTCGATGGCGAGCAGCGCAGCGCCGCGCAGGGCACCCAACCAGGGTTCGGGCCGGGAAAAAATGCGCACCAGCGAGTCGGTCAGGCCGATTTCCAGGCGTCGGTCGGCCTGTCGTTGCCGCATGAAATTTTCTGCGAATTGCGCAGGCGCGATCGAGGCGTTCCGGTCGAGCAGCGCAGCGGCGAGCTCCCAAGCGTCGCGCAGACCGAGATTCAAGCCCTGTCCGGCCACCGGGTGCAGCGATTGCGCGGCATTGCCGATGGCAACGACTCTTTCACCCGGGCTCTTATTCAGGTAACGCAAGGACAAGGGAAAGCTCCGTCTGTTGCCGATATCGACAAATCTACCCAGGCGCGATCCGAAGGATTCACCAAGCTGGGACAGAAAGGCCTTTTCATTCATCCCGATCAAACCTGGCGCTCGGTCACGACTGACGCACCAGACCAATGCGAATCCATCCTCATTGGGTAGCAATGCCAGAGGCCCCTCGGGGGTAAACCGTTCGTAGGCGGTGTGGCGGCGAGGCGCTTCAGCGCGTACTTGGGCAACAATCGCGCATTGAGCGTAGTCGCGCGTCGTCGATGAATCCAGGGAGTTGTCTCGCGACAGGTTTTCAGCGGCGCCGTCGGCGAGTACCAGTAATTGAGTGTGAAAATCCTGGATTAATCCTTGCTGATCGCTAACGCTGACCGCCACCCGCCCGGCCTCTAACGACCATCCGGCAACCTGGCCAATGTTTGGTGTGATTTTTTCGCCCATGGCGGCGCGAATCGAGCTGTAGTCGGCGACGTAACCGAGAGCTGGTAGCCCATATTCCTGCGCCTTTATCAGCGAGCGGCCGAATGCTCCGCGTTGCGAAACATGTATGGTTTGAATCGAGGTGTTGGCAATACTGTCGAATACGCCCTGATTGGCAAGCAACAGACGCGAGCCATGGGACAGGGCGATGGGGCGCTGCGCGCCCGCCTCCAAGCTATCCACATGGAGCACTGAGAGTGGTGCGTCGCGAAGGCACAGCGCGAGAAAAGCGCCTACCGGGCCGCCACCCGCGATGAGGACGTCAACAGAGGTGTCCATGGTGAAATAAGTATCAGAGCAGTCTAATTAAGTATCAGAGCGGTCTAATTGTCGATCTATGGAACGCTGCCTCAGGCAGCGCCTACCAGCGCCTCGATGTCCGCTACCGTCTTGGGCGTGGCCTGGGTCAGCACTTCATTGCCCGTTTCGGTGACCAGCACATCGTCTTCGATGCGCACGCCGATGTTCCAGAATTCGCGCGCTACTTTTTCGTCGGGGCGGATGTAGCAACCTGGCTCCACTGTGAGCACCATGCCGGGGCGCAGCTCACGCCATTCGCCGCCGCGCTTGTACTCGCCGGCATCGTGCACATCCAGCCCCAGCCAATGGCCGGTGCGATGCATGTAGAAGCGCTTGTAGTCTTCTTTTTCCAACACTTCCTGCAAGGACCCGGTACAAAGGCCCAGATCGATGAAGCCCTGGGCCAGCGTCTGAACTGCGGCATCATGCGCGTCGTTCCAGCGGTGCTGGGGCGAGACCTTGGCAATCGCCGCGGCCTGTGCTTGGAGCACCAATTCATAGATTGCACGTTGCGGTGCAGAGAACTTCCCGGAGACCGGCCAGGTGCGGGTGATGTCGGAGGCATAGCCATCGAGTTCGCAACCTGCGTCCACCAGCAGCAAATCGCCCTCCATCATGGCGGCGTTGTTGTCGCGGTAATGCAGCACGCAGGCATTGGCGCCGCCGGCGACGATGGGCCAGTAAGCCGGAAACTGCGCGCCGCCGCGGCGAAATTCGTAGAGCAGTTCGGCCTCGATTTCGTATTCGTGCATACCCTGACGCGTGGCGCGCATGGCGCGGCGATGCCCGACATCGGAAATCGTTGCTGCCCGGCGCAGGGTATTGATTTCGGCTTCGTCCTTGATCAGGCGCATTTCGTCCAATGCAAGCCGTAAGTCAATAATTGTCGATGGAGCGGTAATGCCGGCGCGGCTTTGCACCCGAACCTGATTCAGCCATGTAATAACACGGGCGTCCCATGTGGCATCCGCGCCCGGCATGTAATGAATCGAGGCTTGATCGCCGAGAATCATCGGCATCATTTCATCCAGCTTGGAAATTGAGTGGGCCTCATCGAACCCGAAGCGTTCGCGAGCGGCCTCCGGGCCAAAGCGGAACCCTTCCCACAACTCGCGCTCGATATTTTTGTCGCGGCAAAATAGGATGGACCTGGGCTCAGGCCCGGCAACCAGCACCAGCACCGCTTCGGGCTCCGGAAATCCCGCGAGATAATAAAAATAGCTGTCGTAGCGATACAGATAATCACTGTCGCGGTTGCGCAGCCGTTCAGGCGCCGTGGGGATGATCGCAACGCCGTGTTGCATGCGATCGCGAAGGGCGGCGCGACGTCTTGCCTGGTCTGGAAATTCGCTCATGGACCGAAGTATAGCGCCACCCCTTAGAAGGCCGTCTGGTTTGAAATAGATTGAACTAGACTTGCAATAGCCTTTGATCGAGCTCGGCCAGTCTTTGCGGCGTGCCGATGTCAAACCAGTGGCCTGTATGCAATTCGCCGCTCGCCTTGCCGGCGTCGGCGGCTTCGCGCAACAGGGGGGCAAGTTTGTGCCGGCTGCCGGGTGCCAGTCCGGCGAAAAGACGCGGGTGGTACAGAGCGATCCCGGAAAACGTGTGGCGAGGCAAGCCGTCATTTCGGAGCGCCGATTGGTCGAGTGCGAAATCGCCTTCGAGGTGATGCGGCGGATTTGGGACGAGCACCAGATGCGCTAAATTACCGGCAAGATCGCGCGAACAAATTTTTGCAAAATCCCAATCGCAATAAATGTCGCCGGCCACCGCGATAAAAGGCGCATCGCCGAGTAAATCAAGAGCATTCGCGATTCCCCCGGCGGTTTCCAAGGCTTCGCGTTCGGGAGAATAGCGGATGCGCACACCGTACCGATCGCCATCGCCCAAGGCGGACTCGATCTGCGCGCCCAGATGTGCGTGATTGATCACGATCTCCCGGATGCCGCCATCGCGCAGGCGCTCCAGAGTCCAAACGATCAAGGGTTTGCCGCCTGCCTGCAACAGGGGCTTGGGCGTGACATCGGACAGCGGGCGCATCCGTTCGCCATGCCCTGCGGCGAGGATCATTGCTTTCATCGGCGGCTCCCAAGCATTCGGGATTGGTTCTAATTTTTCATGACTGGTTCGAAGCCGGGGTCTTGAGCGTCCAGTTCATCGAGCAGTTTCGCAAATCCCGCCAGGTCCCGGTAGCGCCGGCAGGTGGCGTGCAGGTATTTCAACACCAGCGCTTGATCGCGAAGGTAGGTGGTCTTGCCGTCGCGGAACGCCAGCCGCGCGAAAATGCCCACCACCTTGATTTGTCTTTGCACGCCCATCCATTCGAAATCGCGGTAGAAATCCGCGAAATCTGCGGGAACCGGCAGGCCAGACTTGCGCGCCAACTCCCAATATCGAACGCACCAGTCGATGACGCGCTCCTCCTCCCATTCAATATAGGCGTCGCGCAGCAGCGATACCAGGTCATAGGTGATGGGGCCGTAGACCGCGTCCTGAAAATCCAGTATGCCGGGGTTGGGATCGCACACCATGAGATTTCGCGAATGGTAATCGCGATGAACGAAAACACGCGCTTGGGCGAGGTTATTGGCGAGGAGGGCTTGGAACGTGGATTCCATTGCCTGGGATTGTGTCTTGGTGAGCGTGGCGCGCAACTGCAGTTGCAAGTACCAGTCGGGGAAAAGTCTTAACTCTTTTTCCAGAAGGGATCGATCGTACTCGGGCAATACACCCATCCGGCTGGCGCGCTGAATGACAAGCAGAGCATCGATCGCGTCCCTGTACAGAATATCGATGCGAGCTCCACCATCAGCGTGGCTTTGCTGGCGCAGCAATTCCTCCAGATAGGTCGTCGTACCCATGTCCGATAGCAGCAGAAACCCGAGTGCCGCGTCTTGGTCGAGAACCTTTGGAACATTGACCCCGGCGTCACCAAAAATTTGCGCAACGCGAATAAAGGGTTCGCAGTTTTCCCGATCAGGTGGCGCGTCCATGACGATCAATGACCCGCCTTGTTTGTCGCGGACGCGGAAATAGCGCCGAAAGCTTGCGTCGCTGGAGGCCGGCTCCAGGTTCTTCGCCGATCCAGGCCGGCTCGCGTGCAGCCAATCGCTCAGCAGTTCAATGCGATTTAGCGTACCGGTCGGGATGAGATTAAGCGAATCGACCGCGACGTGATCACGCTTTTCGGCCGGAATCCGGACGGAATCGCTCAACGGGCGAATGTCGGGACAACCCGCACTGAAAATCCGATTTTGAAATCAATGTTGCGGTCGAAATCCATGTTGCCTTCCGCAGTGAATTGTGCGATTTTAGCAGCCGGCCACAATGGGCGTCTTCACGTGCGCTTTCAACACCGTATTTCTCCGCGTATTTCAAACAAATCTTCTCGCGCCACCTCAATGTACGTATTCATCTCACGTTTCGTGGCCCTGGTGCTACCTTTGCTCGCTGTGGGGCAACTTGCCGCGCAGCAGCCCGGTCTGCAAATTCCCGCACAAGCCCAGGGCGGCGCGGCGAAGGACTTGTCCACTTCGATTAGCGCTCGCCGCATCGATGGCGTGGCAGACAAGGAAACCGTCGCCGAG
The DNA here is from genome assembly GCA_945897475.1 of Bordetella parapertussis. Taxonomy (GTDB): domain Bacteria; phylum Pseudomonadota; class Gammaproteobacteria; order Burkholderiales; family SG8-39; genus 2-02-FULL-62-17. Next base: position 51,506 of record CAMDFL010000001.1, read on the forward strand.
GGCAACGCAATTCTTCGTCGCGGCGAGAAAACCATTGCCGCGGACTGGATTCGTTTCAACAGCGAGAACGACGAGGTGGAAGCCAGAGGCAATGTGCGCCTGGAACAAGGCGGCGTGGTCATCACCGGGCCGTCACTGCGGATTCGCAGCACTGATTCCATCGGCAGAGTCGACAGTCCATCTTATTCAATCACCACGCAGGACAGGAGCGATGGAAAGCGAATTACCGCCAGAGGCGAGGCGAGTCGCATCGACCTGGATGGCGAGAATCTTTATCGTCTGCTCAATGCAAGTTTTACCACCTGCGTGCCGGGCGATGAGGCCTGGTATGTGCAGGTTGAAGAACTCGGATTGGATTACGGACGCGAAGTCGGCACGGCGCGTTGGGCCACGTTGCATTTTTTCGACGCGCCGATACTGAAGCTGCCCTACCTGGATTTCTCGCTGAATAATCAGCGCAAATCGGGCTTCCTCTCGCCCAGCATGGGCATCAGCGGCAAAAACGGGCCGGAAATTTCCGTGCCCTATTATTTTAATCTTGCGCCCAATCGCGATCTCACGGTCACGCCCCGCTACATGGCCAAGCGTGGATTGATGGCAGGCAGCGAATTTCGTTACCTGGAACCCAGTAGTCGCGGCAATGCGCGCCTCGAGTATCTGCCCGAGGACGAGGTGCGGGGCGGAAAGCGCTATGCGGTTTCCGCCGTGCATGGTTTCGACAACGGGCCTTACGCTGCCGGGATTAGTTTGAACAAGGTATCGGACAACGATTATTTCCGCGATTTGTCCACCCGGCTCAATTTCGTTTCGCAGTCGTATCTGCCTCGCGAAGGTTTTGCGCGGTACTCCGGGGCCTGGTTGGAGTCCGGATCGTGGACCGCCACCGCGCGCGCGCAATCGTTCCAGACACTGCAGTTACCCAATACGCCGCTACCCATACAGTATTCGCGGCTCCCCCAGATTCTGCTGACGGCCACGCGCCCCGATATTCGCGGAACGGACGTGAACGTTAATGGCGAGGTGGTGGATTTTCATCACCCGACGCGGGTAAGAGGAGTGCGCAGCACCATCAATCCGAGCCTATCTTTGCCGCTTCTGACTCCCGGCGCCTACCTCACGCCGAAAATAGGTTTTCATTCCACAACTTATAGCCTTTCCAATACCGCGGCCGGGGTAGGCGCTTCTTCGATACAGCGCACATTGCCTGTGGTGTCGATTGACTCGGGGCTGACCTTTGAGCGCGATTCCGCTTATTTTGGCCAGAACTTTCAGCAGACCCTCGAGCCACGCGCCTTCTATCTCAACGTGCCCTACAAGGACCAGGCTCATATCCCCTTGTTTGATACCGCGGTGGCCGATTTCAACTATGCGCAAATTTTTTCCGAGAACGGTTTTACCGGTGGCGATCGAGTCAATGACGCCAATCAAGTCACGCTTGCCTTGACATCGCGATTGCTCGCGCCATCAACCGGGCAGGAGGCGGCTCGAGCAACGATCGCACAGCGTTACTATTTCAGCCGCCAGCAGGTCACGCTGAGCCCGGCGACATCACCAAGGGATTTCACCGCCTCGGATTGGCTTGCCTCGGTGGCGGGGCGGGTTGCCCCCCACTGGACTCTGGAGGGCGCGACTCAATATAGTCAGCGTGAATCCAGAATCGAGCGTCTCACGGTGGCCACGCGCTTTCAGCCCGAAGTTCACAAGACGCTGAATCTGAGCTATCGCTTTCTACGCGATCAGTTCAATCAGGTTGATGTCTCAGCGCAATGGCCTGTGGCCGGCAAGGTCTACGGCGTGGGCCGCTACAATTATTCAGTGCGCGACCATCGCGTGGTCGAAGCCCTGGCAGGCTTCGAATATAATGCCGACTGCTGGATTGGCCGCTTTGTGTTCCAGCGCTTTGCCGCGGCTGCGGGCGTGGCGACGCATGCTGTTTTCCTGCAACTTGAGTTGAACGGATTTTCCCGCCTGGGGTCCAATCCACTTGAGGCGCTAAAGCGCAATATTCCAGGCTATACGCGCATCAACCAAACGCCGAATCCAGGACGATTTGCAGATTACGATGACTACTAAAATCATTGCGCGCCGGCCGGCGCCGCACATCTTTAGCACGGGCGCTGGCGCCAAACCCTGGCCCGCGTGGTCTCGCGACCTGCTGGCTGTTGCCCTTGCTTTCCTATCGGTAAGCCTCGCCGCCACTGCGCAGGCACAAGCCCCCAGGGCGCGAATAACACTGATCGACCGGATAGTCGCGATCGTCAATAACGAAGTGATTACGCAGCATGAACTGGCCCAGACGGTACAGCAATCCCTCGATGAGTTGCGCCGCCGCGGAACCCCCATTCCACAGCGTGAGGACCTTGAAAAGCAGATGCTTGAACGCCTCATCATCGAGCGGGTGCAGCTGCAATTCGCCAAGGAATCCTCGACGCGGGTCGATGAACTGGATCTTGATCGCACCATTGGCAGGATCGCCGAGGGCAATAATTTGTCGCTTGCCGAATTCCGTGTTCGGCTGGAGAACGATGGTTTAACTTTCAACAAATTTCGAGACGATCTGCGCAAGGAAATACTGATAGAACGGGTTCGGGATCGCGAGGTGGATAGCAAGATCAATATCGCCGACAGTGAAATCGAAAACTATCTGGCGGAAAACAAGGAATTGGCCGAGTCCAAGGGCGAGATCCGGCTGGGACATATTCTTGTACGCGTGCCGGAGCAGGCGAGTCCGGACCAGTTGGAGCGATTGCGCGCGCGCGTGCAGGAAGTGGTCGACAAGATGAAGCAGAATAGCGATTTCGCGCAACTCGCCGCCACTTACTCGGATGCGCCCGATGGTTTGCAGGGCGGCGACATGGGCTGGCGCGGCCAGGATCGTTTGCCGGAACTTTTTGCCGAGGCGGTGGCGAAACTGAAAGTCGGGGAATACAGCGCGGTACTGCGAAGCCCGGCGGGATTTCATGTCATCCGGGTGACGGAGCGCCGCGGCGGTGCGGCACCATTGCTGGTGGAGCAGAACCGAATTCGGCATATTCTTGTGCGTGTTAACGAACTAACGTCGGAGGACGAGGCCAAGCGCAAGCTCGCCTTGCTTCGCGACCGCATCATAAACGGCACCGATTTCGCGGAACTGGCGCGGCTGCAATCCGAGGATTCTTCGGCCGCCAAGGGTGGCGAACTGGGATGGATCGTTGCGGGGGACACACTTCCCGAATTCGAGCGGGCCTACCAGGCGCTGAAAACCATGGAGGTGAGCGAGGTCGTAAAAACCCAATTCGGCTTGCATCTGATACAGGTGCAGGAACGCCGCACTTCAGATGTCTCCAGCGACCGCAAGCGTCTGGAGGCGCGAAAGGTCTTGCGGGACCGCAAGAGCGACGAGGCCTACCAGGATTGGTTGCGCCAGATTCGCGACCGGGCCTATGTGGAGTATCGGACAGAGGATAGATGACGCCATTTGGTTTTTTGGCGTCGTAGGTGCAAATGGCGACTGATAGTATTCCCGTTATCGCGGTGACCTCAGGGGAACCTGCCGGGATCGGCCCCGATGTTTGCCTGGATCTGGCCGGCGCGATCGAAGGCGTTCGCTTACTCGTTATTGGGAATCGCGGGCTTTTCGAACAACGAGCACGGGATTTGGGAAAATCCGTCTCTCTGCGCGAATACCGCCCCGATCAAGGAATCCCGCAGGGTATCTCCTTGGCTGATGCCGCAGGTGACATTGAATTCCTCGATTTTCCCTTGGGCGGTGAATGTTCGATGGGACGCCTGAACGCCGCCAACAGTCCCTATGTCCTGAAAATGATTGATCGCGCCTACGACGGATGTGTTGCCGGCGAATTCGACGCCATGGTCACCGCACCCGTCAGCAAGGCCGCCATTAATGACGCGGGGATTGTTTTTACCGGCCATACGGAATACCTCGCGCAGCGCGCGGGTGACGCGCATGTCGTGATGATGCTGGTGGGTGGGGGATTGAGAGTGGCGCTTGCCACCACCCACTTGGCGCTAAAAGATGTGTCGCGCGCGCTTACCCAAGCGAGTCTGGATCGAACCCTGAGAGTTCTGGTTGCCGGATTGCGAGCTGATTTCGGCCTTGATGCGCCGCGGATTCTGGTATCCGGTTTAAATCCCCATGCTGGCGAGGACGGATATCTTGGTCGCGAGGAGATCGAAGTCATACGACCGGTGCTCGATCGACTGAGGCAAGAGGGCATGGATCTCTCGGGCCCGCTGCCGGCGGACACGCTTTTCAATCCCGATCGTCTTCGCGATGCGGATTGTGTATTGGCGATGTATCACGATCAGGGTCTGCCAGTGCTCAAATTCGCCAGTTTTGGCGCCGGCGTCAATGTCACCTTGGGCCTGCCTATTATTCGAACTTCGGTCGATCATGGCACGGCTCTCGACATCGCCGGCACCGGCCGCGCTGAATCGGGAAGTCTTATCGAGGCGATTCAGTTGGCCGCTGCCATGGTTGATGCACGTGCGCGTCATGCGCTTGCCCAGGCGTGACTAAGCGGCATATTCCCCGTAAGCGATTCGGCCAGCATTTTCTGGCGGACCGGGCGATCCTCGACCGGATTGTCGAAGCCATCCATCCCGTTGCAGAGGATATCTTCCTGGAGATCGGCCCGGGTGAAGGCGTATTGACCGCCAGGATTCTAGCCGCTGTCCAGCGGATGCACGCCGTTGAGATCGATCGCGATCTGGCGGCCGGTCTTAGAAAAACCTATGGCGACGAACGCTTAGGCGTTATCGAAGGCGACGCATTGAAATTGGATTTCTCCGGTTTCCCCGAGGGTATGCGCGTCATCGGGAATCTTCCCTACAATATCTCGACCCCCCTCATATTCCATTTGTGCGAATTCGCGAATCGCATCCGGGACATGCATTTCATGCTGCAAAAAGAAGTGGTGGAGCGCATGGCGGCGGCGTCATCGACAGCGGCTTACGGCAGACTGTCCGTGATGACGCAATATTGGTTCGATGTTGAACCGCTTTTCGTTGTTCCGGCGACTGCCTTCAAACCGCCGCCCAAAGTGCAGTCCATGATGGTGAGATTAAGGCCTAGCAGTGCCGGCATGCGCAACGAAACGGATGCGCGCTTGCTCAAGAAAGTCGTCACCGCCGCGTTCTCGCATCGACGCAAGACACTCAGAAATGCCCTCGCGGAATTATTTACCGAGGATCGCCTGCTTGAATTGGGCGTCGACCCTGGAAAACGCGCTGAGAATCTGAGCCTCGCCGACTATGTTACGCTTTCACGCCATATGGACGCGTGATCCATTCACATATGCTTTTGCCACTGGCACAATTCGATATTCCCGTCATGACGGCTGTATCATGAAATGCCGCCGTAATAGGTATCACAGCGGTCTAATAAGTGTCAGAGCGGTCTAATAAGTGCCAGAGGGGTCTAATTAGTATCAGAAGGGTCTAATAAGTATCAGACGGGTCTAATCGGCGTTGAAGAACTTCGGGGACGTTCCCCCGACATTGAATCTGTAATCCGCAAATTTGGAGACTGATTATGGGCCTGCTCGATGATTTGAAAAAACAGGCGGAACTGGCTAAATCCCAACAGATATCGGAGAAATCGCTGCAGGCGGAGTCCTTGAAGGTGGTTGAGACAAAGGCCAAACAGACCTTTCAATACCTGAACGACCTATTGAAGCAGCTTGCGGTACTCAAGCCGGTCAATCCGCTCAATTTTTCCATTCCCAGCGTCACTGAACTGAAGAATTTATCCTATCTGGACTCGTTTATCGATAGCCGCAAGAAGAGCGTCAGCGATATTGAGGTGATCGACACCATCAGTTTCTATATCAAGTGGGGCAGTGCCGCCAAAATCAACATCGAAAAGGACATGCCCGCGCCGGCGCAGAAAATTCGTGACGGACTGACCCAGAATGGCGTGAAATTCGCCGAAGATGAAATGCGCAGCCCACGGGGGACCATCGCAGGGTGGAAGTTTACTGTCGATCAGGCAATCAATACCGATGTGAAAATAACAGCCGACCACGCGAATTTACGGCTCATGATTGCAGGCAGAAATCTTATTCGACTGGGAAGTGACGATTTCGTGGTTCCGATCCTGGAGATCACTGAAGAATGGCTCGAGGAATTCGCCAAATCCCTGTTGGGGCATCCCAGCGGGCTACAGAAGTACAAGGTCCAAACGCCGTTTCGCTAAGCCGGACCCTATCTGGCGCTTGTGATGGGCCGGACCCTATCCGGCGCTTGTGATGGTCCGGACCCTGTCCGATGCTTGTCATGGCCCGGACCCTGTCCGGTGCTTGTAATAAACCGGACCTTCTGCGGTGCAGCTGATCATGCCTCTTGTTCAAAGTTCAGGCAGTTGCCTTCCCAATAAATTGAGTTCGCGACGCGCATCGCGACAATTGGGATAGACGCGGTCGAGGATCGACCAGAAGCGCGCTGAATGGTTCATCTCCAGCAGGTGCGCGATTTCATGGGCCACCACATAGTCAATTAGATGTGCGGGCATGTGTATCAGGCGCCAGTTAAGGCAAACCCTGCCAGAGGCGCTGCAACTTCCCCAGCGCGTGCGTGCATTGGACAGGCGTACCGAGGGTGTTGGCACGCCGAGTCTCGCCGAATATAAATTGACGCGCTCAGTGCCGGTCAGAAGCATCTTTTCGCGCAACCACGTTTGTACCAGGCTGCGCAACTGTTCGAGGCCGTCGTCGTTGAGGATCCGCGCGACCAGTCTATTTTCTTCCATGAGAACCGCTCGCTCTCTGGGTTCCGAGGCGACGCGCCTGATGTCCAGCGAGGCCGGCTGGCCAAACAAGGAAATGCTGTCTCCGTTGTTCCATTGGAATGCTTCTTTTTTGGAACAGCGGTCTTTCAGGTGCTGCCAAATCCATTTCTCTTTCTCGCGAAGAAATTTTTCGACTTCGCCCACGCCGACCCAGCGAGGCGCGCGTACCTCAACGCCGCGGTCGCCGACCAGGATGCCGAGGGTGCGGCGGCGCGCTCGAATCAAGCGATAGCCAAGAACACCACCTTCGAGGGCGAGCTGTCGTTCTCCGGCGCTCCTCTGCGGCGTGTCGGCGAGTTGCGTGTTGCTTAGCTTCGTGTCGCCGAGTTGCGTGTTGCTTAGCTGCGTTTCGATTCGCGGCGGGTTAAGGCCAAGTCCCAAAGACAACTGAAACATTTGCAACTGAAACATTTGTTTCAAAAACTTCATGGGCCGGGGCGCAAGGCAAGCATTTCATTTTCAATCCAGAATTTGACCTTCTCGTTCAATAACTCCGGGCTGATGTCAGTGCTGGCTATAGGCTTGCCAATGACCACGCGAATGGTTCCAGGCCGTTTGGTGAAGGCATTGCGCCCCCAAAACATGCCGGCGTTGTGCGCCACTGGAATCACCGGCGCGCCGGTGCGAACCGCGAGCCAGGCACCGCCTACCCTGTAAGTACCGCAGTCGCCTGGAGCAACGCGGGTGCCCTCAGGGAAAACAACGATCCAAAAGCCCTGCGTCAGCCGAGCGGCGCCCTGCGCGGCCATTTGCCGCAGCGCGCGCACGCCGCGGCCGCGATCGATGGCGATGGGACTCATCAATGCCAGACCCCAGCCGAAGAAAGGAATCCAGAGCAACTCCTTCTTCAGTACATGCACCTGGGGTGGAAAAATCAGCTGGAAGGCCAGCGTTTCCCAGGCCGACTGGTGTTTGGAGAGAATAATCGCAGGATTGTCAGTGAGGTTTTCAAGCCCTTCGACCTGATAGCGCAACCCGAGCAAGCATCGAGCTAACCAGATAACGCAATGCGACCATCCTGAAATAATGCGCCAGCGCCTATGACGGGGCAATACCACGGTCATCAGCGCGACCGCCGAATAGGGTGGTGTCAACAGCAGCAGGGCGAGCGCAAACAAAAACGATCGCAGCAGGTTAGGTAATGCACTGTCGTTGTAGGTGCGCAATCGAATCTATCTAAATGCAGTGTGTTGGGCCGATCTGATACTTATGACCGCTCTGATACTTACAGACCGCTCTGATACTTACAGACCGCTTTGCTACCTATTGTGCGATGACCGGCGCCAGAATCGTGCATCGGTGTGATCTAGCGCAGGAGTTCAAGCGTCACTGCGGCGAGATCCGGGAAAATTTGCGTTCCCGCGGGCATGCCACCTTTCTTGCGTGTTTTCCTGCCATTGCCGGACAGAACCAGAAACGGCAGCGCGCCAACGGCGTGCGCTGCCTGTAGATCGCGAAGACTGTCTCCGACCATGGGAATGCCATGCAGCGGGGTATTGAAGCGCTCGGAAATCGATAAGAGCATGCCTGGATTGGGCTTGCGGCTGGGTGAATTGGAATCCGGGCTATCGGGACAGTAGAAAACCGCCTCGATTCGACCGCCTGCCTGCATTACAGCCTTATGCATCTTGGCGTGCATTGCGTTCAGGGTTTCCATGGTAAAAAGCCCGCGCGCAATGCCGGATTGATTGGTGGCGACCGCAATTCGCCAGCCAGACTGGGTAAGCTGGGCGATCGCCTCCAGACTGCCTGGCAGCGGACGCCACTCGTCGGGATTTTTGATGTACTGGTCGCTGTTATGGTTGATGACGCCGTCGCGATCGAGGATTAATAGCTTCATGCTGCGAGCTTGGAGATATCGGCGACGCGATTCATTTGCTCCCGCAAGTCGCAAAGAAGCGCTAAACGGCTTCTACGCACTACTGGATCGTCCACCATGACCATGATGGATTCGAAGAATGCGTCAACCGGGGCCCGCAGCACGGCAAAGGTTTTCAGATACCCGGTGTAATCCCCGTTCTTGAACAAAGGCGTTGCTATTCGGGAGGCTTCGGCAAGCGCGTTGAATAGTTTGATTTCCGCATCCTCGGTCATTTCCGCGGCGCTTGCATTGCCGTATGACTCGCCCTTGGCTTGGGCTTGTTTCAGGATGTTGGCCACCCGTTTATTGGCCGCAGCAAGGCTAGCTGCTTCGGGCAGGCTGGCAAAGGCGCGTACCGCGGCCAACTGACGCGGGACAGGCGCGAGATGCTCTGGTTTCATTGACAGCACAGCCTCTATCTCGTTAGCGGTATAGCCGGCATCGCGCAGGTAGCCCCGCATTCGTTCCCTCACAAAGTCCTCAAGCGGAGTGCGGGCATCGCCTATCATGCCACCGGGGAACACGGAATACGCCATGTTCACCAGCTCGAGAAGCGACACATCAATGCCGCCTTCCACCAGCATTCGAATGACCCCGAGCGCATGGCGGCGCAGCGCAAAAGGGTCTTTGTCGCCGCTGGGCTGCTGGCCGATGCCGAACATGCCCGCCAGCGTTTCCAATTTGTCGGCCAGTGCCAGCGCCAAGGCGACACCTTCCTGCGGCAGGGAATCACCGGCAAAACGCGGCAGATAATGCTGTTCGATAGCAGCCGCCACTCTCGCATCTTCGCCATCGCCACTCGCGTAGTAGCGGCCCATAATTCCCTGCAATTCGGGAAACTCGCCAACCATATTCGTCACCAGGTCGGCTTTTGCCAGCCACGCGGCGCGCTCCGCCAGAGTGGGGTCGGCGCCGATGGCACGCGCGATCTGGCCAGCCAGCAATTGCACGCGTGTGGTGCGATCGAGCTGGGTACCCAATTTGTTGTGGTAGACGACCTTCGCCAACTTCGGCACGCGCGATTCCAGGCGGGTCTTGCTGTCGGATTCGAAGAAAAAGCGCGCGTCCGCCAGACGCGGTCGCACCACGCGCTGGTTGCCGTCGATAATATTCTTCGGGTCGGCAAGGCGCATGTTACTGACGATGAGAAAGCGGTTGCTCAGTTTTCCCGAGGACTCAAACAGCGGAAAATATTTCTGGTTGGTGCGCATGGTCAGCACCAGGCACTCCTGCGGCACCGACAGGAATTCGGATTCGAACTGGCCGGCATACACACTCGGGTATTCCACCAGGGCTGTGACTTCGTCCAACAGCGGCTCGACTGATTCCTCAGGACCTAGCGATGCGCCCAGTTCTGCGGCACGTGCGCGTAACTGCGACTCGATTTCCGAGCGGCGCGCATCGAACGAGGCAATGATCATGCCGTGGGTGGCAAGCGCCTCCTCGTAAGCATCCGCTGACGCTACTTCGATATCCTTTACGCCTTGAAAGCGATGGCCGTGAGTCAGGCGACCGGCCCTCAGGCCCAGTATCGATACATCTACAATCTCTGCGCCGTGCAGGACCACCAGACCGTGTGCTGGTCGCGCAAAGCGCACGCTGGTCACGCCATCGGCGAGCTGATAGCTCATCAACTTGGGGATGGGAAGTCGTTCAATCGTATCCTGCAACGCAAGCTGCAATCCCGCCGCCAGCGTCACCCCGGGAATCATCTGTTTGAGAAAGACGTATTCGATGCCGCCTTCGGCCTTGCGCTCAAGCTGGTCCGCAGTGGCGGCTTCTTTTTCCAGACGCTTGCCCAGCGCCGCGCTGGGCTTGCCCTCGGCGTCGAAAGCGACCTTGACAGGCATCAATTTTTTTGACTGGTTGCGATCCATTGCGCGAGGGCGCACGCCGCCGATCAACGCCGCAAGGCGCCGCGGTGTGGCAAATACACGCAAGTCGCCGGAATCGGCTTCCTTCAATTGGGCCTGAATCAGGCATTCCTGCAGGTGCTCACCGAATCGTTCACCCAATTGCCGCAATGCCCGCGGCGGCAATTCCTCGGTGAAAAGTTCAATCAGGAGATTGGCGTTCATGCCGGCTCGCGCGCATTAAGCGCTACCCTAAGAGATTCCAGGTCGATACCCAAATGCTGCAATTGGTGCGGCGTGGATAAAGGAAAACCTGTGCGTACTCTGGAGTCGAAATACGATTGCGAGACGCTCTTGGCGAGGTTGCGGATACGCCCGATATAGGCGGCCCGTTCGGTGACTGAAATCGCGCCGCGAGCGTCCAGCAGATTGAATGTGTGCGCGGCCTTTAGCACTTTTTCATAGGCCGGGAGTGCAAGGCGCGCCAATATCAATCGCTTCGCGTCGGACTCGTGATCGCCGAAATGGCGAAACAGCATTTCAGTATCCGATTGCTCGAAGTTGTAGGCAGATTGCTCCACTTCGTTCTGATGATAGACATCCCGGTACTTGAGTCCGGGCGTCCAAACAAGATCGAAAACGTTTTCCACGCCCTGGAGAACCATGGCCAGGCGTTCCAGGCCATAGGTGATTTCACCCATGATCGGCTTGCAGTCGAGCCCGCCCACTTGCTGGAAATAGGTGAATTGTGTGACTTCCATGCCGTCTAGCCAGACCTCCCAGCCCAGACCCCAGGCGCCCAGGGTGGGATTCTCCCAGTCGTCCTCAACAAAACGGATGTCGTGCACGAGGGGATCAAAGCCTGCCGCCTTCAGGGATTCGATATACAGGTCGAGAATGTCGGGCGGCGAGGGTTTGAGCACCACCTGAAATTGATAGTAGTGCTGCATGCGGTTGGGATTGTCGCCATAGCGGCCGTCCTTGGGGCGCCGTGAGGGCTGTACATAGGCGGCGTGCCACGGCTCCGGGCCGATGGCTCGCAGGAAGGTCGCGGTGTGCGAGGTGCCGGCGCCTACCTCAAGATCATAGGGTTGCAGTAGCGCGCAGCCATGGCCTGCCCAGAACTGCTGCAAGCGAAGTATCAGATCCTGAAAGCTCGACATCAAAGAGCGCCGCGCATGGTGATGAATAAGGCCGCGATTTTACCGGCATTTGGGACGGCTCAGGCCGAAGCGGGCGGGCTTTCGCGCGAAATCGTGCGACGCCGAACAAAAATAAATATTCCCGCAGCGAGCGACATGGCGCAAATGGCCAATGCCAGGTTGTTGCCAACGCGCACGTAAGGCGTGGCATTGACAAATGGCTGCGCTTTGCCATGCAGCACCCCCTCGGTGAACAGCGGTAATTGCGCGTTCACGTGGCCGCGCTCACTGATGATGGCGGTGACACCGGTATTGGTGGCACGCACCATAAAACGTCCAGTCTCGATGGCGCGCATGCGCGAGATCTGCAGGTGTTGCCCGGGAGCAAGAGAGTCGCCAAACCAGGCAACATTGGACAGGTTCGCGAGCAATGTCGCCTCAGGTAGTTGGGCAATCAGTTCCTCGCCAAAAGCATCCTCATAACAGACTGTGACGCCGATGCGCTCACCCGCCGCCAGCAGGGGGCGGGGTCGCAAACCCGGCGAAAAATCCGATAGCGGGATGTGCAACATGGCGACAATCCATTTGAACTCTGGCGGTACAAACTCACCCAAAGGAACCAGGTGCGATTTTGCGTAGAACTGCAAACCCGAGTGTCCGAGATTGATGACCCCGTTGAAGTAACTGCCGCTGTTGTTTCGAAATGGCGCGCCTAACAACACATCGCCGCCACGGCGGCGGGCAAGCTCGGTGAGTCCGTCCAGATAGGCCGGATCGACCAGATCGAGAAGCCTCGGCACGGCGGTCTCTGGCAGCACGATCAATTGCGCGGGACTGGCTTCAATCAGACGCGCGTAAGTCGCCAAGGTCGATGCATAGTGCGCCGGTTCGAACTTCAGATTCTGCGGGATATTGCCTTGTATCAATGCCACCGGTACTGGCTCGCCGTGGGCTTTGACCCAATTGATTTCGCGCAATATCGCACCTGAACCAATCAGTATCACGGTGATCGCCAGGAGTGTCTGCCGCGTTCGCAGCGGGCCTGCCAGGCAAGCTGCGGCAAGCGATCCTGCGGCGAGCATGCTCGCCAGGGAAACCCCATAAACGCCCAATAACGGCGCGTATCCTGAAAAGGGCGTGTCGATTTGCGAGTAAGCCACGGAGAGCCAGGGGAATCCGGTCAAAAGCCAGCCGCGCATCCATTCGGTGAGGACCCACAGTGGCGGCGCCAGCAACGTCGCCCGAACCCATGGTGGGGCCTCAAGGCGCGCCTGCAAGGAACCGGTGAGCGCCGGAAATAACGCAAGATAGGCGCAAAAAAGCACGGTGGTGGTCGCAGCCAACGGCGCGGGCATCATGCCAAACTGGTGCAGGCTGATGTACACCCAGGAGGTGCCCGTGCCGAAAAAGCCCGCGCCAAACAAAAATCCATTCAGTGCCGCTTCGCGTGGCGCGGGCGTGCGAAGCCATACAAGAATAAGCGCCGTGAAGCACGCGCCGCTCAACCAAGGCAGGCCCGTTGGAGAAAATCCGCTGACCGCGCCCACACCGGCAGCCAAAGCTAGCAGGGCTCGTTGCCAGCGGGTGGCCAGTATTCGTTCGGAAATCGCCGCTATCAAGCTATTCCGGGAAGCTTTTGCACGGTCAGCAGATGTAGCCGGCGGCTGTCGGCGCGAAGCACCGAAATTCGGAGACCCAGAAGAACGGTGGATTCACCTCGCTTGGGCAGGCGGCCAAAACTGTCGATCAGCAATCCGCCGACAGTATCGAATTCCTGGTCCGAAAATGCTGTCCCGAAAGCCCGATTGAAATCGGCGATCTCGGTTTGCGCCTTGACCCGATACTGCCCGCCGGTTTCGCCGACGATGTTGTCCACGGTTTCGTCGAAATCGTATTCGTCCTCAATATCGCCGACGATTTGTTCCAGCACATCCTCGATTGTGATGATGCCGGCAATGCCGCCGTACTCATCGACCACGATGGCCATGTGATTGCGGTTGGCTCGAAAATCCCGTAGCAATACGTTGAGCGGCTTGGATTCCGGGACGAACACCGCTGGGCGCAGCATTTCGCGCACGCTGAACTCTTCCTCGCCGGCGTAGTAACGCAACAGATCCTTGGCCAGCAGGACGCCGATGACATTGTCGCGATTTTTATCGATGACAGGAAAGCGCGAGTGCGCGGTTTCAATCACAAAGGGAATGAATTTGTCGGGCGTTTCGGCGATGTCGATGACATCCATCTGCGCACGCGGCACCATGATGTCGCGCACCCGCATCTCCGAGACCTGCATCACCCCTTCGGTCATCGACAGCGCGTCAGCATCCAGAAGGTCGCGTTCGTGCGCTGAGCGCAATAATTCCAGCAATTGCTTGCGATCCTGCGGCTCACGCATCAGCATCGCCGAGAGCCGCTCCAAAAGAGAGGGTTTGTCGCTGTCGTTCATAGTCTATGGTTCACGGTCTATGTTCTACGGTCTATGTTTCACGGAATATTGGTTTGGCATGCGGCTCACAGATACGGATCGGGAAATCCCAGTATGCGCAGAATGCGCCTTTCACGGTTTTCCATGAGGTGGGCAGCTGCGCTGGTATTGTGATCATAACCACGCAAATGCAGCACGCCATGCACCGTCAGATGCGCGTAATGAGCAGCAATCGTTTTTTGCTGTTCGCGCGCTTCGCGAGAGACCACCGACGCGCACAAAACAACGTCGCCGCAGGTTTTTCGCCCCGTTTCGTACGCGAAGGAAAGCACATTGGTGGCGTAGTCCTTGCTGCGGTAACGGCGGTTGAGCGCGCGCGCCTCCCTTCCATCAACGACTCGTACGGTGATTTCGGCACGCGAACCAAGGGCCGCAAGCGCCCAGCTGCGCAGCTTAGCGCCGGGCGGAACTCCTTGCGCGCGGGCAGCTATTTGCACGCATACATTCTGCAGGCTTGCATTCGCGCCCGATGATGACTTCATTGCGCTGGCTTCAGGTCGTCACTTTCGTAGGCGTCGACAATACGTTGCACCAGTGGGTGGCGCACCACGTCTTTCGAGGTGAAGGTCGAGAAGGCAATGCCGCGGACATCCGCCAATACCTTGCGGGCATTGGCAAGGCCGCTTAGATGGCCGCGCGGCAAATCGACCTGGGTCACGTCGCCGTTGACTACGACTTTGGAGCCAAATCCGATTCGGGTGAGAAACATTTTCATCTGTTCGGGCGTGGTGTTCTGCGCCTCGTCCAGAATAATGAAGGAATGATTGAGGGTGCGTCCACGCATGTAGGCCAGAGGCGCGAGTTCTATGGCGGCACGTTCAAACAGCTTGCCCACCTTGTCGAATCCCAGCAGGTCGTACAGCGCATCGTACAAAGGCCTTAGATAGGGATCGACTTTCTGCGCGAGATCTCCAGGAAGAAATCCCAGCCGCTCTCCGGCTTCCACCGCGGGTCGCACCAGCACGATGCGTTTGACCGTATCGCGCTCCAGAGCGTCCACGGCGCATGCGACCGCCAGATAGGTTTTGCCGGTGCCGGCGGGCCCGATGGCGAAGGTAATGTCGTTGGCGAGGATGGCCCTCAAGTAGGCGCGCTGATTGGGTGTTCGGCCTCTCAGGTCGGGTTTGCGGGTGGCCAGTATGGGCGCCTTGGGCTCATCGGCTGGCGTGTCTTCGCGCGCCTCGACCAGAGAGAGTTGAATAGCCTCAACGGTCAGCGCACGCGAGCATTCGCCATAGAATTGCTTCAGCGCTTGTGCGGCCCTGGCCGTATTCGCCGCATCTCCCCGCAGGGAAAAATTTTCGCCGCGCCGCGCGATGCTCACATCCATGGCGCTCTCGATCTGCCTGAGATTTTCGTCCATCACGCCGCAAAGATTGGCCAGACGCGGGTTGTCGACCGGGGAGAATTGAAGTTCGACAGGTGCTTGCTTCCTATCGACATCTGTACGCTTCATATCGACTGAACGCTTCATATCGCGACCGCCGCCGCGGAGCTCAACTCCCCGCGCAGGGTGTGGCGTCTGGCCTCTGTGATTCGCACCGGCTCGAAGCGCCCGATGAGCGCCGCATCGCCTGGAAAATTGACAGTTCGATTGTTGCTAGTCCGCCCGGTGAGCTCCCCAGGGTCTTTTGCCGAGCGCGATTCGATCAATAACAACTGCGTGCCGCCGACCATGCGCTCGCTAATGGCCATTTCAAGCTGGTCCTGTGTTTTCTGCAATCGATACAAGCGTTCGAGTTTTTGCTGATGTGGCGTAGCGTCGTCAAGTGAGGCGGCGGGAGTGCCGGGCCGCGGGCTGTAGAGGAAGGAGTAGGAGGTGTCAAAGCCAATGTCCTCGACCAGCGCCAAGGTGGCGTCGAAATCCGCTTCGGATTCACCTGGAAATCCAACGATGATATCCGTTCCGATGGAAATATCGGGTCGCGCGGCGCGCAGGCGCCGAACGATCGATTTGTACTCGAGCGTGGTGTAGCCGCGTTTCATGGCGGCAAGTATGCGGTCGCAGCCTGATTGGATAGGCAGATGCACGTGGGCGGCGAGTTTTCCTATGCGGGCGTGGGCGTCTATCAAGCGCGGCGTGACATCGCGGGGGTGCGATGTGAAGTAGCGGATCCTGTCGATACCCGGAATCTCGGCAACGTGTTCAAGTAACAGTGTGAAATCGCACTGTTCCGTGGTGTGGGAGGAATGGTCGCGATAGGCATTCACGTTTTGCCCGAGCAGCGTGATCTCTTTGACCCCGCTTATCGCCAGCGCCGCGATCTCATCGAGCACGTCGGGAAGCGGTCGCGATACTTCCTCGCCTCGCGTATAGGGGACGACGCAGAAGCTGCAATATTTACTGCATCCTTCCATGATCGAGACAAATGCCGTGGGTCCGGTGGTGCGAGGCGCAGGCAAATGGTCGAATTTTTCGATTTCTGGAAAGGAAATGTCGATTTGCGATTTGCCCGAACTGCGTCGCGCAGCGAGGAGGGCCGGCAAACGATGCAGTGTCTGCGGACCAAATACGACATCGACAAACGGAGCGCGCCGAACGATGTTTCCACCTTCCTGGCTGGCGACACAACCGCCGACGCCTATCAACAAATTCGGATTGGCCCGTTTCAAGTCGCGCACGCGACCCAGATCGTGAAATACTCTTTCCTGCGCACGCTCGCGCACCGAGCAAGTGTTGAAAAGGATCAGATCGGCGTCCTCGGGCCGGTCGGTCCGCTCGTAGCCTTCCGCCTCATATAGCACGTCGGCCATCTTGTCCGAGTCGTACTCGTTCATTTGACAACCGAAGGTGCGAAGAAATAGTTTCTTGGTCATGACTGTTTTGTTAATGGGGCTCGCCCTTGCTGGCCGTTCTATTGGATTTTCAACGCAATCATTGAAATTTCAAAGCAATCATTGAAGTTTCAACGCAATCATTAGCGTCGCGGCCTCTGTCTGGCGGCTTCCTCGGGAGTGATTAGCCAGGCGCGGGCGACTTGCCCGGCGATATCAAGCTGAAACTCCGCCAGCGCCCCGCCAGGTGGCAAAGAGGCGGGAACCACGATGAAATTTCGCTGGTCTCGGATAGTGCCACCTGGCGCCATCTGAATCGGCCTCTCGTCAATGGCAATAAGGTTTTCCTGGACATGTCGCAACCAACCGCGCTGCACGTCCTCTGGAATAAGTCGCAGTTGCGCCCAGGCGCTGTTGGCGAGGCATAGTGCGATGGCGCCAATGAAGACCAGTAGTCTTGATTTCATTTCCGGAGCTTGCTTAGGCACTCGTTCGCTTGCTTATGCATTTACTAGGTTAGTGCCTACTTACGCGGTAGACCTAATGAATTATGGTGGCGAATGTAGGATTCGAACCTACGACCTGCGGATTATGATTCCGTCGCTCTAACCGGCTGAGCTAATTCGCCATACGGGGCCGCGAATTGTCGTTTTCACAGCGAGCAATGTCAAGACGAAAGCATCAAAACAGCAAGGTTTTCACCCTCTGTCGGTCGCCTGTTTGGAGCTTGGCGACAGATAATCGCCTGGCGACCGCCCTTCGCTGGGGGACACGCAATCGCCTAGCGACACCCTATCGAATGTCGAATTGTGTAATTTCCCGGGCAGATGCGTCCACAATCGCGCGAGTGCATCGTAAATGGAAGGAAATCGGCTGTGGGCGTCAGTTTGACATGCGATGTATTGATTGTCGGTGCAGGCTTGGCCGGGGCAAGCCTGGCATGCGCTTTGCGCGGTTCAGGGATGAAAATCGTGGTGATTGAATCCCATCCCCCGCGTCCCGAGGCGCAAACCTGGGATGAGCGGGTGTATGCATTGTCTCCGGCAAGTCAGCAGTTTCTCGACGAACTGGGGATATGGGGACGCCTCGCACAGAATCGCATCGAGGCGGTGGGCGCGATGCGAATCCATGGTGATGATGGCGCCTCGCAATTGGAGTTCTCCGCTTACCAGTGCGCGGTTGATCGACTCGCGAGCATAGTCGAGGCAGGCGCTGTACATCGGGTACTCTGGGATGCAATGAAAGCCTCGCACGAGATTACGCTGTTGTGTCCGGCCGCGGCCAGGGAAATTTCCTGGGGGAGCCCAGTGTGCCAGGTCGGTCTTGACAACGGCGATTGGGTGAATGCCAAGTTGGTGGTCGCCGCGGACGGGATGCATTCGATGGTTCGCGGAGCTGCCGGCATCGTGGCCAGCATGACGCCAGCCGGGCAACGCGCATTGGTGGCGAATTTCACCTGTTCATTGCCGCACCGGGGAGTCGCCTATCAGTGGTTTCAGGAAAATGGTGTGCTGGCCTGGCTGCCATTGCCCGGACGTGTCTTCTCCATAGTCTGGTCGGCGCCGGATAATCTGGTGGAGGAGATGATGCAGTGTGGGCCGGACGCTTTGTGCGAGCGTGTTTTCAAGGCAGGGGGCGGCTTGCTGGGTGACCTGAATCTGATCGGTGCTCCGGCGGCATTTCCATTGGCGTGGCTCTCGGTTGCTCACCGGGTGCGGGCGGGTCTGGCGCTGATTGGCGATGCAGCACATGTTGTGCACCCAATGGCGGGTCAAGGAATAAATCTAGGTCTGGGTGACGCTCGCGAGCTGGCTCTGCAACTGCATCAGGCCGCGGCGCGTGGCGCGGATGCCGGTGAACTACTTTATCTGCGCAAATTTGAACGCGCTCGAGCGGAGGCTATACTTACGATGCGAATTGCAACCAAGAGCCTCAAGGGATTGTTCGAGTCTCGCGGGAAGGCCGTTGCGATGGTTCGCAATAGGGGACTGAACCAGACCGACCGACTGGGGGTCATAAAGAACATGCTGGCTCGGTATGCTATGGGATGACACGATGAAAAGAATACTTTTCGCTGTAATTTGCCTCTTCGGCGCCGCTTGCTCGGTGCAGGCCAATGAATCCACCGTGCGCCAACTGGTAGAGGCCCGCTTCAGTGCGAAGGTCGATGGTGTACAGAAAACCCCTTATGGCGGACTGTACGAGGTCAGGATGGGGGAAACACTCGTCTACACCGATGAAAAGGTCACGTTCCTGTTGGTGGGCAGCCTGATAGACGCGAAAACGCGCGAAAACCTTACCGAAGTTCGTAAAGATCAACTCTCGCAGGTCAAATTCGAAGACCTGCCGCTTGATTCGGCGGTGAAAGTGGTTCGCGGCAATGGCAAGCAGGTGTTCGCAGTTTTCGCCGACCCGAATTGCGGCTTCTGCAAGCGCTTTGAGCGCGACCTGGCGACCTTGCAGGATGTCACCATGTACACCTTTCTCTATCCGATACTCGATGCCGGCAACGGCGGAGATTCAATGCGCAAGTCAAAGGCAATCTGGTGTTCCAAGGACCGGGCTAAGGCTTGGATGGACCTGATGTTGAAAAACACCGCACCGATCATGGCGGGAAATTGCGATAGCGCTGTGCTGCAGCGCAATCTCGAACTGGGCCAGAAGCTGGGAATCAGCGGTACGCCGACCAGCTTTGCGTCGAGCGGTCAGCGTGTGGTTGGCGCACGTTTCCCGGAATTGCGCAAAGCGATTGAAGCCACAAAAAATTAAGGTAGTAGTGAAGCAAGTGTTGACAATTCTGGCAAAGAACCAGGGTTTGTATATACGTCCCGCCAAATTGTAGGTTTGCGCTTTTGCAAACCTACAATTTGGCGGGAAAGGCGGCCTCAATGACACCCAGTTTGGTTCCGGCGCCGCCGGCTTAGGTAATTCCCAAGGGGCGAAGCCCCGTGGTCAAGGGCGGGGTGAATACCGCGACCGCGACGCTTTTAATGATTGCGCCCTTGGAAATGCCGCGATTCAGGGCGTGGGTGGTTGAGAGCCTTTCGGCCATAGCACCCAGAGCCGTCCTTGCTGGCGCATTCGGCCGGCCTCGTTGCCGGCGTCCGCGCCAAATCCCCAAAAATAATCGGCACGTACCGCGCCGCGAATTGCGCCGCCGGTGTCTTGCGCGAATACCAGTCGATTTAAAGGCTGGTCTGTTGCCGGCCGAGTTGTAGATAAATAAACCGGAACACCCAAAGGGATAAAACGTGGGTCAACCGCGATGGACCTCTTCGCTGTCAGTGGCGTGCCCATCGCGCCGGGTGGACCTAAAGCGGGGTCGCTGGCCTGACGCGGCAACTCACGGAAGAAAACATAGCTTGGATTTTGCGATAGCAACTCAGACATGCGAGCCGGATTGGCCCGCGCCCAGGCCTGTATGCCTTGCATGGATGCGTCGCTCGCACGCAGTTCACCGCGCTCAATTAATGTGCGTCCGATGGAAACATAGGGATGGCCATTTTGATCCGCGTAACCCAGTCGCAGCGTCTCGCCACTGTCCAGTTGAATGCGGCCAGATCCCTGGATTTGC
>CAMDFL010000002.1 GCA_945897475.1 Bordetella parapertussis
GGCGTCTATGCCATAGCGTTTGATCGCTT
The DNA here is from genome assembly GCA_945897475.1 of Bordetella parapertussis. GTDB lineage: Bacteria > Pseudomonadota > Gammaproteobacteria > Burkholderiales > SG8-39 > 2-02-FULL-62-17. Next base: position 30 of record CAMDFL010000002.1, read on the forward strand.
CGGCGACGATGGCGCGCGAGATCGTTCCATCCTCTGCGAGCGCGTGCAGGGCGGCGAGCGCCACATGCCGATGGTCGACCTCGAAAAAATCGCGAAGACTGGCGCGCGTGTCGCTGCGGCCAAAGCCGTCGGTCCCCAGGGTGACATAGCGTCGCGGCGCCCATGCGCGGATCATGTCGGGCACCGCTCGCAGATAGTCGGTCGCGGCAATCACCGGTCCGCTTGTCGCGGGCAGGCATTGGCTGACCCAGGAGATTCTCGGCGCCTCCTCGGGGTGCAGGCCGCAGTGCAATCGGTTCCATCGCTCGGTTGCCATGCCGTCACGCCGCAATTCGGTAAAGCTGGTCACGCTCCATACGTCCGCTGTGATGCCCCAATCTTTGGCGAGTAGTTCAGAGGCGGCGATGACTTCGCGAAGTATGGTTCCCGAGCCGAGCAGTTGCACGGTTGGCGGATGTGTGTCCGGCGCCACATTTGCGGGCGCAGTTTGATGCAGCCGGTACATACCTTTGAGGATGCCGTCGCGCGAATTCACCGGCATGGCCGGTTGTTGATAATTCTCGTTCATCACGGTGATGTAATAAAACGCGTCTTCTTGATCCTCCAGCATGCGCCGCGCGCCGTCCTGGATGATGGTGGCCAGTTCGTAGGCGTAGCAGGGGTCGTAGGCGACGCAGTTGGGGACTGTCGAGAAAAGCAGGTGGCTGGAACCATCCTGATGCTGCAATCCTTCGCCTGAGAGCGTGGTGCGGCCGGCGGTGGCGCCAATCAGAAACCCGCGCGCGCGCGAATCCCCAGCCGCCCACACCAGATCGCCCACGCGCTGAAAGCCGAAACAGGAATAAAAAATATAAAACGGCAGCATGGTCACGCCATGCGCGCTATAGCTGGTGGCCGCGGCCATCCATGATGAAATAGCGCCGGCCTCGCTGATGCCTTCCTCCAGAATCTGGCCGTCTTTCGATTCTTTGTAGTAGAGCAGTTCGTCCGAATCCTCCGGGTCGTAGAGCTGCCCGACCGAAGAATAGATGGCGACCTGGCGGAACAGCGATTGCATGCCGAAGGTGCGCGCTTCGTCGGCGACGATAGGCACGATGCGACTGCCGATTGTCGGGTCGCGCAGCCATTGGGCGAGCAACTGCACGAACGCCATGGTGGTGGATTGTTCGCGGTTATGCGTTCCGTCTAAAAATTTATGCAGCGATGCAATGTCCGGCGCGGAAAGCCGGGGTCCCATCCTGTTGCGCTTGGGCAGGTAGCCGCCCAGCGATTCGCGGCGAGCATGCAGGTATTTCATTTCCGGAGAATCGGATGCCGGCCGCAAAAACTCCACTTGGCAGGCTTGCTGGTCGCTCAAGGGCAGGGCGAACTGGTCGCGAAACGCGAGCAGCCCTTCATCGTCGAGTTTTTTCTGCTGATGCGTGGTCATGCGCCCCTGACCCCAATGGCCCATGCCATAACCTTTTTTTGTTTGCGCCAGGATCACGGTAGGCTGGCCTTTGTGATGCATGGCCGCGTGGTAGGCGGCATAAATCTTGATCGGGTCATGGCCGCCGCGGCGTAAGCGATTGATATCTTCATCCGACAAATGCGCGACTAAAGCCTGCAGTTCCGGATACTTGTTGAAAAAGTGCTCGCGATTGGCGCGCCCGTCGGTGGCGGCGTAACGCTGAAATTCACCATCCACCGTTTCATGGAGCCGTTTTACGATGATCTTGTCGTGGTCGCGCGCGAATAGCGGGTCCCAGTCTGAGCCCCACAAGAGCTTGATGACATTCCATCCCGCGCCGGCGAACAAACCCTCCAGCTCCTGGATGACCGAACCGTTGCCTCGTACCGGGCCATCCAGGCGCTGCAGATTGCAGTTGACCACGAACACCAGGTTGTCCAGTTTTTCACGGGCCGCCAGCGACAGACCGGCAAGCGACTCGGGCTCATCCATTTCGCCATCGCCGGGAAAGGCCCATACCTTTCTATCTCCCGTCTGCACGACGCCGCGATTCTCAAGATACCGCATGAAGCGCGCCTGATAAATGGCATTGAGCGGTCCCAGTCCCATGGAGCCGGTGGGGAATTGCCAGAAATCCGGCATGAGGTAGGGATGGCAGTAGGACGACAGGCCGCGGCCGGCGGTTTCATGGCGATAGTTGTCGAGTTGCCCGGCGTCCAAACGCCCCTCGAGGAAGGCGCGCGCATAGACCCCCGGCGCGGAATGCGGTTGGAAGTAGACCAGATCTCCGTTCTGGCCGGCGCGAAAAAAATGGTTGAAGCCCACCTCGAAAAGATCGGCGGCCGAGGCATAGCTCGCGATATGGCCGCCCAACTCAGCGTTCGTGCGGTTGGCGCGCACCACCATCGCCAGCGCATTCCACCGCACCAGCGAACTCAAGCGCTGCTCGAGCTCCAGATTGCCGGGAAATTGCGCCTGTTCGGAAAGTGAAATGGTATTGCAGTAAGGCGTGTTGAGAACCGGCGGCATGGGCACGCGCTGCTCTCGCGCATGGTCGAGAAGCCTGCGCAACAGATAGGTGGCCCGCTCGCGCCCCGAGGATTCGACCACCGACTTGAGCGCATCCAGCCACTCCGCGGTTTCAAGCGGATCGAGATCCTTGGGCGCCACGCGCCAGAAGGCCGACCAGTCCAGTTGCCCGCTGTCGGAATAATCGCCCATGATGGAAATCCTCGTTTCCGCAATGCTCAATAATAGGCGACTTCGAGCCCATTAAAATTTGACCCAAATTTTGACCCCATTTAAGGTATTCCATGAGCACTGATCTGATTTATGACGTCCGTGACGGTATTGCCCATGCGACTCTCAATAGGCCCGAGGCGCGCAATGCGCTGACCTTCGAGATGTATGAGGGCCTCGCGCGAATCGCCGAGGACGTCGGCAAAGACCCGGCCATCGGAGCACTGGTCATCCGCGGAGCGGGGGACAAGGCGTTTGCCTCGGGCACCGATATTTCGCAATTCCTCGATTTCAAGGGCGGCGCCGATGGCATTGCCTATGAGCAACGGCTCGATCGCATTCTCTCCACTTTGGAGCGTTGTCCGAAGCCGGTGATTGCCGCGATTTCCGGCGCCTGTACCGGTGGCGGCGCGGCGATCGCTGCGGTGTGCGACTTGCGCATCGGCACACGCTCAACGCGGATTGGCGTTCCGGTCGCGCGCACGCTGGGAAATTGCCTGTCCCTGGCGTCCCTGGCGCGTATCGCCAGTTTGATTGGCATGGCGCGAACCGCTGAAATGATGCTCACAGCGAAACTATTATCGGCTGAAGAAGCTCATGCCTTGGGCTTCTTGAGCGAGTTTTTCGAGTCAGCCGAAGCACTTGACGCTCGTGTCGATGAGTTGGCTCACCGGGTGGCCGGCCTTGCGCCCCTGACGTTTCGAACCACCAAGGAGCAAATGCGCCGCATGCGCGCCGCCATGATCGCGAATCTGAATGACGACGATTTGGTAGCGATGTGTTATGGCAGCGAAGATTTCAAAAGCGGCGTGGAAGCCTTCGTCGCCCGGCGCGAGCCGCAATGGCGGGGGCGCTAGGCAAGCAAGGAACGGGGGCCGCGCCCCATGTCGCATGCGGAACTAAGGCGCGACCTGCGGCGCTGTTTCCAGGCAGTGCAATGCGGGCGGTGTTGCGGTGTGGTTCATGCACCTTTCTAGTCGCGGAATTCCGGTATATCGGGTTTGGCCCCCCACATGCAGAACGACTGCGCGTTAAACGGAAACTGGCGAGGCAGGTAGTTGGCTTCGTCCTCGGGCTTGATCAGTCGCACGCCGGTCGAGTATTCGTACACCATGCCGTCGGGGCCTTCGAAATACAAAAACATCGCACTCGAGGTCGGATGGCGACCCGGCCCGAACACGATCTTCACGCCTTGCTCGAGCAGAAAATACCAGGCGCGCATCACATCGTCGATGCTCTCCACCTGATGATTGATGTGCTGCACACCGGGGTAGGTCGAGGGGAACAGGGCAATCTTGTGATGCACCTCGTCGATTCGTAACAGCGGTGCCGCGCCGATGCGGTCCGATACGCGCGCATTGCACACTTTGGTCCAGAAGGCTTCATCGCGCACCGGATCGGTGGTGCGAAGGCCGATATGGGAAAAACTCGTAATGCCGGCGTCGCGACTTGGAAAATAGCGACGGCCACAGTGGTGCGGGCGCAGCACCAGCTCGATGTTGTTGCCGCTGGGGTCTTTGAAGGCAACGAAGTCATTCACGCGGCGTTGCTCGGCTTCATCGCGGCGGCCGCGGCGCGCGCCTAGTTTCAGTTCATCCAGTGTTGCGCCCGCAGCCTCGAGTTCGTCCGCCGTACCGACTTCGAAGGCCACCGTGGTTTCTCTGGGGTCGCCCTCGTAGTAGACGATCGTATGGTCGCGGTCGTCGCCTCTGAGATAGGTGAACCCGCCTTCCTTGCGAACCAGTTCCAGGCCGAGGATCTTGATGGCGTAATCGGTGGTTGCCGCGACATTTCGCGTGGCAAGCCTGACGAAACGGATATCCAGGAGATTGATCATGGTTCGCTTCTCTTAACTTGGAATCAGGATGGGTTTGATCGACCCGCCTTTTGCAATCGGCAATGCGGAAAATCAGACGTGAAAAAAATCCACAGGACCAACCAGCTTGTCATCGATCATGGTGATTCTTTTACGGGCGATCAAGAGTGAATCGCCGTCGCGCCGCAACCGGTATTCATACCAGCCGCCGCGCGTGAGTGGGCCGTGCAGCCCGTAGGAATGCACCATCCAGCTTGCGCGCGCCACAATTTCGGCTTCATCAGATTGATCGACCATCACACCGCCCACGACGTGGGTGGTGCGCGCCATGGGAACGGATGCAAACGAGTCTTCGCTCTCCAATCGAAACACCCTGTCCTCAAGGTGGGCGCGGCCCTTGAGATAGACCAGGTTCAACTCCAGCTCGGGGTCCGAGGTGGTTTCGTATTCTCCGGTCCAACTGGGCATCCAGAACACTGCGTCCTCGGTGTATAAGGCCAGCCATTCGTGCCATTTTTTCTCATCGAGAAAGCGCGCCTCGCGATAAATCAACTCCTCGACCAAGGCGCGTGTTTCGGCGCGGATGCGAACTTCAGCGCGTTCCGGCATTGCATTCACTAGCGTACTCATGCCGCCGCTCCATCGAGAAGTCGCTGCATCCACGCGCGGTAAAAGCCCTGATACAAGGCCTCGTGGTCCCAATTGGGCGTCATCAGATCTGGAACAAGGCCGATGCCGGCGCCGTCGGTATCTGCGGCGCCGTGGCGAATCGCACCCATTCCGCGAGAAAAATCATTCCAGCGCACGGCACGCGCCTCGCTGCCCGAATGCACGGCTTCCAGCGCCGCCAGATCGTCCGAGCTTGCCATTCCCGTGGTTAGGTAAAAATCCTCGAACTTGCGAAGTCGCGCTGCGCGCGACTCGGGCGCCTCGCCCACAGGCGCAATGCAGCGCACCGTCACCTCGCACACACCAGGCGCAATCGGCTGAATCGTTCGCACCTGAGAGGAAGGGTTGTCCATGATGAACACATTGGGAAAGAGATACAAATTTCTTCCGCGATTGAGCATCCAGTCAACGCGCTCGCTTGAAAATTCTTTCTCCAGGCGTTCTTTTTGCCGCCATATGGGCCGCGCTTGCGGCTTGGTGTGCTGCGCCCAGACGCCCATGTGGCCGTTGCCAAAGTGGTAGCTGCCGGAATTCACATTGCCGGTCATGCGGCCAGCCTCGGTCTCCTGCAAGCCTTCGAGTTTGTTCTTTTTCTCGCGCGCGGCAACCGTGTTGGCGAACACCCGATGCACGGTGGAGACGTGATAACCATCCACGCCGTTTTCCGCCTGCAACTTCCAGTTGCCCAGCACGGTGTAGGTGGAGGCGCCGCGCACCACTTCCAGCCCCTGCGGCGATTGGTCGGCGAGCAGGTCAATCCAGATTTTCGCGGGGCCGATCCACTCGGTGAGCGCCGGAACTTCCGCCCTCAGGCTGCCGAAAATGAAACCGCGATAAGACTCAAGCTTAGCAACCGACTTGAGTGAATAATTTTTCCGTACATCGTCCTCAAGATAAGCGCCGGTCTCCTCGTTCTTGATCTTGATGCACTGGCCATCGTGGTTGTAGGCCCAGCCGTGAAAGCGGCAGACCAAGGCATTGGCGCGGCCGCGCTCATAGGGCAGCAGCGTCGCGCCGCGATGCGCGCAGGCATTGATATGGCAGGCGATGCCGCCATCGCGTTTTCGCACCAGAAATACTGGCTGGCGGCCGATGCGCGTGGTGAAATAATCGCCGGGCTCCGGAATCTGGCTCTCATGCGCGAGATACACCCAGCCGCCTTCGAACAGCAGTTCCATTTCCGCGTTAAACAATTCCTGGTCGAGGTAGACCGACCGATCGACTCGGAACTGGCCGTCGCGGTCGTCAATGAAACTGGCAATGCGGTTCTTCATCAGCATGGCAACCCTTATTTGGCTCACGAAACTTTGAATTTGGTATTTTATGCTGTCGGCGAAATTGCATGGAGCGCCGCATTGAATCTCTGAATGAGATCGGCGTTCCTGCCCTTGGCAACGGCGAACGCAAGCGGCAGCGGCGCATAGGGCGTGCGCGGCAGGCCGATGAGACCGGGGTGGAGATCGTTGGCTATCTGGATACCTGCTTGAAAATTCAGGGCGGCAAGCTGCACTTGGCCGCCCAACAATGCCTCGAATGCGCTTTCGTAGGAGTCGACCAGCACCAGTTCTAGGCCGGGATAGTCGCGTGCGAACTGCGCGGCCAACGGGCCGCGTCGCGGTGTGGCTGCGCGAAGGCCGGGGAAGTCCCGTGGATCGTCAGATTCGCGCAGGCCATTGGCGCGGAACAGCGCGGCGCCCGAGATGGCGAGCGTCGTGGAAAAATCCATGGTAGATGCGCGTTCAGGGGTGATGCCCTTGAAGGCCAGGGCGTCAACGTCGCCGCCATACAAGGCAGGCTCGGTCTGATCGAGCGTCATCGGAACCCATTCAATGGCCAGTCCTGCCAAAGTCATTATTGATTCGACCCGTTCGATCAAGCTGCCGCGCGGCGTTTCCCCATCGAGGAACGCGAAGGGCTGGAACGGGTGATCGAATCCAATTCTGTAGCAGTATTTCTCGACATCGTCTGTCATCGGTGGCGCTTCTGCGAAGTTGGGTTCTGCTAGGATAGCAAGAGTTTCAAACGAAGTGCCCTCGAAAGGGTGGCGTACTAAACCACGCAGGTCATCGTCAAAGCCGCGCATCGCAGCGATCCGGCGCAAGGAAATTTTCCGTTATGCAAAAAGAGCACGAAGACCTTCTCACCGGCGTCGGTCCCGGCAAGCCCATGACGCGCCTGTTTCGCGAGTACTGGCTGCCCGCGCTGCGCTCGGCTTCCCTGGTTTCCGACGGGGCGCCGCAAAGGGTGCGCATGTTCGGTGAGAACTTCGTTGCGTTTCGCGCCTCCAACGGGAAGATAGGATTTCTCGACGAGGCCTGCCCGCATCGCGGCGCATCTTTGGCCCTGGCTCGAAACCAGGGCAACGCATTGCATTGCATTTATCACGGCTGGCAATTCGATATCGAAGGCCGCGTATTGGAGGCGCCCTGCGAGGCTGCCAATCCCCGCAAAGCGGCATTTCTCGATTCGATGCGTGCGAGACACTATCCGGTGGTTGATGCCGGTGGCATGGTGTGGGTGTATCTGGGTGCGCGCGCGCAGCCGCCGGCATTTCCGATGTTTGAATTCAATAATCTGCCGCCTGGCCATGTTCACGTGCGCCGGGCAGTGCTCAACTACAACTGGCTGCAGGGGCTGGAAGCACATCTGGATGCGGCGCATCTGGCGGTGTTGCACAGCAGTAACCTGCGCGTGTTTGCGGGGCTGCTGGATGGCGACTCCGGCCTTGCGCTTGATAATGTGGCGCCTGAAATGGAAATGGAGAACACCGGTTACGGCATGCATGAAGCCGCGATTCGCGACATGCCCGATGGCACGCGCTACGCGAGAATGCGCCATCTGATCCTGCCCTGCTTCACCATGGTGCCCACGGCGCCGACCAGCGCCTGTTCGGGTCGCGCGATCGTGCCGATCGACGAGGATCACACCGCGGAATGGTATTTTCTCTATCGACAGGATCGACCCATCAACCAGGTGGAGATCGAGGCGCAATGGCACGGCGCATCCGCGGATGATGATAACTTTGCCGCCAATCTGGGTGGCGTTGAGACCCTTTGGCATCAGGATCGCGATGCCATGAAGAATGGCCACTGGACCGGCCTCACACGCTGTATTCCCTTCGAGGATTTCACCGTCTCGACCTCCATGGGCGTTCGCGTGGATCGCACCCGTGAGCATCTGGGGCTCAGCGATATGGTGCTGGTGCATACACGCAAAGCCTTGCTCGATGCACTGGATGCATTTCAGAGAGGCTTGCCGCCACCCTGGCAATCGCAGGACATCGACTTTTCTTCCATCAGGGCGAGCACGCGCAGTTTGAAAACCGGTGAAGACTGGCGCCGCGCGGCGTGATCGTCGCGGCAGCGACATTGGAGAGACGCAATGAAGGATGAAAAATTGACGGCGACGCTGTTTGCCGCAGTCGTGGCGATTGCGATTGGCGCGACTGCCGTGTTTGCCCAGAGTTATCCGACCAAACCGATACGCTTGATCATTCCCTTCGCGCCTGGCGGTGGCCTCGACATCGCCGGACGCGCCATCTCGCCGAAATTGGGCGAGTACCTGGGCCAACCGGTGCTGGTGGAGAACCGCGCCGGCAATTCCAGCCACATTGGCGGCCAGATGGTGGCGCAGGCCGCGCCGGACGGCTACACCATTCTGATGACCGCAGTGGGGACCTTGGCGACTTCGCCCCATTTGCAGAAGCTTGATTACGATCCCTTGACCGACTTGGCACCGATCGCGTTTGTCGGCTTGGCGGGCTTGGGCATCGCGGTGAACGTCGCTCTACCGGTGCAGAATCTGGTCGAACTGGTGCGTTATGCGAATCAGACGCCCAAGGGAATTTTCTACAGCGTTTCGGGGCTCGGCACGATGCCTCATCTGGCGGGCGAGTTGTTCAAAATTGCCGGCAAAGTAAGCTGGAATCATGTGGTCTACAAGGGCGCGGGGCCGGCCGCACTGGCGGTAGTCGCGGGAGAAGTGCCCGCCAGCCTGGTGGATCTCACGGCGCTGTCACCGCAGGCAAACGCCGGAAAAATTCGCATCCTGGGCGTCACCGGGTCGGTACGTTCGCTGGTTGCGCCGCAGGTCCCGACAGTTGCCGAAGCGGGGTTCCCCGGCTATGCGGCCGATGCCTGGACGGGAATTTTCGGCCCCGGCCCCCTGCCCGCGCCGCTGGTAGCGCGCCTGCATGCGGAAGTCAATCGCGTCATGGAAACACCCGAGATTAAAACGACATTCATGAAGACCGGCACCGAGCCGCGCAGCATCTCGAACGAGCAGTTTCGCAAGCTGGTTCTCGACGATAACCGCAAGTGGGGGCAGGTGATCCGCAGCGGTAATATCAAGGTTGAATAATTATTTTTCTCAGGCAGCAAACAGAAAGGCAAGAAAATGAGTGAAGCACAAAGCGAAGGCGAAGTCGTCACCTACGAACTGGAAGGCGAGGTTGCCCTCATCGGACTGAACCGGCCCACTAAACGCAATGCCATGAGTCCGGATCTGACGAAGAAACTGCATGAGTACGCATTGCGCGCCGGAGAAGAAGCGAAATGCGCGGTTCTTTTCGGGCATGGCGAGAATTTCTGCGCCGGGCTCGATCTGTCATGGGCGGCCAAGCAATGGGCCGACGACAAAACCGCTCGCAATCCCTACTCGTCGCGGGTTGATCCGCGCGAAGTGATCGCGCGCGGTCAGATTCCGTTTGTTGCCGCTCTGCATGGCGCGACCCTGGGTGGTGGGCTGGAAACGGCGTGCGCAGCGCATGTGCGCGTCGGCGATGAAACCACATTTTTCGGCCTGCCCGAGGGCACGCGCGGTATTTACATCGGTGGCGGCGGTTCAGTGCGCATCGCCCGGATACTGGGTTTTTCGTGCATGCAGGACATGATGCTCACAGGGCGTGTGCTCAAACCCGATGAAGGCGAGCGCCGCGGTCTTTTGCACTATCTGGTGCCCAAGGGCCAGGCGCTCGCCAAGGCGAAGGAACTCGCCTTGAGGATCTGCAAAAACGCACCGCTTTCGAACTTCGCCATCACCAACAGTCTGCCGCGTTTGCAAGACATGGGTTACGACGATGGCCTGTACTTTGAGCGGATGGTGGGTGAATACACCAGGAGCCCCGAGTCGATCGAGCGTTTGCGGCAGTTTCTGGACAAGACTGCGCCGCGATTGAAGATGCCTGACTGACCCCTTTGAGCCTACAGGCCGACGAGACGCGAACGGCGTGCCGGCCGCGCTAAGCCGCGGGGTCTTCAACCGAATAAATGGCTGTCATGTCCAGATCCGCGTAACCCGCGTCGGCGGCGCGGCGGTAGGTATTGATCGCTGTGTCCAGCATCGATTTGTCGAATCCCTTCTCGGCGCAGATATCCGCGCCAAGCTGCAGGTCCTTCAACAGCCGGCTGACTTGAAACCCCGCCACCCGGTCGCCGCTCTCGAAGCGCTCCTCCCAATGCGTCATCATCGGTCGGCCCGCCACCGAGTTGCGCATGACATCGATAAAGTTGGGAACATCCATGCCAAGGCCGCGGGCCGCGCTCGCGATCTCGCATACCGAAGCGACGTAGGAGAGGTAAATGACCTGGTTGGCGATCTTGGTGAAGTTGCCGGTGCCGATGTCGCCCATGTGGTAAATGCGGTTGCCCAGGTGCCGCAACAACGGTTGCGCGCGCTCAAAGTCCGCGCGATTGCCGCCCACCATGATGGTGAGTTCGCCGGTTTCCGCGGGGCCGACGCCATTGCTGATGGGCGCGTCGATGTAGGCGAAGCCCAATTCGCGGCTGCGCCGCGCCAGATCGCGGCTTTGCGCCGGGCCGATCGTGCTCATCTCTATCAGAAGGCGCTTTTCCGTGCCGCCGGTATTTGCGGTAGAGAGCACACCTTGCGGCCCGTCCATAATTTCTGCAACTTCCTCCGGACCTGGCAGGCAGCTCAGGACGATGCCGCTTTGATTGGCCACTTCGGCGGAGGTCGCGCAGGCGCGCGCGCCGCGCGCGACCAGTGGCGCCATCGCGGCCGGGTTGGCATCATGGATCGCTAGCGAATACCCTGTATTGATGAGCCGGGTGGCCATACGGTTGCCCATGCGGCCCAGGCCGATGAACCCGATGGTGATAAACCCAACTTGATTCGATTCCATGGCTTGTCCATACTATGTGTGTTGCGATGTGGCGATTGTCGCCCATGAGCACGTGAGGCACAAAGCTTGTCAATGAACAAATCCGCGATGAACGAAACCGCTTACCAAGACCGGCTCGGCGATGCGCTGGAAAAATTGCTCGGCGAAGGCGCTGACGATCTTGAAGCGCTGGCCTCGGGGCTGAACCGTCTCGGCGTTGCGCCGCCCGCGGGTGCGAACTGGAGTGCAGGCATTCTCGAAGCAGAATTCACGCGTCTTGCCCCCTCTGTCTGATAACCGGAAAGATTGCCGCCATGAACGACAGGGCCTCTCATCTGATACCCGCATCGGCACGGATCCCCGAGAGCGCCGATGAAATGCTCGAAACCGGTTTGCTGAACCAGTGGTACCTGGTATGCCGTTCGAGCGATGTTGCCGCCGGACCGCTGCATCTCAAGCGACTCAACCAGGACATTGCGCTGTGGCGCGATGCCGCGGGTGAGGTTCATGCGGTGGAGGATTTCTGCCCGCATCGCGGCGCTCGTCTGTCCAAAGGGCATGTCCTGCCCGAGGGGCTTGCATGCACGTACCATGGCCTGACGGTCAATGGTGATGGCGTGGTGCTTGCCGTGCCGCCGGTGCATGCCTGCCCGATGGTCGGCCAGAAGGCGATAGCAGCCTATCCGGTGCGCGAGGCCGCAGGCGCGGTGTTTCTGTATTTTTCCAATGGCGCAAGCTTTGATGTGCCTGAACTGCAATTGCCCGAAGAACTGGTTTCCGATGAGTGGTCCGGGTTTTTGCATGCCGCGGAGTGGAATTGCCACTACACGCTGCCGCTTGAGAATCGACTCGATCCCATGCACGCGCCGTTTCTTCATGCGGTTTCATTTACGCTGGGCTATGGCGTCAAGCAAAGCGTTCTGCAATTGCACGAGACGCCCACCGGATATGTGATCGAGCGCGACAATCAGCGGGGCGTCAACATCGACCGCACCGAGGTGACCTACAGGCCCGGCAGCAATTTCTGGATCTGGACCGATATTCCCTACCCCAAGCAAGCCGGCGGAAATTATTTCCGCATCATCAGCCACATCACACCGATCGACCGAGAGCACACTTACTTCTGGGTGTTCCGTAGTCAGAAGTCGTCTGGCTGGCGTCGCGACATGTGGCGCTTCCTGTATAAAAATCGGCTGGAGAAGCGCCACCTCGATGTACTCGACCAGGATAAGAACATCATGGAGGACATCCCCGCCAATGTGCGCGAACGCGAGACCCTGATCCAATCCGATATCGGTATCGCGAGAATGCGGCGCATGATGCTAAAGGAGGCTGAGGCGCAGATTCGGAGCATGCGGGCAGGTGCGCGCAGTTAGCTGTGAAGTGCCCTCGCGGCGACCCAGATTGCAAACGGTGTGATGCCTCAAGATCAAGCACTGGCGCGCATCTTCAAGCGATTTAGTCGTTCGAATCCGATTTGGTTTGAGAATTCACAGGGAGTAACAATGAGGAATTTGTCATTCAAGGTGCCGCAAAGCGCACGGCCATCCAGCGTCGTGCGACGTTTGGTCACAGCGCTGTTGTTGGGTGGATTGTCCGCTGGGGTTGGCGCGCAGCCATTCCCGAGCAAGCCCATTCGCATCGTGGTGCCCTTCCCGGCAGGCGGCACCGTCGATGTGCTCGGCCGCATGATCGGCGCGAAGATGACCGAGTCGGTGGGCCAGCCGGTGCTGGTGGATAACCGGCCCGGTGCGGGGGCGATCATTGGCGTGGATGCGGTGGCCAAGGCCGCGCCGGATGGGCATACCCTGCTGCTGATCCCCAACGCGCTGGCGATCATCCCGGCCCTTTATCGGAAGGCGCCGTTCGACGCCACAAAAGATTTCGCGGCGGTGACGCAGTTGGTGGCCACCGAACTGGTACTGGTTGCCAGCCTCAAGGTTGGCGCGAATTCCTTGAAAGATGTCATTGCCATGGCGAAAGCCAATCCCGGCAAACTCAATTTCGGATCTACCGGTGTGGCTAACCCGCTGCATCTCACCATGGAGTTGCTCAAGACCGCGGCCGGCATTGCGATCGAGGCGATTCCCTACAAAGGCGATGCGCCGCTCAATACCGCCTTGATCGCCGGAGAAGTGGAATTCGCGGTGTTGCCATTGGCGGCAGGGCAGGGTCTTATTCGCGGCGGAAAATTGCGCGCCATCGCCATGACCAGCATCAAGCGGGCGAATTCCATGCCTGACGTACCCACCGTCGCTGAGAGCGGTTTTCCAGGATTCGATGCCACCAGTTGGCAGGGCCTGTTTGTCCCCGCTGCAACGCCGCGCGACCTTGTCCAACGTCTCAACGCGGAAGCGGTCAAGGCATTGCGATCCGAGGACGTGCTGCAAAAAATCCCAGCACTGGGTCAGTTGCCTGTAGGCAGCACGCCCGAGCAGTTCGAGGCCCAGTTCCGCGCCGATATCACCAAGTTTGCGAAGGTCGTCAAAGACGCGCGCCTGCCGCCGCAGGATTGAGGTTTGGGTATTGCGATGATGGCAAAGAATGGCTCCTGTTGCCATTCTTCAGATCATGCCGCGAGCCGCTTCCTTTGCGCGTTCCAACCGGCCAGGGCAAGCGAAACGGTTTTGGGGACAGGCCACTTTCGGGCTTCGTAATAGGAGAGCATCCGTCGCGAGACGCCAAGCTCCTCCGCGGCGCTATCCAGCGATAAGCCATGCGAATACGCCATGTATGCAATTCGTCGGCAGCGTCCCATTTGCCATGCTGACGACGATAAAGCCAATCTTGATTTTCTTCAGTACCGTGGGCGGAACGTGGCCTCGAATGACCTCCAGAGATTCAATTCCGATCAGAGCATCCCGGTCCGGCGTATTGTTGGGAAAATGCGGCGTGAAAATGCGGCGGTGGATGATCTGCCGCGAACACGCACAATTGCACGTTGCGGATCCGATGCAATGTGGGCATGACGCAGGTGTAGTGCAATGGTTGCACTTTGGCAATGCAATGCGGCGACGGCGAATCCAGGCCCGAGCGCTGCCGCGAGAAAGGAAAAGTCCGAAGTGGCGAGGGCTGGTATTCTTCGCCCTCCGAAATTCAATTTTTTCAATTCATTACCATTGAAAAGCACACTATGAGCACTCACGATTTCAAAGGCCGTCTCGAAGACCATCGCTATGTCACCGGCACCGGCTCCTATACCGGCGACCGAAATATTCCGGGGCAGTTATATGCCCATTTTCTGCGTTCGGATCGACCGCACGCGCAAATCGTTTCAATTGACACGGCCGACGCGCGGGCGATGAAGGGCGTGCGTGCGGTTCTGACCGGCGACGACATTCTCGAGGCCGGTTTCAAGCCGCAACCGGTCAATCCCATCGCCGGCAAAAGCCGCGACGGATCGGAACTTGTCAAGACCGTGCGCATGGCGCTGCCGAAGGACAAAGTTCGTTTCGTCGGCGAGGCCGTGGCCTGCGTGGTCGCCGACACGCTTGCCATTGCCCAGGACGCGGCGGAAAAAATCGTCGTTGACTATCGCGATCTGCCCCACGTTACGCGCGCGGTGGATTCAATGCAGGCAGGCGCGCCGCAATTGCATGAGGCGGCGCCCGGCAATCGGGTGCTCGATTTCGGCACTGGCAGCGATGAGGCAAAAGTGATTGATGCGATCAAGGCGGCGAAACATGTCGTCAAGCTCTCGCTCTACAACAATCGCGTGGTCGCCAATCCCATGGAAAACCGCACTGCGATCGCGCATCATGATGCCGCGAAAGACCACACCACCTTCTATTCAGTGTCGCAGGGCGTCAACGGCCTGCGCGCTAGCCTGTGCGGTGTGTTGGGTGTGACGGATGACAAGCTTCACGTCGAGTCCTACGACGTGGGCGGCGCGTTTGGCGTGCGCTCGCAGATATACCCTGAGTATCCGGTGTTGATCCTTGCATCGAAGAAACTGGGCAAACCGGTGAAATGGAGCAACAGCCGTTCCGAGACCTTCTTGACCGACGAGCAGGGCCGCGATGTGGTCAGCACCGGGGAACTGGCGCTGGATGAGAACGGCAAGTTCCTCGCCATGAGGTTTTCGTTTATTACCAATTTGGGCGCCTACACCACCACCAGCGGCGCGTTCATTAATTTCCGCGCCACCGCGCCGATCACCGGCCTCTATGACGTGCCGCTCGCCTATGGCCGCAACCAGATGTTCGTCACCAATACCACGCCGATGGCCGCGTATCGAGGCGCGGGGCGCCCGATCATGTCTTCGATGCTTGAGCGCCTGGTGGGCCAAGCCGCGCGCGATATGAAAATCGATCCTGCCGAGTTGCGCCGCCGCAATATGATTCCCAAGGACAAGTTTCCGTACACACTGGTCAACGGCAGCGTCTATGACTCCGGCGATCCTCTTGGCGTGCTGGCGGACGCAACCAAAGAGGCCAACTGGGGTGACGCCGCCGTGTGGGAAGCGCGCAAGGCCGAAGCGAAGAAACGCGGCAAGCTGCTGGGGCGCGGAATGGCTGCTTGCATCGAATCCACCGCCGGTTCCTCGGTGGATGAAGTTGAGCTGCGCTTCAACCCGGAGGGCAAAGTCAGCATCTACTGCAACACCAAATCTACCGGGCAGGGCCATGAAACCGCGTTCGCGCAGGTGGCCGCCGAAGCACTTGGATTGCCGCTTGAGAACATGCGCGTCATCGAGGGCGACCCCAACGTACGGGTGCAGGGCGGCGGTTCGGGTGGTTCGCGTTCCATGCAGTTCGGCGGCAGCGCGGTGTTAATTGGTTCACGCGAAGTCATCAAGAAGGCCGCAACACTCGCGGCCAAGGAGCTTGAGGCCGCCGAATCTGATATTGAATTCGAACACGGAAAATTCAAGATCAAAGGCACCGACCGCAGCGTGGCGTTGCAGGCCTTGATACAGAAAAACCCGGGCGCTTTGGACTCCAAGGTGCAGGGCAAGCACGACCCGACCTGGCCCAACGGCTGCCACATCGCCGAAGTCGAAATCGAGGAATCCACCGGCGAAGTCGAGATGCTCTCCTACATTGCCTGCGACGACGCTGGCAACATCATCAATCACCAATTGGTTGAAGGACAGATGCATGGCGGTCTGGCGCAGGGTTGCGGCCAGGTGCTGGGCGAACACGCACTCTACGATCCGCAGACCGGCCAGATGCTTTCGGGCAGCTTCATGGATTACTTCATGCCGCGCGCCGGGTTCCTGGGAAAGATCACCCTGCTCGACCACCCAGTTCCCACGCTCACCAATCCGCTGGGCGCGAAGGGCTGCGGCGAGGCGGGTGTGACCGGATCATTACCGACCATGATGAACGCGATTCTCGATGCGCTCGCCCCAGCGGGCGTGACGCATCTGGACATGCCCTGCACGCCTTCGCGCGTGTGGACCGCGATGCAGGCGGCGAAGGCGGGCAAGCCTGCGGCGATGGCGGTGGCGCAGCCGTGATTGTCAAAATGGAAACGTGATGGCAACGATTTAACCATCATGCGTCGAAACAAAAATAAAGGCCCCAGGACATATCCTGGGGTTTTTTGCTTTCTGGGCCATTGATATGAGCATTCATATGACGCTCAACCAAGGTCGCGTTCCCGTGAAGGTGTGGACGCGGGACATTGAGCCGGAAGCAATCCAGCAGTTGGTGAACGCATCCCAACTGCCGATTATCCATGGTCATATCGCGGCCATGCCGGACGTGCATTTGGGTATCGGCGCCACCGTAGGTTCGGTGATTCCGACCAAGTCGGCGATCATTCCGGCCGCGGTCGGCGTGGATATCGGTTGCGGCATGAACGCGGTGCGCCTGTCGATCAAGGCCTCTGACTTACCCGACAGCCTCTACCGCGTTCGCACCGCGATCGAATCGGCGGTTCCGGTGGGCTTCTCGCAACACGATGCGAGCAGGCTGCGCGGTTCGCAGCACGCCCGCACCGCGCGCCCGCTAAACCAACGCCTGGACATGATCGCCGACAAGCACCCGGCCTTGGCCAAGATGCAAAAGCGCTTTAACGAAACCTGGATCTGCCAGCTGGGAACGCTCGGTGGCGGCAACCACTTCATCGAGTTGTGCCTCGATGAGGAGCAGTACGTATGGGTGATGCTCCACTCGGGCTCGCGCGGCATCGGCAATGTGATGGGGCGGTACTTTATCCAAGCGGCAAAGAAGGATATGCGCCGCCACAAGATGAATCTGCCGGATGCGGATCTGGCTTATTTCTCGGAAGGCTCGACCTGGTTTGACGACTACGTTGAAGCGGTGGGATGGGCGCAGGATTACGCGCTGGGCAATCGTGGCGAGATGATGCGCCTGGTATTGGAGGTATTGGAGCGCGAGCTCTCGCCAAAGCCTGGCGCATGGAAAGTGATGGGCGAAGCCATCAACTGCCATCACAACTACGTGCAGAAGGAGACGCATTTTGGTGAGAACGTGTTTGTGACGCGCAAGGGCGCGATTAGTGCGCGTGAGGGCGAGTTGGGCATTATCCCTGGCAGCATGGGGACGAAGTCCTACATCGTGCGGGGGCTGGGTAACGAGCAGTCGTTTTGCTCGTGCTCGCATGGGGCGGGACGGCGCATGAGCCGTACCGCTGCGCGGCGCATGTTCAGCCGCGAGGATCTCGAGGCGCAGACCCTGGGTGTCGAATGTCGAAAAGACGGTGGTGTGTTGGATGAAATCCCCGCCGCCTATAAGGACATCGATGTGGTGATGGCCAATCAGAGCGACTTGGTCGAAATCGTTCATACATTGAAACAGCTGGTGTGCGTCAAAGGGTGAAGGACGCAATGACATTACCTGCACCTGCGTAGCCGGAACCAGACGGGATGTTATTGAGGCCACCTTTCCCGCTGACAGGTAGAGTTGCAAAAAGAGCAACTCTACCTGTCAGCGGGATTCATACAAACATAAGTGCATAAGCAACCTAACGTAAAACATGTTTCATTAAAAGGATTCGCCATGCATGATGAACTTCTACTCGTGGGCAGCCTACCCCTGGATTCGGCCGAGGATGTTTTTAAAACCTTCGGCACGCCCTTGGGCAAGCATCTCAACGCGATTCCAGATGGAGAGATCGGTCCGCGCCGAAACTGGGTCAGCCGCGTGCACTACCAGGTGTTTGCCGCGCATCAGCAGTTGGAGCATGTTCGTCATCCGCGGCCGGATAAGGGCATTGAGCGACAGTTTCCGCATGATGACAGCGACGGCTGGCAGTTCCGCGTGCGTTCGGGAATCGACAATGTGACTTTTGGCGATCCGGGATGGCGGCTGGGTTATGCGCGCGACGCGCTCAATTCCTATTTTGTGTTTCGCACGCTGAAGGAAAAAGGTGTGTTGCCTGCGCATCTGCGCTTTCAGGTTTCGATACCCATGGTCAATAGTGTGGTTGCCTCGCGCACCTTCCCCAATCCGGCCGATCTGAACAAAGTGCGCCCTTCTTATGAGGCCGCGTTGCGCGACGAGGTGCTGAATATTTGCACGCTCATTCCGCATGATGAACTGGCGATCCAGTGGGATCTGGCGCGCGAGATCAGCGACATCCACGGCATCATTGCCGGTTCGCCGATTGAGGGCTCAATCGAACGCAATCTAGGGCAGGTGCCGGGATTATCTGCGTCTATTCCCGAAAAGGTTCAGCTCGGCTATCACTTCTGCTTTGGCACCCTGGGTGGCTGGCCGCGCTTTTCTCCTGCGAATCTTTCGCGAACGGTGTTATTCGCCAATGCGGTGGTCGAGGCATCGGGACGACGCGTCGATTGGCTACACCTGCCCTTGTTGGACAAATGCGACGATGCCTTCGTTGCACCGCTCGCCGATCTGAAACCGCGCGGCGCGCGTGTCTATCTTGGCGTGGTGCATAACATGGCGGGTTATCAGGCGCGAGTCGCCATGGCAAGAAAATATTTGCCTGAATTTGGCGTAGGTGCTTATTGTGGACTCGGACGGACTCCTCCTGAAGGCGTGCTCGACATTTTGCGTGAGCACCGTGAGGCTGTCGGGGAGTAATAGTTTCGGTTCCGTGTCACGCGGGCTGCGCAAAGCCACCCGCTGACCGGCGATTTGGGCGTATTGCCCGACTTTGGCAATTTTTGGCGTCGAATTGCGCCATTTCCTTCCTTCTGTTCAAACGATGGCGCTATCGCGCCAGGGGCTACCTTGGTATTGCCGATTTCTTATTTGGAGGTTGTGAATACCATAGGGAGCAGTGCCATGATCGAACTACTTGAACGCTACAAAGCCCGTTACACCGAATCGCAGGACGAGGAAATGTCGCTCGAGGACTATCTCGAACTGTGCAAGCGCGATGCCAGCGCTTACGCCAGCGCCGCGGAGCGCATGCTCGCCGCGATCGGCGAACCCGAAATCGTTGAGACGCGCAATGACCCGCGTCTTTCGCGCCTGTTTTCCAACCGCGTGATCAAGCGCTATCCCGCGTTTGCCGAGTTCTACGGCATGGAGGACGTGATCGCGCAGATCGTCGCTTTCTTCAAGCATGCAGCGCAGGGCCTGGAGGAGCGCAAGCAAGTACTCTATTTGCTGGGACCGGTTGGCGGCGGAAAATCTTCTATCGCCGAACGATTGAAGCAGTTAATGGAAGCCAGGCCGATCTACGCGCTTTGCGGATCGCCGATCAACGAATCCCCGCTGGGCCTGTTCCCGGCCACGCAGTATGGCGCGGTACTCGAGTCGGAGTACGCTATTCCGAACCGCTATTTGAGCGGCATCATGTCGCCCTGGGCGATCAAGCGCTTGCGGGAATTCGGCGGTGACGTCACGCGCTTCCGCGTGGTGCGGGTGCAGCCCTCGGTGCTGCGGCAGATCGCGATTTCCAAGACCGAACCGGGCGACGAGAACAACCAGGACATCAGCTCGCTGGTGGGCAAGGTGGATATCCGCAAGCTCGACCAATACTCGCAGAACGATGCCGATGCATACAGCTATTCCGGCGGGCTGTGCCTGGCCAATCAGGGATTGCTTGAATTTGTCGAGATGTTCAAGGCGCCGATCAAGATGCTGCATCCGCTCCTGACCGCCACCCAGGAAGGCAACTTCAAGGGCACCGAGGGTATATCGGCGATTCCATTCAACGGGGTGATCCTGGCGCACTCGAATGAATCGGAGTGGCAGAGCTTTCGCAACAACAAGCATAACGAGGCCTTCCTCGACCGGATCTACATCGTCAAGGTGCCTTACTGTCTGCAGGTGACCGAGGAGGTAAAGATCTATGGCAAGTTGCTCGCCAACAGTTCGCTCGCCAAATCGCCTTGCGCGCCGGGGACGCTCGAGATGATGGCGCAGTTCTCAGTACTCTCGCGCTTGAAATCGCCCGAGAATTCGAGCATCCACTCCAAAATGCGCGTCTATGACGGCGAGAGCCTGAAGGACGTGGACCCCAAGGCCAAGGCCTACCAGGAGTACCGCGACTTTGCCGGCAGCGACGAGGGAATGATCGGTGTGTCGACGCGCTTTGCCTACAAAATCCTGTCCTCCGTCTTCAACTACGATCAGACCGAGGTCGCTGCCAATCCGGTGCATCTCATGTATGTGCTCGAGCAGCGCATCGCTCGCGAAGATTTGCCGGAGGAAATGCAGCGCCGCTATCTGGAATTCATCAAAGGCTGGCTCGCGCCGCGGTATGCCGAATTCATCGGCAAGGAAATACAGACTTCTTATCTGGAGTCCTATTCCGAGTACGGGCAAAATATTTTCGACCGCTATGTGACCTATGCCGATTGCTGGATTCAGGACGAGGATTTCCGCGATCCGGATACCGGTGAATGCTTTGATCGGGCGGCGCTGAATGTGGAGCTTGAGAAAATCGAGAAGCCCGCGGGAATCGCCAATCCCAAGGACTATCGAAATGAGATCGTCAACTTCGTGCTGCGCGCACGCGCCAATCATGGCGGCCAGAATCCGGCGTGGAACAGCTACGAGAAGCTGCGCGAGGTGATCGAGAAAAAGATGTTCTCCAATACCGAGGATCTGCTGCCGGTGATTTCTTTCAACGCCAAGGCCTCGGCCGACGACAGCCGCAAGCATCAGAATTTCGTCGACCGCATGGTCGAGAAGGGTTACACCGCCAAACAGGTCCGCCTGCTTTCCGAATGGTACTTACGGGTGCGCAAGTCAGCCTGATTTCAGACGCAACGAGAGACGGGGGCGTAAGTGATCAATCTCATTGACCGGCGTCTGAACGGGCGTAACAAGAGTGCTGCTAACCGCGAGCGTTTTCTGCGGCGCTACAAGGAGCAGATCAGGAAGTCGGTACAGGACATGGCCGGTGAGCGCTCCATTGCCGACATGGACAAAGGCGGGGAAGTGCGCATTCCCGCCAGGGATATTGCTGAACCGCATTTCCGCCATGGCAGTGGCGGCGACCGGGAGACGGTGCATCCAGGTAACCGGGAATTCGTCAAAGGCGACACCGTCCGGCGCCCACAGGGAGGCTCTGGCGCCGGGGGCAGCGATCCCGGCACGGGCGAGAGTGTCGATGACTTCGCCTTCAGCCTGTCGCGCGAGGAATTTCTGGCGCTGTTTTTCGATGAGCTTGAACTGCCGCGCCTGCTGCGTAACGCGCTTGGGCAGGCGACGCAGAAGAAATGGATCAATGCCGGGTTTGTCAGGGAGGGCGCGCAGTGCAATCTGTCGGTCCTGCGCACCTTGAAAATCGCGCTGGGCCGGCGAATCGCGATCTCGGCCGCAATCCGCGCGCGGCTGGAGGATGCACGCGAGCGCCTGCTAAATGCACGCACGGTCAATCTGGCGCACGAGGAGATCGCGGCGCTGGAGGCCGAAATCCTTGTTCTCGAAGCGCGTCTGGGACGCGTGCCATACCTGGACGAACTGGATCTGCGCTTTCGTAATCGAATCGCTGTTCCCTCTCCGGTCGCCCGCGCGGTGATGTTCTGCCTTATGGATGTCTCGGCCTCGATGGACGAGCAACGCAAGGATCTCGCCAAGCGTTTCTTCACCATGTTGTATCTGTTCCTGTCGCGCAAGTATGAGCGTGTGGATCTGGTGTTCATCCGCCATACCGACGAACCCGAGGAGGTGGACGAGAACACGTTTTTCCACGATACAAAAAGCGGCGGGACGGTGGTTCTCACCGCGCTAGCACTCGCGCACCAGATCGCGACGACGCGCTATACGGGTTCCGGCTGGAATTTGTATCTGGCGCAGGCCTCCGACGGCGATGCGTTTGGCGCCGATGCCGGCAAGAGCGCGCGCTTTATCGCCGAGAACCTGTTGCCGCTGCTGCGCTACTACGCCTACATCGAAGTGCACGATGCCGGCAATTCCCGATTGAGCAGTCTGTGGGGCAGCTACCAGACGCTATCAGATGACAATTTTGCCATGCGCAGCGTTGGCGAGCGCGCGCAAATCTATCCGGTATTCCGCGATCTGTTTAAAAAGGAGGCCGCATGAGTTCGCGATTGAATAACGGCTCGAATCTTATTTCGACCGGTGCGGACTGGAGCTTCGATCTGATCGAACGCTACGATGTCGAAATTGCCAAATGCGCCGCGGAATTCGGACTGGACACCTATCCGAATCAGATTGAAATCATTACTTCTGAGCAGATGCTGGACGCCTACGCTTCCACCGGCTTGCCAATCGGCTATCAGCATTGGTCCTACGGCAAGGAGTTCATCGCCAACGAACAGGCTTATCGAAAGGGACAACAAGGCCTGGCGTACGAAATCGTCATCAACTCGAACCCCTGCATCGCCTATCTGATGGAGGAGAACTCGATGATGATGCAGGCCCTGGTGATCGCGCATGCGAGCTACGGCCACAATTCGTTCTTCAAGGGCAATTTCTTGTTTCGTCAGTGGACCGAGGCTGATGCCATTGTTGACTACCTGGTGTTTGCACGCCGCTACGTGATGGATTGCGAAGAGCGTTATGGCAATGCGCAGGTCGAAGAAATGCTTGATTCCTGCCATGCGCTGATGAACTACGGAGTGCATCGCTATCGCCGTCCGGTGGCACTTTCGCTTAAGGAGGAGCAGGCGCGAAGCACGCAGCGTCTCGAACACGAGCGAAGGCAGGTCAACGAGTTGTGGCGCACGCTGCCGGAGCGACGCCAAGCGGCGCACGCTGACGAAAAATCCTTGTTTCCCGCCGCGCCGGAGGAAAACATTCTCTGGTTCATCGAGAAATTCGCGCCACTGCTGGAACCCTGGCAGAGAGAAATCGTTCGCATCGTGCGCAAGCTCGCCCAGTATTTCTACCCGCAGGGGCAAACCAAGGTGATGAACGAGGGATGGGCGACGTTCTGGCATTACACGCTGATCAATCGCTTGTACGACAAGGGGCTGGTCAACGACGGTTTCATGATCGAATTCCTGCAAAGCCACACCAACGTGGTGGGCCAGCGTGGTTTCGACCAAGCGGGCTATTCCGGCATCAACCCCTATGCGCTGGGATTTTCGATGATGCAGGACCTGCGCCGGATCTGCGAGAAACCCACGCCCGAGGACCGGCGCTGGTTTCCGGACATCGCCGGCGCCGATTGGATGCGCGTATTGGATTTCGCCATGCGGAATTTCAAGGATGAGTCGTTTATCTCCCAGTATCTATCGCCGCGGCTCATCCGCGAATTTCACTTGTTCGCGGTGGCCGATCACGCGACCAAGGCGGAACTCGAAATCGACAGCATTCACGACGACGCCGGTTACAAGCGGGTGCGCCGCCTTTTGTCCGAACAGAACAAGCGCGATACCCAGGTGCCCGATATCCAGGTGGTTCGTTACCAGAAGCACGGCGACCGTTCCCTGGTTCTCGCGCACCAGAAGCAGCGCGAACGCCCGCTTGCGGTGGATGAGGCTCGAGAGGTGCTCAAGCACCTTGAACGCTTATGGGGCTTTCGGGTTTTTCTCGAGACGGTTGGGGATGAAGGTCATGTCGATTCAATTTTGGAGTGCACAACATGAAGATCAGTATGCAAATGGGTGGCACGACATCGGGCGGGATGAAAGACGGTGAAACGAAGATGCGCCATCCGGCGCGTGAGCTTGAATGCAAAGCCGAGCCTGAATCCGACGCGTGGGTCGACAACCTGATCGGTGCCGCCGGACTCGCGCTTGCCGCCTGGATGGTGGTTTTTTTCTCCGGCTAAAGTCAGGACAAGCTGGTTGATGGGAATGCCAACTCAGTCGGAATCGATCGCTCCGCGATCAATCTCGCGCACGCTTTGCAAGCCCAGAAACCCAAGCGCCGAAATCATGTCGGTCTTGAATATATCGATGGCTCGCTCGACGCCTGTTTCGCCCGCGGCACCCACGGCATAGGCGTAGGCGCGGCCGAGCAAACACGCGTCGGCGCCCAGTGCCATGGCTTTGAGCACGTCTTGACCGCGGCGCACACCGCTGTCGAAAAGAATGGCAATACGCCCCTTCACCGCGTCGGCGATGCGCGGCAAAACACGGATAGTTGAGCTGACGCCGTCCATCTGCCGCCCGCCGTGGTTGGAGACCACGATGCCGTCAACCCCGTGTTCGATGGCAAGCAACGCATCCTCGGCCGCCATGATGCCCTTGATCACCAGCTTGCCGCGCCACTTGGCACGCAGTTTGGCGATGTCGTTCCAATTCAAAGTATCGTCCTGTCCGCCACCCACTGCCATGCGCAGCACCGGATTGAAGTTGCGTCTGCCGCCAGGGAAATTGCCGTAGGCAAGTCGCGGTCCCATCGCCACATCGCGAAGCCAATCGAAGCGGGACATCATGTCGAGCACATTGGCCGGTGTGGCGCGTAGCGGAACGGTGAAGCCATTGCGTATGCTCTGCTCGCGCTTGGCCATGATCTGCGAATCGATCGTGATCATCAGCACCGGGCAGCCGGCTTTTTCGGCGCGCTCCACCAGCGCATAGGCATGCGCGCGATCCTGGTTCATATAAAGCTGGAACCAGTAGGGCTTGGACCGCGCCTCGCGCACTTCTTCGATAGAGCAAATCGAGCCTGTGGACAGGCAGGATTGGATGCCCGCGCGTTCGGCCGCGCGCGCCGCGCCCACTTCGCCGCGTCTGGCGAAGGCACCTAACGAACCCACCGGCCCGAGGATGATGGGCATGGAAAGCTCCTCGCCCAGCACCGTCGTGGCAAGACTGCGTTTCGACACATCGATCAACACGCGCTGCTTGAAGCGAATGGCGTCCAGATCCGCGCGATTGGCGCGCAATGTGATCTGTTCGAACGAACCGCCTTCGATGTAATCGTAGATGACTTTCGGCAGGCGGCGTTTGGCCAGGATGCGGAAGTCTTCGATGTTGACGGCTTGCGGCATGCTTACCCCACGTAACTTATCAAATCATTAACATTAGTTTAACAAAATCAATTTTGCGCGATCCAGGGAGAAAAAGCATGTTCGCAAAACTGGTTGTTGCACTGGCGATTTCCACGGTTACAGCTTTGGCTTCGGCGCAAGCCTATCCAGTCAGGCCCATTACCGTGATCGTTCCCTTCGCCGCCGGCGGTCCCGGCGACGCGCTGATACGAAGCTTCGCGCTGGCGCTCAGCAAGAACCTCAAACAATCGCTGCTCATCGAAAACGCCGGCATCGGCGGGCCCGCGGGTTTGCAGGCCTGTATCAAATCCGAAGTAGAGAAGTGGACATCCTTGCTGCGGGCCGCGGTAGCGCCGCAGGAGTGAGTGTTTATTGCCAGGAGGGTAATTTATAACTTATAAAATGTGTCACTAGCAACGACCAACCCATATTGAACATTGACATCTCATTATTGGACTTAGCCAGGCTAATCCGTGCGTCCCTGTAAAAATTCAGACAAGACCCGCGCGGTATGAGAACTCGCGGCGTGTTTGAGAATATTCACCGGCGCGCCTTGCGCCACGACACGGCCGCCGGCGTCGCCGCCTTCGGGCCCCAGGTCGATGATCCAATCCGCCTCGGCCATGACATCGAGGTTGTGTTCTATCACCACTACGGTGTTTCCCGCATCGACCAGGCGGTGCAGAACGCGGGTGAGTTTTTCCACGTCGGCCATGTGCAAGCCGACGGTGGGTTCATCGAGCACGTAAAGCGTGGAGGCTTGCGTGCCACCTCGCCCCGGCCGCGCAGCGGCATTGCCCATGGCATCCAGGCGGACCTTGGATAACTCGGTGACCAGCTTGATGCGTTGCGCTTCGCCGCCTGACAGAGTCGGGCTTTGCTGGCCGAGCGTGAGATAGCCA
The DNA here is from genome assembly GCA_945897475.1 of Bordetella parapertussis. Classification (GTDB taxonomy): domain Bacteria; phylum Pseudomonadota; class Gammaproteobacteria; order Burkholderiales; family SG8-39; genus 2-02-FULL-62-17. Next base: position 26,525 of record CAMDFL010000002.1, read on the forward strand.
AGGCCTACATCCTGCAGCAATCGCAATGCGTGGTGAATCGAGGTGTGCGCGGCGAAGAACTCCACTCCTTCGTCGACGCTCATCGCCAGCACTTCGCCAATCGATTTGCCCTTCCATTGCACCGAAAGCGTTTCCGGATTGAAGCGCGCGCCGCGGCAACTGTCGCAAAGCACCTTGACATCGGGGAGGAAGCTCATTTCGATGCGGCGCACGCCCTGGCCTTCGCAGGCTTCGCAGCGTCCGCCCGCGGTGTTGAACGAAAAGCGCGATGCGGTCCAGCCGCGCATTCGCGATTCATTCGATTCGGCGTAAAGGCGTCGCACCGCGTCCCAGAAGCCGACGTAGGTGGCAGGACAGGAGCGCGGCGTTTTGCCGATAGGTGTCTGATCGACTTCCAGAACGCGGCCCACTAGACCCAGGTTGCGAATTTCGCGGCAGCCGCCGTACACCTGCTGTTGGCCGGCATGTTGGCGAGGGTGTTGGGCGCGCGCAACGGCGTGCACCGCATTGGGGTGCAGCACGTCGCGGGCGAGGGTCGACTTTCCAGAGCCGGATACGCCGGTAATCACGGTAAGCCTTCCCAGCGGCACCCGCACATTGACGTTCTTTAAGTTGTGCAGGTTCGCGCCCTGAATTTCAATGGACGGGGTGTCGTGCGCCACAGGATGTTTCGCCTTCGACGAATGCCGCAAAGGGTGTTTTAAATAGTGTCCTGTGATTGAATCGGTGTTGTTCATCAGCTGCTCGGCCGTTCCCATGGCCATGACGTATCCGCCGAGTTTCCCCGCGCCGGGGCCAAGGTCGAGAACCTGTGAGGCGCGGCGTATGGTGTCCTCATCATGCTCCACCACGATCAGGGTGTTGCCTTTCTGTTGCAGCTTTTGCAGTGTGTCGAGCAGTATGCGGTTGTCGCGCGGATGTAGGCCTATTGTCGGTTCATCGAGCACATAGCACACACCGCGCAGGTTGGATCCCAGTTGCGCGGCCAGGCGTATGCGCTGGGCTTCCCCCCCCGAGAGCGTGGGAGCGGCGCGATCGAGCGCGAGATATCCCAGTCCTACTTCCGCAAGGAATGACAAGCGCGAGCGCAGTTCGGCGAGAATGTCACGGGCGATTTCCGCGTCTCGACCGGCCAATCGAATGTCGGTGAAAATGGTTCCAAGTTTGTCGATAGGCAGGGCGGCGAGTTCGGAAATAGAGCGATCGATATAGCGCACTGCCAGGGCTTCTGGATTAAGACGTGCGCCATGGCAATGCCCACAATTCTCTGTAACGCCGTCAAACCATTCGTTCCAGTAAATTTCCTCGCCGGTTTGTTCCTGGTCGAATCCGGAGAGCGCCAGGCCGGTGCCGTAGCACGTCTGGCACCAGCCATGCCGTGAATTAAAAGAAAACAGGCGCGGATCGAGCTCGGCGAAGCTGCGAGCGCAGCATGGGCAGGCGCGCTTGGTGGAGAAGAAGCGTTGCTCCAGATCGACCTCCACGGTCCTGCCGGATTTAATTGCCGTTTCGTAGGCGCTCGCCAGGCGATCCAGCGGCGCCTGCACCAGCACCACGCCCTTGCCAAAATCCAGTGCGGAGACGAGCGCTGCGCGCAGTGCTTTCTCATCCGAGGCGCAAACCGTCAAATCGGCGACCGGCAATTCGATGCTGTGCTCGCGAAAGCGATCCAGGCGCGGCCAGGCGGCGGTTGCCATGAACTCACCATCCACGCGCAGGTGCGTGTAGCCCTTGCCTAGCGCCCATTTGGCGAGGTCGGTATAGAAACCCTTGCGATTGACAATCAATGGGGCAAGCAATCCAATGCGCATGCCTTTGTAGTCGCGAAGCAGGCGCGCGGCTATCGCATCAATGCTCTGCGGTTCTATGGGGACATCGCATGCGGGGCAATGCTGGGTGCCCAGTTTCACGTAGAGCAATCGCAAGAAGTGATAGATCTCCGTGAGTGTGGCAACCGTGCTCTTCCTGCCGCCGCGGCTGGTGCGCTGTTCGATGGCCACAGTCGGCGGGATGCCGAAGATGGCATCGACATCGGGTTTGGATGCCGGTTGCACGAATTGGCGCGCATAGGCATTCAAGGATTCCAGATAGCGCCGCTGCCCTTCGGCGAAGATGATGTCGAAAGCCAGGGTCGATTTGCCCGATCCGGAGACACCGGTGATCACGGTAAATTGGTTTCGCGGTATCTCGACATCGATCCCCTTCAGATTGTGTTCGCGCGCGTTGTGAATCGTTATTGCGGCGGGTGTTCGCAGCGCCGATTGCAGCGGACGGCCCAGGGAGGAAACCGAGGCGGCATCGCGCATGACAGGCGCGCAGGGCGCGAATGATGCGTGGTACTCGCGCAGTGACTGTGCCGTATGCGATGTCGGATGCAGGGCAACTTCCAATGGCGTGCCGCAGCAAACGATCTCGCCGCCGGCATCGCCGCCTTCAGGGCCGAGATCGATGATCCAGTCCGAGGCGCGAATGACATCGAGATTATGTTCGATGACAATCAGCGAGTGACCCGCGGCGATCAGGCGGCGAAAGGCGCGCAGCAGTTTGGCGATGTCCTCGAAATGTAATCCTGTCGTTGGCTCATCAAAAAGAAATAACTTGCCGACCATGCCTGTGTTGTCGTTCAGGGGGAGGGCTTTGCCCCGGTTCCTGGCCTTCGGGGACTTGTGCTTTGGTGCAGCGGTTTCGGCAAGGTGCCCGGCAAGTTTCAAGCGCTGCGCCTCGCCGCCGGAGAGCGTGGGCACGGGTTGTCCCAGCCGCAGATACTCCAGGCCCACTTCGGCCAGGGGCGCCAGCACACGCTGCACTTCCGCATCCGCGGCAAAGAAATCGAGCGCCTCCGAGATGGTGAGTTCAAGCACATCGGCAATCGACTTGCCACGCACTTCAACTTCAATGATCTCTTCGCGAAATCGCCGCCCGTTGCAATCCGGGCAGCGCAGGTACACGTCCGACAGGAACTGCATCTCAACATGCTCGAAGCCGCTGCCGGTGCAACCCGGGCAGCGCCCGTTGCCCGAATTGAAGCTGAAGGTGCCGGCGGTGTATTGGCGCTCCTTGGCAATCGCGGTTTTCGCAAAGAGTTCGCGAATCGCATCCCAGGCGCCGACGTAGCTTGCCGGGTTGGAGCGCGTGGTGCGGCCGATGGGCGTCTGGTCGACCATCACCACCTCATCGATCAACTCATGACCGCGCAGGGCTCGATGCGCGCCCGGCGTTTCGGTGGGTTTGCCCTTGGCGCGGCGCAAGGCGGCGTGCAGAACATCCTGAACAATTGTCGACTTTCCAGATCCAGAAACGCCTGTTATACAAACCAATCGTTGAAGTGGAATACCAATATCGATATTTTTAAGATTGTGTTCCGTGGCGCCAAGCAGCTCCAGCCTGGGCGCGGCGGCATCGATGGCGACACTCGTCATCCCCGCGTCGGCTCGCCTGCGGCCTGATAAATACTCTGCGGTCAGCGATCCATCCGCTTTCAATTCCTCTGGCGTGCCGAAGAACACGACCTCGCCGCCTTTTTCGCCCGGCCCCGGGCCCATATCCAGAACGCGATCGGCGGCGAACATGATTTGCGGATCGTGCTCCACCACCAATAGGGAATTGCCGGCGTCGCGAAGCCGCTGCATCACACCGATTACCCGGCCCATGTCGCGCGGATGCAAGCCTATCGAGGGTTCATCCAGAACGAACAGCGTATTCACGAGCGATGTGCCAAGCGCGGTGGTGAGGTTGATGCGCTGCACCTCGCCACCTGAGAGCGTGCGCGATTGGCGGTCGAGTGTCAGGTATCCGAGGCCCACATCCTCCAGATAGCGCAGCCGTGAACGCAATTCGGTGAGCAGCAGATCGGTAGCCTGATCCAATGGCGCGGGCAGGTGCAGCCCATCGATGAAGCGCCGCACGCGATCAATCGGCAACAGCATCAGGTCGTGCAGGCAAAGTCCGGGCAGTTCGCCCAGGCGCTGGTCGCTGAATTTCACGCCGTTGGCGCGGAAACGCCGGTAGCTGCCCTGGTAGGTTTTGCTGCCGGTATCCCCCAGCGCCTGATCCGCATCGTCGCGCGAGCCGGCGCGCCACAGCAGCGCATCCAATTTCAGTCGTGCGCCGCCGCAATCACTGCAAGGCGTATAGGCTCGGTACTTGGAGAGCAGCACGCGAACGTGCATTTTATAGGCCTTGCTCTCCAGCCATTTGAAAAACCGCGCCACGCCATACCACACGCCGGGCCAGCTTTTCTTCCAGTTGATCCACTCGGGTTCGCCCTCGAATACCCAGGAACGTTGTTCGGGGGTGAGATCACGGAACGGCGTGTCCAGGGGTATGCCGCGTTTTCTGGCGTAATTTTCAATATCGTCCTGGCAGTCATGGAAGGAGGGCGTTTGCCAGGGACGTATCGCGCCTTCGCCCAAAGTTTTCGCTTCATCAGGAACGATCAGGCCGTAGTCAATGCCTATGACTCGGCCAAAGCCGCGGCAGGCGTCACAGGCGCCCAAGGGAGAATTGAATGAGAACAGGCTGGGTACCGGATCGGCATAGTGAATATTGCATTCGGCGCAATGCAGGTCGGCGGAAAATCGCCAAACCGGCGCGCTTGTCATTTCTGTGACGGGGACGGCTGAGGCAGCTTCTGTTGCCGCCTGGGCCGAAGCCTCGCCCGGGACGTGCACATTGACTTTGCCCTGTCCCAGCTTGAGTGCGGCTTCGATGGCCTCGATTACCCGCGAGCGTTCCGCCGTGGACAATCGGATACGGTCCTGGACCACTTCCAGGGATTCACTGGTGCGAGAGTGAATACGTTCGTAGCCCTGGCCCTTCAGCGCGGCAAGAACTTCCTCTTCCTTGAAATTCTTCGGCACCGGAACCGGAAATGTGATGATGAGGCGCGGATCGTTATGCTCGGTGGCCAAGGTCCGCATGCGAGAATAAATTTCATCCGGCGTGTCGCGTGATACTGCTTCGCCGCAGTCGCGGCATATGAGTTTCGATGCGCGCGCAAACAGCAATTTCAAATGATCGTTTAACTCGGTCATCGTTCCTACGGTGGAACGCGAAGTGCGCACCGGATTGGTCTGATCAATGGCGATGGCCGGCGGGATGCCCTCGATGGCATCTACCTGGGGCTTGTCCATGCGATCGAGAAACTGGCGTGCGTAGGGGCTGAAGGTCTCAACGTAGCGGCGCTGCCCCTCGGCATAGAGCGTGTCGAAGACGAGCGAACTCTTGCCGGACCCGGACACACCGGTGACTACAATAAGCTCGCCCGTAGGCAGCGAAAGCGTCAGGTTCTTGAGATTGTTCTGGCGGGCGCCGCGAACTACGATGGTCTCTATCCCCTGCGCCGGGAGGTCTTTCAGATTCGTCATTTCTATGCCACCAATTGCAAGCGGGCTTTATAGCATCTTGGACGCGTGATCGTTGCGCATCCGACAAAGCCTGTTTGCCTTGCTTCTCAGGTGTCTGATCCGCCTTGGCCGAATTTCTCGTCGGTATCGTCCGGATATATCGGATAGGGCCAGCGCAATATCGCCGCTGCGCGCATAATTTGACCGGATTTTACGGGGGGGCTGTATGCGAAATAACGCTGTGCGAAATAACGCTGTGCGAAATGTCGCTCGCCGAGTGATTTGCGGTTTGTCGCTGTGCGCCGTCACTATGGCGTCGCAGGCGCAGGAGTACCCCGCCAAACCCATCAACATGATTGTGCCCTTCCCTCCAGGTGGGGTTGCCGATCTCACGGGCCGTCCCACCGCCATGGCCATGGAGAAAATTCTCAGGCAACCGGTGCTGGTGGTGAATCGCCCCGGTGCCGGCGGGGCGGTGGGCAACGCGCAGGTAGGCAAGGGTGCGACCGATGGCCACACCATCCTGATGGCATTATCGAGCATCTCGGTGATTCCCGAGGCGGAGCGCGCCTGCAAACGAGTCGCTCCCTACGATCTGAATCAATTCACGCCCATCGCGCTGATTTCGGCCGATCCGACAGTGCTCGCGGTGCGCAGCGAAAGCCCGTATCGCAACCTTCGTGATGTGGTGGATGCGGCTCGACGCGCGCCCGATAAACTATCGTTTTCAACGTCGGGTATTTATGGCGCCTTGCATATGCCGATCGCGATGTTCGAAGCCGCAGCGGGAATCAAGCTCTACCATATCCCCTACTCGGGGGGCGGACCGGCGGTGACCGCATTGCTGGGATCTCAGGTTGAAATGGCCGCCGGCGGCCCATCGGCGTTAATTGGCCAGATTCGTGCAGGGCGGCTGCGCCCCTTGGCCAGTTGGGGTTCATCACGCCTCGCCTCGCTGCCGGATGTGCCGACCTTCAAGGAACTCGGCATGGAGGTGGAGTACTTCATCTGGTCCGGCGTATTCGTCGCTGCCGGGACGCCCGCGCCAATCGTCAATACCCTTCGCGACGCGGTGCGTCGCGCAGTTCAGGACGTCGATTTTAAGGCGACCATGGATAAAATCCAGACGCCCATCGCCTATCTTGATGCGCCGGAATTCGCCAAGTACTGGGATGCCGATGCGCGGCGGCTGGCAGGGGTGTTGAAGCACCTGGGATGTATCGAGCAGCAGGCGGGCAGCCCCGCACCTGCTAAATAAATCAGTGAACAAGGTGGCGATAGATTTACCCGCAGCACCTCGGAAGCGCGCGGTTGCGTATCAATACGCTTTCTGGCAAGGTCTGCGTCCGCAGCGACGTTTATAAAATTTTATTATCGGATCGTGACCAGTAAGCCGAATTTCAAGCGCGAATTTCAAGCGCGAATTTCAAGTGCGAATTCCAGGCGCGAATTCCATGTGCGAATTCCATGTTTCTACCAAGGAGGAGTGAAAGTGAAATTAAACATTAATGGGCGTGTTCGAGAGCTCGACGTCGAACCGGAAATGCCCCTGTTGTGGGCGTTGCGCGATGTGCTTGATTTGAAGGGCACGAAGTTTGGTTGTGGCATCGCCCAGTGCGGCGCCTGTACCGTGCATATCAACGGCGAGCCGGTGCGTTCCTGCTCCTTCCCGGTGTCGGCGGCCGAAGGCCAGCAGGTCACCACCATCGAGGGCATTTCGCGAAACTCCACGCATCCGGTCCAGGTGGCCTGGGTCGAGCATCAGGTGCCGCAGTGCGGTTACTGCCAGTCGGGCCAGATCATGGCGGCGGTGGCGCTTTTGAAGAGAAAGCCCAAGCCTACTGATGCGGACATCGATTCGGCCATGACCAACATCTGCCGTTGCGGCACCTACGCCCGCATTCGCACCGCGATCCATGCAGCCGCCCGCGGCAATGGCCCTGCCGCTGCGAAGAAAGCCTGAGGAAATGACCATGAAAAAAACGACATTTAAAAAATCCCGCCGCGATTTTCTGGTGACATCCGCCGGAGCTGGCGGTGGCCTTGCCCTTGGTTTTCATATGCCCTCCGCGCTGTCCCAGAAGGTGGGCACGGTTGAGAAGGCGAATGTCAATATCTGGGTGGCCGTGGGCGCCGATGACACGGTGGTGATCAAATACGCGCGCTCCGAAATGGGTCAGGGCAGCATGACCTCGGCGCCGCAGTTGGTGGCGGAGGAATTGGACGCCGACTGGAAGAAGGTGAAGATCGAGTACGCCGACACCAACCAGCACGTGCGCATGAAGCGCGCCTGGGGCGATATGGCTACCGTAGGCAGTCGCACCATCCGCAATTCGCAGGAATACCTGCGCAAGGCCGGCGCCTCCGCGCGCGCCATGTTGGTTGCGGCGGCCAGCAACGAGTGGGGCGTGCCACCTGGCGAGATCACGGTATCGAACGGCATCGTTAGCCACGCAGGGTCGAAACGCCGCACTACTTTCGGCAAGTTGGCTGTGGCAGCGGCCAAGCTGGAAGCCCCGAAGGATGTGGTGCTCAAAGATCCCAAAGACTGGAAAATCGCCGGCAAGTCGATGCGCCGTATCGATATTCCCGCGTCGGTCAACGGCTCGCAGATCTACGGCGCCGATACCCAATTGCCCGGCATGCTCTACGCTGCGGTAGCGCAGTGCCCGGTATTTGGCGGCAAGGCGAAATCCTTCGATGAGTCACGCGTCAAGGGGCGACGTGGTATCACCAAGGTGATGACTATCGATGATGGTGCGGCGGTAGTGGTGGTGGCCGACAATTGGTGGCGCGCCAAGGAAGCATTGAAAGATGTTCCGGTGGATTGGGATTTTGGCGCGAATGGCAATGTATCGAGCGCCAGTATTCTGCAGTTCTTCAAGGAGGGTCTGGCCGCGCCCGATGCCGCGGTACTTCCCAATAAGAAGGGCGATGCCGCCAAGGCGTTTGCTGGGGCGACCAAGGTACTCGAAGCCGAGTATTTCACGCCCTATCTTTGCCACGCACCCATGGAGACCATGGGCGCTACGGTGCAGATCAAGGACGGCCGAGTCGATGTTTGGGCCTCGACGCAATCGGGCGAAGGCACCTTGGCCAGTGTCGCGGCCGCGTTAAAGACTCCCACCGACAACGTCTATTTCCACAAGGTGCAGGCGGGCGGCGGTTTCGGTCGCCGCGGCGGATCGAACGATTTCGGTCGTCAGGCGGCTCTGATCGCTCAACAACTGCCTAATGGCACGCCGGTGAAACTGTTGTGGACGCGTGAAGAAGACACGCAACACGACTTTTACCGGCCGCTGGCGATGTACAAACTCAAAGGCGGAATCGATGCGCAGGGCAACGTGGTGGGATGGCAGACACGTATTGCCAGTGGCTCGCTTGTCAACCAGTTGCTTAATCTTCCTTTGAAGACCGGCATTGACGGTCCGGCAACCGAGGGCTTCGATCATTTTCCCTATGAGATTCCCAATCAGCAGCACGAGTACATCCAGCGCCGCACCCATGTGCCGATCGGCTTCTGGCGAACGGTGGGCTGGTCGCAGACGCCGTTTGCACGCGAGCAGTTTATCGATGAGCTGGCGATCGCGGCAGGCAAGGACCCCTACGAATTTCGCAGAAAGTTACTCGAAAACGAAAAGCGGCCACTGGGTATTCTTGATGCAGTGGCCAAGGCAGCGGGATGGGGAAAACCATTGCCCAAGGGGGTGTTCCGAGGAATTGCCACCACTGAGCCTTATGGCAGTTATACCTCGGCGGTAGTTGAACTCTCTGTCGATGACAAGGGCGCCATAAAATTGCATCGCGTGGTGCAGGCTATCGATTGCGGTTATGTGGTGAACCCCGACAATATCAACGCCCAAATCCAGGGATCTACGGTATGGGCAGTGACCGCGGCGATGTGGGGCGAGATCACCTTGAAGGATGGCCGTGTCGAGCAGGGCAACTTCGATGCCTATCGCATGATGCGTATGCGCGAGATGCCCAAGGTCGAGGTGGTGTTGGCGCCTACCGGTGGTTTCTGGGGCGGCGTGGGCGAGCCGGGCCAGGCGCCTTTGATTCCGGCGATGTGCAACGCGATTTTCGCCGCGACGGGCAAGCGTATTCGTAGCCTGCCGCTCAAAAACCAGGGATTCACGCTGGCGTAGTACTCGATACCCTGACGGTTTGCGGCACGCAGTGAATCAATTTCTAAGCGCTGTCGCCGTATTGCTGTTCGCGACAAAGATGGCGGGATTTGCCCAGGCGCAAACCCCGCCGTTTCCATTGGTGCCCTACAAAATAGAAAACGGCGAGATTATGAACGCGCTGGCGGCGCCAGGTAATGCAAAGCAGGGCGAGGTCATCGTGCTGGATCGCGGTTTGAGTTCCTGCGTGTTATGTCATATCGTGCCGGACCCCGAAGGGCGGCCTATGGGCAACATCGCACCGCCTTTGGCCGGGGTTGCCGCCCGATTGAGCGCCGGGCAGCTGCGCCTGCGGATGGTCGATTCCACGCAAATCAACCCGCAAAGCATCATGCCGCCGTATTATCGTATTGAAGGCCTTCATCAGGTGGCGGCGGCCTGGCGCGGGAAGCCAATTCTGGATGCGCAACAAATTGAAGATGTCGTGGCGTATTTGCTTAGCTTGAAGGATGTCAACCGGTGAAACGCAGACACTTGTTCGGATGGATTGCAGGGTTGGTCTGCCTGTCCTGGAGGGCTCGCGCGCAGGAATCGGTCTCTGAACCGGCCATCGTGGCGCTGACAAAGGGGGTGCGGCTGGTTCGCGGTAGAGTGAAGATGGATCTCCCTGTGATCGCCGACAATGGCAATGCTGTTCCATTGAAGATACATGTCGAGAGTCCCATGACCGCCAATGATTATGTCAGGGCGATTCACCTGGTGTCGGATCGCAATCCGGTTCCGAATATGGCCAGCTTCCATATCGGCCCGCACTCGGGGCGAGCGGACCTGGAGACCCGAGTGCGCCTGGCCGGTTCGCAGAACGTCACCGTCATAGCTGAAATGTCCGACGGCACATTCTGGATGGATCGCTCGCATGTGCAGGTGACGCTGTCTGCCTGCGCGGACGAAAGTTGAAAGTGCGGCTATGAGCGCGAGAATCCAGGTGCCAGTGAACGTGAAGTCTGGCGAAGTCATCCAGGTTCGCTTTTTGATCGAGCACGACATGGAAACCGGATATCGATTCGACGACCGCGGTGCATCGATTCCCCGCAATGTAATCCACACCATCACCTGTACTTACAATGGACTTGAGGTGATGCGCGCGCAAACCTCCTCGGGCATCTCCGCCAATCCCTATGTTCAATTTTCACTCAGAGTTATCGAGAGCGGCGAATTGCTGCTTACCTGGGTGGACGACCTGGGTGTGCGCGGATCGCAACGGCAGTCGATCACTGTGAGCGGATGAGTCTTGGGGGTTTTGCACTTGTTCATTAGCCTCGCGCAGGGTATTGCGCCGGGCATCGCGCTGCTTGTCACGCTTGTTTTCACTCTTTTTTTTGCGACGCCAGGTGCCGCCAGTGCGCAGAATCGCGCCATTGCCATGCCGGAGTTGCGTTCGGGCTTCGATTTTCTCGGTGCGGACCTCAAAAAAATGCAGCAGGACGATTTTGCCAATCCCGGCAGCTTATGGGTGGACCGGGGCGAGAAGTTGTGGCGCGCGGTTGCGGGCGCGGACGGAAAATCCTGCGCTGATTGCCATGGTGACGCTAGAGAGAGCATGAAAGGCGTGGCGGTGCGCTATCCACGGATTGACACAGGTACGGGAAAACTGGTTTCCCTGGAGACTCGCATTCTTCAATCGCGCGTTGTGCGCCAGAAGTCCCCCGCGTTCGCGCGCGAGTCGGGGGACTTGCTGGCGCTCAACGCCTATATCACGCATCAATCGCGCGGCATTCCCATTGAGGCGAATATCGAGGGCGCGGCCCGAAAACATTTCGACGCCGGTGAAGCATTTTTTCTTCGCCGCCGTGGACAACTGAATCTCTCCTGTGCAAATTGCCATGACGCCAACTGGGGACGCACACTATTTGCTGAGCGCATCAGTCAGGGCCATCCCAACGCCTATCCAGTCTATCGACTGGAATGGCAGACGCTCGGTTCTCTGGAACGGCGTTTGCGTGCCTGCCTGTCCGGCGTGCGCGCCGAAATCCTTCCCTACGGCTCAACTGAATACACCGACTTATCGCTGTACCTGGCCTGGCGCGCGAAGGGTTTGCCAGTGGAGGCGCCGGGAGTAAGAAGATAATTTACGGTTCGGCCGGGGCAGCGCTGCTAAAACCTGCACGAACGAAAAATCCGTTCGCGGCAGGAGGGGTCGAGCCAAAAACCCTTCAGTAAGTGCCATTCGGTTTAGAACAAGGATTGAGAACGCCATCTACAGTTGGCGGCTGGCCGCTTCGGTGAGCGTGTTGTCGGCGGCTTTAAACAAGGACGAAACCACCTGATTGCGGCCCGCTGCCTTGGCCAGATAGAGCGCGGCATCGGCGCAACTGAGCAGACTGTCGAGGGTGTCGATGGCCATTGCATCGTCTCCGCAAATTCCCACGCTGCAGGTGATATGTACTGGGCCTGAGCGCGTGGGCATCTGCGTATCGTCTATGGCCGCGCGAATACGTTCGGCAAGCGTCAGTGCGGTGCCGGCGTCGGCGCCGGGGAGTAGCACGCAAAACTCCTCCCCGCCATAGCGCACCAGCAAATCCTCGCGACGAAGGCAATCTGCCACGGTACGCGAGAACTCCCGCAAAACGTCATCGCCCACCAGATGACCTCGCGTGTCGTTGACGCGCTTGAAATGGTCCATGTCCAGCATCAGAAGACGTAGCGGCAATCCGCTGCGACGGCAGCGAGCGAGTTCACGCTCCGCGAGTTCGATAAAGGTCCTGCGATTGAAAACCCCGGTGAGCGGATCCACCGTGGCCAGCTTGTACATTTCATCCTCGGCTCGTTCTTTGTGCATCAGAAGAAAACTAAAGGAACTCAGCACCACCGCGGCGATCGCCACCAGATAACCGAATTCCTCGGAAATCCCCGCATCAGTTGATGTCATGGGTGTGAGTAAATCCAGCGCGCCGAGTGAGAAGAATATCGCCACCAATACGCCATAGGCGAACATCATCACGTATCGTGTTCGATGCCGATGGTGGACTTCACTCCTGCAGGTCTGCCACAAAACGGCCAGGCAGCACAGGCCTTGCAAAAAATCACTGACGGCGATGCTGGTTGCGACCGTGCCCGCAAGCAGCAGGCATGTCAGCGCCACCATGAACGGCCCAGCGATGAGGGCAGATGCGGGTACGGCGCGCCGCTGAAATTCGAACAGGGCGGCCGCCTGCATCATAAAGCTCGCCGCCAGCAGAAAATTGGCGGTCACGAACATCAGGCTGTCCGGTTGGACGTCGTGTGCCGCGAACAAGGCCCATGCGCAAGCCTGGGCGAATAGCGACGCCCCCCATTTGCCCAGGCCATCGCGAGTCGCGCCGGCGAAGGCCGCCCAAAGAGCGCCCGCCATGACGGCGTTACTCAGCATGAGCACGAACAAAAGCGTAAATTTATTCAGCGTCATTGAAATTATTGACGTATTTTTCAGCCGACTCAGGCCGCATGGGGAATCAACCGCGTCCTATAAACGGCATTTTGGTGGCCATTACCGTCATGAACTGCACATTCGCCGAAAGCGGCAAGCCTGCCATATAGAGCACCGCCTTGGCAACATCTTCCACGTCCATCATGGGTTCGGGGGTCACGTCTCCATTGGCCTGGGCGACGCCCTTGGCCATTTTTGCCGCGAGCTCAGTGGCGGCGTTTCCCACGTCGATCTGGCCGCAGGCGATGTCGTATTTCCTGCCGTCCAGCGAGGTGCATTTGGTGAGGCCGGTCACAGCGTGTTTGGTGGCTGTGTAGGCCGCGGAATTCGGCCGCGGTGTGTGCGCCGAGATCGAGCCATTGTTGATGATGCGCCCGCCCTGCGGCGCCTGCGACTTCATGATGCGAAAGGCTTCCTGGGTACAAAGGAAAACGCCGTGCAGATTGACATCGACCACGGATTTCCATTTTTCGAAAGAAAAATCCTCCAATGGCACCGCGGGTGAGCTGACCCCCGCATTGTTGAACAACAAATCGAGACGCCCGAAGCGATCCTTGGCTGCCGCAAACAAGGCGCGTACTGAGTCCTGATCGGCAACATTGGTGGGCACGGCGATGGCCTCATTGCCTTGCATACTGCCTGCCGCGGCAGACTCCTTGATCGCCTGATCGAGCATCTCGGCGCGTCGGCCGGCGAGCACCACGCTCCAGCCGTCCTTCAATAAAGCGAGCGCCGAGGCCTTGCCTATGCCGGAACCAGCGCCAGTGACGATTGCAATCCTGCTTTGCGTTTTCATGGTTTTCCCGTTCTAAAAGTTATATTCGTTGACTGATTTATTCCAGCGCTATTCCCGACGCTTCGACGCTGCGCAGAGCATGCGCGGTAAATGCAATACAAGGCTGCTGTGGACCTCAAAGCGCTATCGGATTGGCGACGCAGCGATCCAGAAAATTCGTGGTAATCGGTCAGGATGCGCATGTGATCTCCGTAAATTCGGAAAAATTCAAATGGCGGGCTCGATTGTATCGAGCAATGGCGGCAAGGGGCTGTCGAGCGTCGCGCACAGGGCGCGCATAAGCTCTCCCTCCTGCACGGTGATTTTTTCGTCCGCGATCACTACGGCAAGGCAGGCTTTGATAAAGGCGGGTTTTTTCAGCGGCGCGAGCAGCTTGAGTTCGTAGAGAGCCGATTCGACATGGGCTATGCCAAGTTCCGCAGGCGAACGCATTACGCAACCGGCGAGGCCCAGCGCTTCAATGCCTTTGGTGAAGGAGGCCATGCCGCCCCGTCCAGCGTGCGCCAGTACCGAGAGGACCACGCTGACCTCGGTGAGCACGCTGTCGAGATTCTTGTGCTTGACGGGCGGAGCGCCCTTGATGGGTTTGGCGAGATGCCGGCGGCACAAAGTCAGCAGCGCAAACTCTCCCATGGTGATTTTACGATCGGCCTGGACGAGTTCATCGACCTGCGCGAGAACCGCGTCACGTGCGGCCTGATCTAACGGGATCAGCGAGGGAACCAGGAGTGCCATTAGCGGCATGCGCGCGCGCGGCCCCAGTTGACGCAATGCTTCGAGCAGATTTTCTGTCGCCTTGGCGATTGCCTCGCCGTGTCCACGTTGGATAGAGGCGAGCTGCGTGACACGTGCCTCGCCGTCTCCGATGAGCATCGCGAACAGTACGGCGCGCGCGCCAGCCTCTGATCGAGTGGCTTCATGCAGGGCAGGGGGGATCTGCTGCAACAGGAGGCGAGCGGCGTCGTAGTGCGACGCTGTCGGCTTGCCCACGCTATCCAGGAGTGCTTGAGGCGTGGTGCGGATCGCCAGCCCTGCGCCACCCCAGGGATTGGAAGATGGCTTGGCGGCGTCTTGAATTCCAGTTACCACGGCGCCTTGAATTCCCGCCACCGCGGCTCCCATGCCCTCGGAGATTGCAGTATCCATGTCCTCAGGTGCCGCGGGTGCCACCGGTGGCTGATTGTGTACGCGGTTACGCATCATGACCACGCCTAAGGGCCCCACCAGGCGCTTGATTCGATCATCTACAGAGGGATGGGTATTGAGCATCCCGAACATTCCGGAAACGGACTCGCCGAAATACATGTGGCTCAGATCCTCGGCATGCCGGTCTTGGATGAGGCCGTTCTGTCGCCCGATCTTGAACAAGGCCGCGCCTATGCCTTCCGGATTGCGAGTGAACTGCACCGAGGAGGCATCGGCGAGGAACTCGCGCTGGCGAGATATGGCAGCCTTGATCATGCGCCCCGCTAGCACGCCCACCGACCCTGCCAGCCACAGGCAAAGACCCACTAGAAATATTCGCAAATCGAAGTCGCGGCTGCTGCTGCTGTCGCGCTCTTCTCGGCGGCTGCTTCTGATACTCATCAAAAAACGCCCCAGCGCGCCGATCATGACAATGCCCGAGATCACGCCCATTAATCGGATATTGAGGCGCATATCGCCATTCAGGATGTGGCTGAACTCGTGCCCGATGACTCCTTGCAGTTCATCGCGACTAAGCGCTTCGAGAGTGCCGCGCGTCACTGCGATAACGGCCTCATTTGGCGAATAGCCGGCGGCAAAGGCATTGATGGCCGGTTCGCTATCCATGATGTAGACCTGGGGCGCGGTGATGCCCGAGGCGATGGACATCTCCTCCACCACATTGAGCAGGCGCCGCTCCATGGCACCGCCTGAGTCGCGTGCTACCAGGCGTGCGCCGACCATTTCGGCCACCGCGACGCCACCTGCAGACAGCTTCAGCAGCGTGGAAATGGTGCCAAAGGCGATGATGGCCAGGGTCAGGAAGGTAACGCCAAAATACAGCTCGCGCGGTGCTTGCCGGAAAATACTCGCCGATTCCAAGAGCGGGGTGCCCATGGCCATGGACCACGCGAACGCGCCGGCGATATTGAGCACGGTCACCACGGCCACGACGGCGATGATGAACATCACCACCATCAGCCGCGTGTGGCGGCGGGCATGATGCTGTTGTTCGAAAAAATCCACGGCGGGTGGGCCGACCCGTCAATGCTGCCTGAGGGCCTGAATCAGGAAAAAGAAACCTTGACCGCCTTGCGCTCCTCGGGCGATTCGGTCGATTCCAGCAGCGTCGCGGGAGGAAATTTGCCGAAACCGGCGACGAAATTGTCGGGAAAACTCTCAATCGCGGTGTTATAGCTCATCACCGAATCGTTGAACGCCTGGCGGGCGAAGGCAATTTTGTTTTCGGTGCTGGTCAGTTCTTCGGTGAGCTGCATCATGTTCTGATTCGCCTTGAGATCCGGATAGGCCTCCGCGAGCGCGAAGAATCGACCCATGGCCCCGCTCAGACCCGCTTCGGCGCTCATCATTTGTTTCATCGCCTCGCCATCGGCGGGATTGGCCGCCGCGCGTTGCGTGGCGCTGGCCGCGCCGTTGCGCGCCGCGATCACCGCTTCCAGGGTATTGCGCTCGTGGGCCAGGTAGCCCTTGGCGGTCTCAACTAGATTGGGAATGAGGTCGTAACGGCGTTTGAGTTGCACATCGATCTGCGCGAACGCGTTCTTGAACCGGTTTCGAAGCGCGATCAGTTTGTTATAAAGGGATATTGTCCAGACAACCAGTATCAACAAAATGCCTAGTAGCAGCCACTCCATGATGATCTCCTTCGGTTGGACCGCATGGATTGTACCCATATGCCTGCAAATGCATCACATTTGGAAGGGGACCAGGCATTTGTAAGGGCACCAGACATTTGGAAGGGCAGCACACATTTGGAAGGGAACCTATTGGCCGGTCGTATTGGATCTGTTTTTCTACCTCGCCGCGGGCCGCAACATGAACGCCATCAAAACGCTCACCATCGTGAATAAGCCCATCGCCGCAAGCGCGAGCGACCAGTGAATGCCGATAATGCTGCCAACGATACCGATGGTGACCCCGCTGAATGCGCGCATTCCACCCGATGCCATTGAGAACAGGCCGATGACCCGGCCGCGCATGTGCGCGGGTGCTTCCAACTGCACCAGCGTTTGCGCCATGGCGTAAAAGGTGAGTTCCATGAAGCCCGCTAAAAACAACACGACCAGGGCGAGCGGGTACCAGGTGGTTGCGGCGAACGCGCCCATCGCGACGCACCAGAGCAAGGCCAGGATGCAGGCGGTGCGCGGCTGCGGTTTCAACCATCCGCGCATTTCCAGAGCTATCCCGGCCACCAGTGCCCCCGCCCCATCGGCGGCGAGCAGCATACTGTAGGAAAGGTCCGCCTCCGTGTGCCCTAGGCCATGGGCGAATTCGGGCATTTGTGCGTGATAGCCACCCGCGATGAATAGCGACGCGCCGCCGGCCAGCAGCGTCATCGAAACAACGGCAGGTTTGTTGGTGATCTCGCGGATGGTGGCGACGATGTCCGCGAGGCCACGTACCGCTCGCGGCACAGGCTGCTTGCCTTCGCGAAATTTCGGGCCGTAGGGCGCGCGCCACAACCAATAGATCATCGGCAGGTAGATAAGCGCATTGAAAAGGATCCCCCACGAGGGGCCCATCGCCAGCAATAACAAGCCACCCACCGCGGGTCCGGCGACGAAGCCCAGTGTGCGCGCAGTGGCGCTCAGACGCACCGCGCTGTGCAGTTGTTGCGGGCCAACAATGTCATGAATCAGCAATTGCGCGCTCGGTCCCCACAGCACGCCGGCAAAACCATGCAAGGTGAGCAGCACCATGGCGTGCCATACCTCTAGCGTGTCAGTTAAGAAAAGCAGACCCCAGCCAATCGACACCAGCATGAAAATTCCCATGCCAATTTGAATTAATCTGCGCGGGTCGAAGCGATCCGCCAGCGCGCCCGAGTACACCGAGAAAAACAGGAACGGCAGCCAGTGAGATAAGGCCGCAAATCCACCCAGGGCCGGTGACTGGAATTTTTCGAAAAGTATCCAGTAACTGATGGCGTGCTCGACGCTGTCGGCCATCATGGCCAGCGCGGAAACCACGAAATAAATCCGAAAATCGGCGACGCGCAGCGCGGCGAACGCTTTGGGAGATTCAGTGCTTGGGGTGGTGGCGCTCAAAGGCGGGCTCTAGGGAGTTAGTGCATCGCGCTTGGCGCGGATTTATGGCGAATCGAAAATATGGCGAATGGGAGGCAGGCCAATGATAACGGGAATAAGGCCGAACAATCCGCGGGATCGTATTGGTACTCGGCTAAAATGCTTGCCGTTGATGTCTCATCCAATCAAAAAATAGCGTATGCCAAACGATCCGAAAACATTCTCCTGGCCCAAGCAAGGCGTTACGCGCGTGCCTTATCGTGTCTATGACGATCCGGAGATTTTCGCGCGCGAGCAGGCGCTGTTGTTTCGCGGGCCGACCTGGAATTATCTCGGTCTGGATTGCGAGATTCCCAAGGCCGGTGATTACAAGCTGAATTTTGTCGGTGATACACCGGTGATTTTGTGTCGCGATGAGCATGGCGAAGTGCACGCCATGGTCAACCGGTGCGCGCACAGGGGATCACTGGTGTGCATTGAAAAACAGGGCAATCGTGAGCAATTAACCTGCGTGTATCACAACTGGTCATACAACCTGCGTGGCGACCTCATGAGCGTCGCCTTCAAACGCGGGGTGCGCGGCAAGGGCGGAATGCCATCGGATTTCGACAACGCCAAGCATGGTCTTGAGCGCCTGCGCGTGGCAAGTTTCCACGGTATTCACTTCGGTACTTTTTCCGAAGCCACACCTCCCATTGAGCAATATCTCGGCCCGGTGATGAGCGCTTATTTGAAGCGCATTTATGAGCGTCCGATGAAGGTGATCGGCGCGCATAGCCAATACCTGAAAAACAATTGGAAGCTGGTGATGGAAAATGTGCGCGATCCGTATCACGCTTCCATTCTGCATTTGTTTTTCGGCTCGTTCGGTCTGTCGCGCCAGACCATGAAAGGCGAGGCGCTCCTGGATGACAGCGGCTGGCATCACCTGGTGTACACCAAGCGAGGGACGGACGATATTCGCGGCACCGAATACGAAGGCAACAAGTTGCCGAATATGAAGTCGCACTTGAAATTGAATGATCCGAAAATATTGGAGGAGTGGCCTGAGTTTCCGGACGGCATCACCAACATGGTGCAAACCGTGTTCCCTACGGTCACCTTTCAGCAGATATCGAACTGCCTGGGCGTGCGCCACATCGTTCCGCGCGGACCGAACGAGTGCGAATGGTTCTGGACCTTGTTGGGTTACGAGGACGATGAACCCTGGCAGACCAGAATTCGCGCGCGGCAGGCCAACTTGATTGGCCCAGCGGGGTTTATATCCATGGAGGATGGCGCGGTGACCAATTTCGTGCAGCGTGGGATACGTGGCGGAGGGTCGGACGCGCTCGCGGTGCTCGAGATGGGAGGTGGGCATACGGTGTCGGGCGAGGATCGCGTTACCGAATCGACCATTCGCGGATTTTGGAAAGCTTATCGGGAAACCATGGGACTATGACCGGAGTCGCATTGACCATGAATCCAACCATCGCCACATCGTCTGCCGAAGCTATCGACAAGGCCGAGGCCCGCCTTCGCGTGGAAGATCTGTTGCGCGAGTACGCTGCATGCATCGACGATGGCCGCTATGAAGAATGGCCAGCGATGTTCACCGAAGAATGCCGCTATCTCATCATTCCGCGCGAAAGCCATGAACGTGGCTATGTATCGGGCTTCTACCTGTGCGAGAGCCGTGGCATGTTGCAGGACCGTATCCTGTGTCTTCGCGAGACCGCCATCTACGAATCGCAGCATTACCGGCATCTCGTCGGCGGCACACGGGTGCTTGAATGGTCAAGCGGGAGCTGCCGCGCCGAAACGCCGTTTTCCGTGATTCGCACCACCCAGGATGGCGCGATGTCCTTGTTTGCCGCCGGAAAATATGTCGATGAAGTGGTGTTCGAGGGCGACAAGGCGCTGTTCCGTGAAAAGCTCGTCCTGACCGATTCCACGCGCATCGATATTCTTATCGCTGCGCCGCTCTAATCGAGAAACCTTGCTATCCGCGGTCAAGGCTGAGGCGAAGAAAATGAAATTTTCACAAATATTGAAATCAAAGTCATTTTAATATCTGCTAAAAAAGATAATTTTAATTCAATATTTGATATATTTAAGGCGCCATTGCAAGCCCAGCGCAACAATCGCCCCGGCAATGAAAATCCCGCACACTGGCGCCCATCCGAAGTTGGCCAGTGTCATGCTGGCCAGAAACGCGCCCATTGTGTTGCCCCCCCAGTTGTGCGCACCAAAGATGGTGTTGCTGCGATTGCGTGCATCGGCGTCCACCCCGGCTACTAAAGTCTGATTGGCGACTATGGCGCCGCGTATGCCGCAATCCATTACTGCCGCGCCTATGACCACAGCGCCGATCCACCAGGCGGAGAAGCCCAGAATGATCATGGATATGATGTAGACAAAAATCGAGCTGACAACTACTGGCATTGCGCCGCTTCGGTCCATCCATCGGCCTGCTGCGCGTGAAATGAGCACACCGGCTGCACCGGGTATGGCCATCATGCCCGCTTCGGCCGGGCCCATGCCGTGCAGCAGCAACAACATGGGCGCCAGCGTCGCCCAGAACCCGCCATAGCCTATGGCAAGAAAGAGTTGGGTGGCCGATGTCAGCCGCAGGCTGCGGCTGGACCGAAACAGTGTCCATACTGAGCGCAAAAGTGATCCATAGCCGACTTTAGTGGTCGGCGCGACACTGGGCAGGCGGGTGAACACGGCGATCGCGAGCAGGCTGAGTACCAGCGCCGTAAAGGCGAAACTCCAGCGCCAGCCGAACCATGCTCCGATCAGGCCGCTGGCGAGGCGATTAAATAAAAACCCGAGAAACATGGCCATGAGGATGGTTCCGACCACGCCGCCGCGCTCACTCGGCTTGGTCATGCCCACCGCTATCGGCACCAGATTCTGCGTAAGACACACGCAGGCCCCGACAACGAAGCTACCGGCAACCATGACCCAGAGCGATGTCGCGGTGGAGAGGATCAGAGTGTCAATAATCAATACGCTTAATTGCGCCAGGATAAGGCGGCGCTTGTCAACGCGGTCGCCCATGGGAACAATGAATATCAATCCCGCGAAATAACCGGCAAAGGTGAGCGTGGCCACCCAGCCAATGGCCGCGGCATCGACGCCGAAATCCTGCGCCATCGCACCGAGCACCGGTGAGTGTGTGTGCATCGCCCCGCCTACCGCAAATCCGGTGCTGGCGAGCAGCAGCATCAAGCCGCGCGACAGGCGGGCCTCGGCGATATGCTGCTCTTTGACAAGATCCTTGATCATGATGGCGGGCCGATATAATTGATCATCCCAAAGCAACATGACAGCCTCGTCAGAGGCGTGTTTTTGTCATGAATCATGAATTTATCGATATCTGCATTGAAACCTCGATTCTGCGCTATGCGCCATAATTCGTCGGCAAGAATACGATTTATATAACAGAGGAACGCCATGAGAGTCATCGCAATAGAAGAGCATTTCATCACCCAGATGTATAAGGAGAAGGTCTCGGCCAACGAGTTCCGAAATTTTTACCTTACTTCTCGCGGGCAACAGATCGGCCACGACATTGCCGAGGAGAACGCCGATCTGGGCGAATCGCGCCTGCGCCACATGGACGCGATGGGTGTCGATGTACAGGTGCTCTCCTTTGGTTCTCCGGGGCCTCAGGGTTTCGATGCTGCCACCGCGATTCCGATGGCGCGCGATGCCAATGAAAAGCTCTACGAAGCGATGCGCAAATATCCCGGACGCTTCGAAGGATTCGCGGCACTACCCACCGCCGACCCCGATGCCTCGGCGCGCGAGCTAGAGCGCTGCGTAAAGGAGCTGGGATTCAAAGGCACCATGATCCATGGTCATACCCAGGGCAGTTTTCTGGATGACAAGAAGTACTGGGGTATTTTCGAGGTCGCGGAGAAACTCGACGTACCCATCTACCTGCACCCGACGTATCCGCATCCGGATGCGATCAAGGCCTATTTTGGCGGCTATGAAGATCTGGCCCGTGCCGCCTGGGGATTCGCGATCGACACCAGTACCCATTTTCTGCGAATCGTGTTTTCGGGCGCCTTCGACGCTTATCCGAAGCTGCAATTCATCCTGGGGCACCTGGGAGAAGGCTTACCCTTCGCCATGCACCGCCTGAACGACCATACCTATCAGGCAGCTGCCAAGCGCGGTCTTAAAAAGACCCCACTCGAATATCTTCGCGACAACATGCTGGTCACCACCAGCGGCAACTGGTATGAGCCGGCGTTTGTCTGCACCTTGTTGGCGTTGGGAATTGACAAAATTATCTTTGCCATCGACTGGCCCTACGAGCCCAACACCGCCGGCGTTGAATTTCTGAAAAAGCTTTCAATCAGCGACGCCGACCGGGAAAAAATCGCGCACGGCAATGCCGAGCGGATACTGCGCATGTAGAAAGGTAAAAAGGGCGGCAGACACGGGATCAGCAACACAGGCAAGGGTTTATGATTTTACTGCCGCCTATCCGCCCGAATTGTTATCCCGAACGCCGAGCAGTTCGTCTGATTCAAAAAATTTTCCGGCATGAAACAAAAGAGGGCTGGCGCTTGAGTAGTTAAACGTCAGCACCTCGCCCAGAAACACCATGTGGTCTCCGGCCGGGACACGGCTCGCTGTGCGGCAGTTGAAGATTGCGACGGCGCCTACCAGCGTCGGCGCGTTTTCGTTTTCGAGTATCCATTTCACTGTATTGAAATTGCGCGGCCCTGATTTTGCGAACGAGCGCCCATCGTCGAGATGTTCCTCGGCGAGCAGGTTGACGGTGAAATGTTCCACCTCGCGAAACACCGGCATCATGCTCGATGCATTGCGCAGCGACCATAAAATCAGTGGTGGTTCCAGAGATGCCGAGGTGAATGAATTGACGGTGAGGCCATGTAAACCGCCTTGTGCGTCGCGCGCGGTGACAATCGCGACACCGGTTGGAAAACGGCCCAGGGCGTTGCGAAAGCCGCGCGCGTCGAAGGCGGCGATCGACGGGGCGGTGGAGGTGTTATTGGTCATGCCAGCGATTCCTTTTAGACCTTGTGTGTGGTGAGGGTCGACTCGGCGAATAATTCCTCGACTGTGACGCGCCGATGGCACACGCCCTGCTCATAGGCATAATCGACGAAAGCCTGGAGCGTAGTCCGATTGGGTTCAATTCCATAGGGAAGATAGTCGCTGCCGAAGATCGAACGCATGCGATCAGCGTAATTGGTCATCCAGGGCAGGGGTACGCGCGACACGCCGATCTCGCCCATGCGTCCGTAGGATTTCTGCTTGGCTGTCTCAAATGCGTTGTAGACGTTCATTGCAAGCCATGGGTATTTCTTCAGAATTTCTGTCTTGAAGGAAATAACGTGCATGATCGGGTAGATGCCTGTTTCTTTGAAATACGCCTCCTCGGCGCCCTGGTAATCCGGGAACAGGCGTGCGACGCCTTCGCCGAATGAATCGGGTTGGCGCGCCGAAAGAATCGCATCGATCTTTCCGGCCAGCAATAGTTCCGAGAGCGTGTGGTCGCGATCAATGGTGTACTTCATGTCTTTGGGGAGTTTGAGCGCTACCTTCTCAACGCGTCCCGGCTCATTGACCCCCGCCTGCACCCAGTGCACCGAATTGAGAGGCACTCGGGCGGTGTGGGTTAGAAGGCCGCGGCAATAAATGCCCGCGGTTTGCGCCCACTCGGGCACGCCGATGCGTTTTCCCTTCAACTGTTCGGCGCGTTTGATCTTGCCGTCGTCGCGAACATAGATCATTGAATGGCGAAAAACACGTGATACAAACACCGGGATGGCGGTGATGCTGGTGTCGTTTTGCGAGCGTAGCGAAACGATTTTTCCCATCGACATCTCCGAGATATCCCATTCCCGATACATCGTGAAGCGATAGAAAATTTCCTCGGGAGTGAGATCCAATGCGGTAAGCTCCACGCCCTCGATCGGTATCTTGCCGGTGACGACGTCGCGCGTATGGTCGGCGTCGCTCACCGCCAGCGTGAGTTCAATTTTTTTCATGGTTCTAATTCGGTCTTTCGCAAAGGCGCAGAGATTTTCACGGGCAACCCATTAATCTCACCGGGGAAGCCTGATTCTAATGGAGGAGCACTCACTATGAATACCCCTGCACAAGCGCCCGCCGCGAATCAT
The DNA here is from genome assembly GCA_945897475.1 of Bordetella parapertussis. GTDB lineage: Bacteria > Pseudomonadota > Gammaproteobacteria > Burkholderiales > SG8-39 > 2-02-FULL-62-17. The sequence continues at coordinate 50,643 of CAMDFL010000002.1, forward strand.
CATTCGTCGGCTGGTCCCAAGCGCGCCGAGGTCGTTGGCAGCTTGTTACGACCGGCGCGCCTGGTCGATGCGCGCGAACGCGCCGCGCGCGGAGCACTGGACGCCGCGGGCTTGCGTGCGGTGGAGGACGAATGCATACGCGAGGCAGTCGCGAAGCAGGAGGGCGTCGGCCTGCAGGTGGTGACTGACGGTGAATTTCGCCGTACCTGGTGGAATCACGACTTTATGGGCAAGCTGGGTGGCGTTGAAGTAGGTGAAGATCCCGCTGCCTTGCCTTTTGTCGGATCAACCGATGTGCGCCTGACTTCGCGCGTCGTCGGAAAAGTTCATCACGCTCGAGCAATCATGGTGGAGGATTTCAAATTTCTTCATTCGGTGGCCAATGTAACTGCGAAAAATTGCTTACCCGCGCCCGCCATGCTGTATTACCGCGGCGGCCGAGCCGCAATCAACATGCAAGCCTATCCCGATCTGGATCAGCTCTGGATTGATGTGGGCCTCGCTTATGCCGAGGAGATCCGCCAACTGCATGCCGCCGGCTGCAACTACTTGCAGATTGACGACACCAGCCACGCGTTTCTCTGTGATGAGCGCTTTCGAGAGTCAGTTCGAAAACGCGGCGACAATCCAGACACAATGCTTGGGCTTCTTGCCGATGCTTTGAACCTCGCTATTGCGGATCGCCCCGCCGGTATGACCATTGCGATGCACACCTGCCGCGGCAACTGGAAAAGCACCTGGATGGCTGAGGGCGGTTACGAACCAGTGGCCGAGGTGGTGTTCAATCGCACCAAAGTCGATGCCTACTTTCTTGAATACGACTCCGATCGCGCCGGCGGATTTGAGCCTTTGCGCTTCGTTCCAAAGGGGAAGAAAGTGGTGCTGGGCCTGGTGTCCACCAAAACGCCCGCATTGGAGAACAAAGACGCGCTCAAGCGGCGCATCGACGAGGCATCGAAGTACGTACCGCTTGAGAATTTATCGATCAGCGGTCAATGCGGATTTGCCAGCAGCGTGCATGGCAATTCGCTGACAGAGGATGAGCAGTGGAGAAAGCTGGCGCTAATAGTCGATGTCGCGAACGAGGTCTGGAAATAATCGGGGTCAGGGGGTCAGAGTCACATTAACCGGAATAATCGGGGTCAGAGTCACATTGACGGCATTAACCGGGGCCAGCATTAGTCGGGATTTATGTGAATCTCGGTCTCTTTAATCCTACTCTGACCACAATTAATATTCACTCGTCTTTTACGCCTGCCGCGCGTGCCAGATCCCGCCAGCGGCGCGCTTCGGCGAGCATGTACTTTCCGAATACTTCGCCCTGTAAAGTCTCGGTAGGCTCTTGGCCGAGTTCTACCAGGCGATTGCGAAAATCCGGGGCGCCGGCAATCGTCGCGAGTTCGCGCTGCAAACGCGTGAGGGGCGCGGCGGGCGTTCCGCCGGGAACATAGACGCCGAATAAGGCGCCGAGAACGAAGTCATCCGTGCCGGCTTCGGCCATGGTGGGAACGCCGGGAAGTTGCGGTGAGCGCGCGCTGCCGGTGATGGCGAGCGAGCGCAATTGCCCGGCCTTTACACGCGGTGCCGCAGTGTTGATGCCAGTAAGAATCATTTCTATCTCGCCGGAGACCACGTCCACGATGCCGTTGCCACCGCCCTTGTAGGGCACGTGCGTGATATCCAGTTTGTAACGCGCCTTGAACAATTCGCCAATCAGGTGAGGATTGGAGCCGACACCTGGCGAACCGTAGCGCAGCTTGCCCGGATTGGAACGGGAGAAGTCGATCAATTCTTTAATGGTGCTCGCCTTCACTGAGGGATGAAGGGTGAAGGTGTTCGGCGCACGCGAGATCATCGTTACCGGCACGAGATCTTTTTCCGGGTTGTAATTGAGACGCTTGAGAATTCCATCGGTCATGCCGAAACTCTCCGCCGAGGCGAGCAGGATGTTGTAGCCGTCGGCTTGCGAACGTGCGGCCACCTCCGAACCTAGCGTGCCGCCGCCGCCGCCGCGGTTCTCCACGACCACCTGCTGAGCCAATCGTTCGCCCAGATCGCGCGCGATGAATCGGCCTATGGTGTCCGTGGTGCCGCCTGCGGCGAAGGGCACAATCATGCGGATGGGGCGTTGCGGATAGTTTTGTTGGGCGTTTGCTGTAATGGTCCCGAGGGTAAGCATTACCAAAGCGATTGGGCCTGAAGTTTTGCCTATAGCCTTGCTTATGGACTGGCCTGCGGTTTGGTTCGAAGTTTGACCTGCGGTTTGGCCCACGGGCGCGTCTGTGGTCTGGCCGGTGGTATTGCTTGAGCGTTTGATGAAGCGATTCATCGTCTTCTCCATTGAAATGTGAATGTGTAAGTCGTTAATCTGATTCTGACCCCAGTTAAAGCACCACCAGTCCATCGCCCGATAATCGACCTACGCCGCGCCCCGCACCACGCGCTGCACTGCTAGATTCGCGGGTTCCCCGGGGGCGAGGATGGGCGTGGGGATAGGCGTTTTGGAAAATTGTGGAGATCCGCGATCATCCTTGATGTCTATCCATTGCAGCCAGTTCTTGTCGTCGCGCGCGTCGAAATCCTCGCGGAAGTGGCTCATCCTGGATTCGGTGCGCATCACCGATGCACGCAGAATGAGATCGGCGGCGAGCAGCATCGCCTCGGTTTCCTTCATTCGCACCAGTTCGTGCGTATGAGGGGCCGAGCAGGCGGCGAATTCGGATTTAATTTCTTCCAATCGGACTTGCGCCGCGGCCAGCCGGTCGCCGCGTTTCCACACCGAGACGTCGTAGGCGAACATCAGTTGTTGCAGACTTTTTAGCGTCTGGTCGCTTTGCGCTTGCGTTGCATCGTCGCGCTCGCGGTATGTCTCGGTGTGCAATGCGTGCACTTCGGTGGGGTCGAGTTTCGGTGCCGCCAGTTTTTGCAGATCTTCGATGGCGTTTTTCCCCGCAGCCCATCCCGTGCCTATGCACATGCCGATATGAAATCCGGCGAAGTGATTGCAGGCGCCGGCTTGGGCGAGGCCACCCACTAATAATCCTGGCACGCCCGAGCGGCAATCCGCGCCGGTGGCCACGCCGCCCTTGGTCATCTGGTTGAGCGCGTAATAAGGCGCTGAACCGAACATGTCGGTACGTGTCTCGCGGCCCAGCTTTCGATAAAAATATTCCATCCACTTTACTTTGCTCTGGATGAAGTACTCGCGCTTTTCCTCGGGAACACCGGACATATCCAGGTACAGCGGGTCATTGCCTTTCTGGCGTTCGATCGCCATGGCGCGCGCGATGCGCGGAACATCCGATTCGTCGCCCCATTGCGGTTCGTATTGAGGCATGAAGCGCTCGCCTTTGGCATTCCTGAAACGCGCGCCTTCCTGAATGGCGAATGCGATTCCTTCGAAATAGAAGCGCGGTGTGCTGGGGCGGGTGTAGGAGAACTCCATGTTGCGTAATTGCGCGCCGGCCTTGTAGGCGAGCAGGGTGCCGGTGCCGGTGAGGTCGCGAACGAACCCCGAGCGAAAGGTGATGGCGTTGGTGCAAATGATGGTGGTACGCGCGCGGATGACGTGAAAGTCGCCGCTGCGGCTGTTGATTCCCACCGCGCCGATCACGCCATCGCCGTTCGCGCCACGCATCAGGCCGGTGACGAATATGCGATCCAGGATCTGCACACCCGCGGTTTCCAATCCACGTCGCATTCGCCAGGAAAATTCCAGTCCTCCGCCATCCGGGTGCAGCACACGCGTTGCGTCGAGTCCGCGCGTCGGGCGGCGCATGTACTGGCCTTTTTCATCCTTGGCGAAGCTCATCTCGAAGGCTTCCATATCCTTGAGGCGATCATAGGAGGTGGCCAGGGTTTCCCGTACCAGCGCCTGGTCGCACACCAGGTCGTTGCCGGCGATGATTTCACGGGTGATGAGATCGAGATCGTCATCGGGTGTGACCACAACAGTCCAGGCGTTGGAAAAAGCGGTGTGCCCGCAGCGGCCCGCCTGTGAGGCATCGAGTAGCGTCACGCGCGCGCCCGGTGGTCCATTGCGCTTGGCCGAGAGCGCCGCAAATAGGCCGCCTGCGCCTGCGCCGATGACAAGTACGTCGGTGTCGATCACAGTGCCATTGAAATTCTGCATCGCTACCAGGCCCTGGGGTGACTTTTCACCACTGGATGCACATCGATGATTTTCTCCGGACAGAAGATTTCGCAGTTAAAGCAGGTGATGCAATGCTCGCGGAACTTAATGACGGGCAAAAGCTTGACGCTTGTCAGCCCGGGTATTCCGGTGTCCAGCGGTGTTTCGGTCATATGGATGACATCGGCCGGGCAAACGATGTCGCAAATGCCACAGCCGGTGCATCGCGGCAAGTCTATGGTTTCAATCATGATTGAGAATCTGACGCCATGCGTTCATGGCGTGTTGTCATTATTCGAATCCTTCCGGAAGCCCAAGCCCCATGCGGATCTTCAGGCCTTTGATGACTTCCTTGGTGGTGCCGGCAAGGGGCATGGATAGGCGCACCAAGTCCGCTTCTCGAAGCAGGATGTTCATATCCTTTTCCGCCCAGGGCATGCCGCTGTCTTCGGCGCGCAGGTCCATCGCCCAGTTTTGCGCGCTGGAGTGATGCAGCGCGGCGCGCATTTTTTCGGGATCCACGCCCAGCGCCTGTCCGAGCCGCAGACCTTCATCATTGGCCGATACGCAGGCCCAGAGGATGAGGTTATTGACCATCTTGCCCACCTGTCCGGCGCCCGCGGGGCCGAGATGAAAAATGTCCGAAGCAAAGCTCGAGAATGCTGGCCTACAGGCTTCGAACGCGGCTTCATCGCCTGCGCCCAGAATCAGCAGTTTGCCATTGACCGCGGCCTGCTCGCCGCGCGTGAGCGGAATGTCGAGGAGTGTAATTTGTCGTTCCGCGAGACGCGTCGCGAGTGATCGGGTGTATTGCGGCGCTGCGGTCGAGCCCACGGCAACAATCAGGCCGGGTTTCGCGCCAGCGACAATGCCCTCGCCCCCGTACATCACAGTCTCTATCTGGTTGTCAAAACCCACAACCACAATGGCCAGATCGCAGGACGCGGCGACCGCGCTCGCGCTTGCCAGCACACGAACACCATCGGCCTTTGCCTTCTCCCCTGCCGCGGCAACCGGGTCGAAACCAAGCACCTCAAATCCATTGGCGACCAGATGCCTGGCCATAGCCCCGCCCATTTTTCCCAGGCCCAGAATGCCTACCGTCTTAATCGTTTGCATTGCGTTATGCTCCTCCTTGGATCGAATATACCTTAGCCGCAGCGAATATCGGCAACGCTCACCGGGCGGTCCGCCAGAATCGGCGCACGCTATTGATTGCCACGAGGAAACCCAAGGTTCATTGTTTCGCGTCATGAAATTGTTATCTGGAGAATCGCAGTGAAATTTGGTATTAATTTTTTTCCCGCCTTTCGCGAAAGCGATGGCAGCACTCCCGATTTTTACGATCAGAGCCTGCGCTTGTCGGAGCGGGCGGATCAATTGGGCTATCACAGTGTCAAGACGGTGGAGCATTCGTTCTACGACTATGGCGGGCGCTCGCCCAATCCCTGCGTGTTTCTATCTGCGGTGGCTCAGCGCACCAAGCGCGTTCGCCTGATTACCGGCGCGGTGATTCCGGCGTTTCACCATCCGGCGCATCTGGGCGGTGATCTTGCGATGTTGGATAACCTTTCCCATGGGCGTCTCGATGCTGGCTTCGGCCGCGCGTTTCTTCCCAAGGAATTCGAGGTCTATGGCGTGGCAATGGAAGATAGTCGCGCGCGAATGGAGGAATCCATTGGCGTGATTCGCCGCTTGTGGACCGAAGACGCTATCGATCACGAGGGAAAATTCTGGCAGTTCAAGGATGTGCGCCTTATGCCGCGCGTGGTGCAAAAACCACACCCGCCGATATGGATCGCCGCGATCAGCACGGAAGAGTCGTTTGTCTATGCGGCAAAAAACGGCTTCAATGTCATGATCGTTCCCTACGCCGGTAAGCCCGGTACATTGCTGGAGCTGGTGAAAACCTATCGCCGCGTGTGGCGCGAATCCGGCCATCCGCCTGGTGCGGAGAAGGTGCAGGTGTCGATGTTCGCCTGCGTGGACGAGACGCGCGAGGCGGCCCGCAAGACCTTCAACCGCATCATGAGCCGCTATGTCGAAACCTTCGCCGAGGCGGTGCTTTCCTGGCGCAACACCTCATCGCCGCATTATGCGGGCTACGAGAAAATGGTCGAGGGAATCATCGCAACCAAGCCCGACGATGTCATCGAGAAGGGCGGCGCATATGTGGGGACGCCCGAGGATGTGATTGCCCAGGTGCGTGCCAGCGTGGAGCGATTCGGCGAGGTGGAACCCTCGATGCACATCAACATGGGCGGCGCCACCGATGCCGAGTCGATGCGAACGCTGGAGTTGTTTGGCACCAGGGTGATGCCAGCATTTCCAGATTAATGTTATCAATCACATGGAATATAAATTAAATATTCATATTCCACGTTGGTAATTGACAGTATTTTATTCGTTTAAAAAATATAATCAGTCAACCGTCACGCCGGTTTCTTTCACAATCCGCGTCCACGTTACCAGTTCAGATCTGACGTATTCGGCGATGATTGCCGGTTGCCAGGGCGTGACATCCATACCCAGCTCCACCAGTGCCTTGTTGATATCGGGCAGCACCAGCACCTGATTGATCTCGTTGTTCAAGCGATTGAGGATGGGGGAGGGCAGTTTCGAGGGGGCGAAAAAAGCAATCCAGGAGATCTCAGCGAAGCCCGGATAGCCCTGTTCGGCCACCGTCATCACATCCGGCAATGCGGCATCGCGTTTCGGCCCGGCGATGCCCAGTGGTTTTAACTTTCCCGACCTCGCATGTGGCAACACGCTGCCCATGGAGCTATTCAATACTTCCACTTGATTTCCCAGTACTGCCGCGAGCGCGGGTGCACCGCCTTTAAAGGGCACGTGTTCGGCATCGAGCTTGGCGAGGATGCGAAACAGGTAGTCGGCGGCGACGTGCGACGAAGTTCCTATGCCCGAGCCGTGGGTAAGACGCTTTCCCTTTGCGTTCTGAATCAACTCGCGAAGATTCTTTGCCGGGTTCGAGGGATGCACCGCAAACACGCCAGGCGTGCCCCCGGCAATGCCAACCGGAACAAGATCGGTGATGAGGTTGAACCCAGGGTCCTTATAGAGCGATGCGTTGACCGCGATCTGCGCGGCGGTGCCCAGCAGGGTGTAGCCATCGGGAACGGATTCCGCGGTGGCCTTGCCGGCGATATTGCCGCCCGCGCCGGCGCGATTCTCAAGGACGAAGGATTGCCCCATGCGCTGCGAGAGTTTGTCCGCGACCAGTCGCGAGGTTCGATCGACATAGCCGCCGGGGGTGGAGGCGACGAACATGCGCACTGGTTTTGCCGGGTAGGCTTGGGCGAAAGCGGTGGATTGCGCCACAACGATAACGATAACGACAGCGACAAGGACATGGACAGCGGCCAGCGCGATGCTGGATATCGAGCGTACTGTGCGTATTGACATTACTATCTCCTCGATGAGTCCGGTGCGAAAAATTTCAATAAAGACTACTCCGCCACTATGCCTGCGCCTTTGACAATCTTCTCCACGATCGCCAGGCCGCTCTTGATGCTTTCGGCCAATTCCTCGGGCGTGCCGGTTCCCTGGAAGTAACCCAGCTCCTCGGCTTTGCTGCGTGCCTCGCTCGAGGTCGCAGCTTTCAAGTATTCGCTGTAGAGCCGCAGCACGATCGGTCGCGGCAGGGCCGCTGGCCCGTAATAGCCGGTAAAACTGGGCGGAGCGGTGTAGGCAGGCAGTTGTTCGGCGACGGTGGGTATATTGGCGAATAGCGGATAACGCTGGCCATTGTTGATAGCGATGATGCGCACCTTGCCGGAGCTGAGTATTGGCGCGACTGTGGAGATGGTGCCAAAGCCCACCTGAATGCGCCCGGCGATCAGGTCGGTGACCACCGGCGGCGCGCCCTTGTAGGGCACATGTACCCAATCGATGCCGGTGATCATGCGGATCAGTTCGCCGGAGAGATGATGGGAGGTACCCATACCCGAGGTGCCCCAGGAGAGTTTGCCGGGATTTTTCCTGGCGTAATCGACCAGCTCCTGCATATTGGCGACCGGCAGCGCCGGGTTGACCATGATATGCAATACGGTTTCATTGAGTCTTATGATCGGCGTGAAATCGGCCACCGGGTCGTAGCGCGTGTTGCGGGTAACGAATTTGCGTATCACCATGGCGCTCGCACCGGTGTACATGATGGTGTAGCCGTCGGGCGCCGCGCGCATCACGGATTCCGCGGCTTGCGCGCCGCCCGCGCCTGGCATCATCTCAATGACCAGGGGCTGGCCTATTGCCTCCGAAACTTTGTTCGCCATGAGGCGCACGGTCACTTCGGCGCCGCCTTGCACGGCCATGATGACGCGTATGGGTTTGGCGGGATAGGTCTGGGCGTCCGAGAAGGCCGGCAGCGCTGCAAGCGCGATCAAGGCGAAGGTGCGAAATGTTTCTGGCATGATCTATCTCCGGTAATTTCTATCGGGGGATTGGAACGGCGGGGGCAGCAGCGGTGCGACCTCGAAGCCCTGTCCTCGCGCGTTGCGCCCGCTTTGGACGAAAGCTTAGAAGCCGACCCTTACCCGATTAGATTCCGATGATCTCGTTCAGACCCTCGACGACAAGCGCAAGCTCCTCCGGGCTCGTGCGCCCAAGCTTCGCGCCGATGCGTTCAACGGACAGGGTTCGAATCTGGCTGATCTTGACCGACGAACGTTTAGCCAGCTTCGGAGATTCAAGTTCGTGTGTGAGAGGAAATCCCGCGCGCTGAGCTTGGCTGGTCAATGCAACCGCGATGACGGTACCAGAGCGCTCGTTGAACACGTCGTGGCTGATAACCAGCACGGGACGTAGGCCCGCCTGTTCGCGGCCACGTATGGGATTAAGATCAGCCCAACGAATTTCGCCTCTCAGTATTTGGGCCACGACGCAAGCTCCTGGCCCAAGCCTTCGTCGGCGAGAGCCTTTTCAAACTTTGGATCAAGCTTGGCGCACTCAGACGCAAGCCGGCCACGCTCCATGCGCGCGAGCTTCTCGCTCACGGCTGCTTGAATCGCGCGACTGCGATTGGGGAAGATGCTCTTCGAGACTAAACCGTCAACGCGGATCAGCGTTTCTTGGTCCAGAGTAATCGCTACCTTTACGCTACTCATGTTTTATCTCCGTGGTATGACAATAAATCATACCATGGTCGATGGCGCAAGAAATCTAAGGTTCCCGCTCATGGGCGCAATTCGTAATTCGAGTCTGGCGCCTTTTTACTGCGGTTCAATGCCCAAGGACTTGGTGATTTTGCCGACTGCGGCGATGGCCGCGCGCACTTCCTCGCCGAATTCCGCCGGCGTGTTCCCCACCGGTGTCGTGCCCAGTGCTTCGAGCTTCGCCGACACTTCGGGGTTATTCAAGGCTGCGCGCAACTCAGTTTGCAGGCGCGTGGCAATGGGAGCTGGCAAACCTGCCGGGCCCATCAGCGCGAAAAACGAGGGCAGCATCGCGTAGCTGGGATACAACTCGGCAATCGAGGGCACTTCGGGAATCTGGCGCTGGCGCGTACGATCGAACACGGCGAGGATTTTCACCTTGCCGGTCTTGGCCTGGGCGCCCAGGCTTGCCACCGTGGGGAAGAAAACCTGAATGCGATCGCTGGCAAGGTCGGCCACCGGCTGCGCCATGCCTTGTGTTGCGTAAGGCACGTGCAACATCTTGATGCCCACTTCGGTCGAAAACGACTCTCCGATCATGTGAAACGCGGTGCCGTTGCCGGTGCTGCCGAAGGCAAGCTTGCCGGGGAATTTTTTCGCGTAGTCGACCAGCTCGGCCACCGAGTTCACCGGCAGCGCGGCGGACACGGCGAAAATGCTGGGCACACTGATCACCTTGCTGATGGGTGCGAAATCGACCAGCGTGTCGTAGGGCAGATTTTTGACGAGGTAACGCGCGGTGACCAAAGGCGCCGATGCGGAAATCAGCAGCGTGTAGCCGTCGGGGGGCGCCTGCTTCACCGCGACTGCGGCCACCTGCCCGCCGGCGGCTGGTCGGCTGTCGATCACCACTGCCTGCCCCAGCGTGGCGCTCATCAGCGGGCTCGATAGACGGATAGCAATGTCGCCGCTGGTTCCGGAAAAAGTGGCGCTGATAATACGTATTGGCTTGGTCGGATAGCTTTGAGCGTGAATCAGGTTTGAAAAAAAACCTTCCATCAGCAGCAACGCGGCGGCCAAAATTAGCTTGCATTTCATGCGCGGCAGTCCCTTGTCAATTGAATGATGCGCTTATGATAGCAAGAAGCTTACGCGAGCTAAGCGCGCTAGCTAAGCGCACGACCTAAAAGCGCGACATGAGCGCGCGAAAAAAATTCAGGATGGTGGCGAATGAGAAACAAGGAGCATAAACATGTACGGTAGATCTGTTTTTTTGGCAGCGACCTTGCTGCCATTGGGATTGGCACTCGCGCAGTCACCCTCGGATCGCTATCTTTTGGATCGCTATCCCTCCAAACCCATACGCATGATCGTGCCCGCGGCCGCGGCTGGGCCCACCGATCTCCTGGCGCGCGTGGCTACCGAGCATCTTGCAAAGGCCTTTGGCCAGGCCGTGGTGGTCGAGAACATGGCAAGCGCCGGGGGCAATGTGGGATTGCAGGCCGCCGCGCGCGCCGCGCCCGATGGCTACACCATTTTCATTGGTTCGCAGAGCATGCTGGCGCTGGGGCCGTTTCTGTACGGGCAGTTGCCCTTCGATCACGAAAAGGATTTCGAGCCGGTGATGGTGATGGCGTCACCACCCTATGTATTGGTGGCGAACCCTTCGGTAGCGGCAAAAAATCTCAATGAGCTTCTCGCACTGTTGCGCGCGCAGCCGGGCAAGCTGAATTTCGCCTCCACCGGCGGCGTCGGCAGCACCTCCCATATCGTGGGCGAATTGTTCAAGCGTGTGAGCAAAACCGATATCGTTCACGTGCCCTACAAGGGCGATGCGCAGGCAAGCACCGATCTGATCGGCGGGCAGGTGCAGTTGATGTTCACCTTGTCGGCGAGCGCGACACCGCATATCCGCGGCGGTAAGCTCAAGCCCATTGCCATTGGTTCCTTGCGTCGCTCCTCGGCACTGCCCGACATTCCGACTTTCGACGAATCGGGTATGCCTGGGTTCACCGCGGCAAGCTGGTTCGCGATCATGACCCGCGCCGGGTCGCCCTCGGCCATCTTGGTTCGCCTCAACGACGAATTGAACCACATGCTGCAACTGCCTGAGGTGCGCGCGCGCCTGATTTCAGTCGGAGCGGAGCCCGCTGGTGGTTCGGTGAGCGAGGCCGCGGCTTTCGTTCGCGCCGAGCGGATCAAGTGGGGGCAGGTGATCAAGGACGCGAATATCAAACTCAATTGACATCCTCTTTGAGATACTCACTTGACCTTCTTGTTTGCCCTCAATTAACTATTGAAAACCACAATATGGATATGCAACAAAGAATCATCATCGAAGCCGAATGCCGCAATTTGGTCGTGGGCTTTGGTCGAGGGATGGACGACGGCGATGCCGCGACCGCATCGGCGCTGTTCGCTGCCGACGGGGTGTGGGATCGCCAGGGTGTTTTGGTAACAGGCCCGCAAGCGATATGCGCGGCGATCGAGAAACGGCCGAAGATTCGTCTCACACGCCATATCTTCACCAATATGCTGATCAATGTGATCGACGAGAATCATGCCGAGGGCCGCGCTTACTACATGGTGTATCTGCACGATGGCCCGCCGCCCGATGGCGGTCCGTTGCCCAGGCCACTTTCGGGGCCTGAGCGGGTGGGGGATTATCACAACAAGTTCGTTCGCACGCCCGAGGGTTGGCGCATTAGCTACAACGCCGCGAGGCGGATATTCGCAGGCGGATAGTAGCTAGGCCCGATTTCTGTTCTCGTGCCGTGTGAGGTTTTTTAATCTATGGAAATCTTCGCCCGCGCGATAATTTCACCGTATCTCTTCAAATCGACCTCCATCTGTTTGGCCATTTCCTCTGGCGTCCAGCTAAACGGCTCGAAGGTAAATGCGGCGAGACGTTCGCGCACATCGGGCTCGTTCATCGCCTTGGCAAAATCCGTGTTCATACGCATGACTGCTGCTCGGGGTGTGCCGCGCGGGGCGAACACGCCCACCCAACCGGTGACCGCGAAACCCGCGGGGCCGCCGGCTTCGACCATGGTCGGAATGTTTGGAAAGATGCCAATGCGTTGCGGCCCGGCAATCGCCAGGTATTTCACTTTTCCGGCGCGATACATGGGGCCGGTGGAGGCCGCGGTGCCGAATGCCCAGGCCACTTCGTTACTTCCCACCGCGCTGTACAACTGCGATATTTCCTTGTAGGGGATGTGGGTCATCTGCGTTCCGGTGGCGCCTTCGAACAATGCCATGCCAAGATGGCCTGGGCTGCCAATGAACCAGGAGCCGTGGGTGACACCGCCACTTTTTGCTTTTGCTGTGGCGATAAGGTCGCTCATGTTCTTCCAGGGCGAGTCCGCCTGCACCACAGCGAAGAAATAGGTACGAAACAACGATGCAACCGGTTCGAAATCCTTGGCTGGGCTATAGGCAAGTTTCTTGTACAAGTGTGGCTGTACTGACATGTGGGCGTCGTCCATCTGCGTGAGCGTATAGCCGTCAGCGGGCGAATTTTTCACCGCGTCGATAGCGATAGCGCCATTGCCGCCAGGCCGGTTCTCGACCACCAGTGGTTGGCCCCACATTTTTGCCACTTTATCTCCGGCCAGGCGCATCACAATCTCGGGTCCGCTGGCGCCGGGGAAAGGGGTGACCACACGCACCGGCTTGGTGGGGAACTGCTGCGCGGTGGCAGCTTGTGCCGCAACCGCGAGCACGCTTATTGCGGATACGAGTAATGCCTTTGTTGCTTTCATATTTGTGGTCTTCCCTCAGTTTAAAAGCTGCCTGGCCGCAGCGGCTGCCGTGGCCTCGATGTTCTAATATAAGCGAATAAGCCATTACCCAAGAAACCGCAGTGGATCACGTAATAAGGACGAAAATTGTTCTGCTATCCAGTAGTTACGGCACTTTGTTTGTTCACCCAAAAAGTACTGCTCCGCATTTGCCTAAATTGCCTGAAAATCCTTGCCAGGTAAGGCTTTTGGCGTTCCATAGCATCAGCCAATTGGGGTATTTAGGATTACTCGTGCACGCCTCCCATGGAAACCTTATGACACTGACAGAGCTACGCTACATAGTCGCCGTTGCCCGCGAGCGTCATTTCGGCAATGCTGCAAAAGCCTGCTTCGTGTCGCAACCGACGCTTTCCGTGGCCATCAAGAAATTGGAGGTGGAATTGGGTGTGGCCTTGTTCGAACGAGCCTCGGGGGAGGCCGCGCCAACCGCCGTGGGCATGCGCGTTATCGAACAGGCACAGCGTGTGCTCGAACAATCGCAGGCCATCAAGGAAATAGCCAAACAGGGGAAAGATCCGCTACAAGGGCCTTTGCGAATCGGCGTGATCTACACCATCGCGCCCTATCTGCTGCCGGGCGTGGTGCGGCTTTTGCATCGGCGTGCGCCGCGCATGCCACTGCACCTGCAGGAAAATTACACGCATCGCCTGCGTGACCTGCTCAAACAAGGCGACATCGACGTCGCGATTCTTGCCTTGCCGTTCGAGGAATCCGGCTTCGCCATTCAACCGGTATATGACGAGCCTTTTTTTCTGGCTCTGCCGCGCGATCATGCCTGGGCCGCGCGTAAAAGCGTCAAGGTTGGCGAGTTGCAAAAGGAAACCATGGTGCTGCTTGGCACCGGACACTGTTTTCGCGACCAGATTCTCGATGCCGCGCCGGCGCTCAACCGCACCGCAGATGCACAAGGTATGCAACGCACCTTTGAAGGAACTTCGTTGGAAACCATCCGTCAGATGGTCGCCTCGGGGGTTGGCCTCACGGTGCTGCCTTCGACTTCGATTGCCGAGAAAACGTCCAAGGGCAGCTTGTTGCGCTACCTGCCCCTCACCACGCCGGTACCCGACCGGCGCGTGGTGTTGGTGTATCGCAAATCCTTTCCCCGCAAAGCGGCGATCGAGGCGCTGCGCCAGGCAGTGCTTCTTTGCCCCTTGTCCGGGGCCACCAAGCTGCCGGGGGAATCCGCGCGTTAGTCAAAGCGCGGACGTTACGCCAATGTCGATCAACCTGGATGGGCGGGGAAGTGCGCGAATACCTTGTTCGCTTGAAAAATGTAGGTCTCCGCGTAATCGAGCACCACTGGTTTTCTGTGTTCCACTGACATTGCGCCCATCATCGGCATCCAATTGAGCAGTTCGTGCTGACCCGCGGCTTCCAGTTGCTCGCCGCTCAAGGACCGCCAGTAGTCGTAGTCGCCTCGCTTGAAGGCATCGAGTAATCGCCGGTCCGACTCGTGATCCGGAATGATGTGACCGGTGTTGGATGAAAGACTGGCATGCGACCAACTCGATGAGGCCATCAGCACCACGCGATAGGGACTGGCGAGGATGGTCTCGGCGAGCTTAACGCCAAGCTCCATGCACACCGCGGCCGAGGGCGCGGGTGGATCGGGCAGGCCTTTCTTTTCTATATCCTCGAATTGACGCGCACGGCTGCGGCCTTGCGTGACAATGACATCGCTGCCATAGGCGTTCAACTGAAACGGCACGATCGGATAGGGAAAGCCCTTTACGTCGTAGTCCAGATACATCACGGTATTCTGGAAGGCCTGCGGCAGGGCTTCCTGGTGCAGCAATTTGTAGGCGTAGGCGATCGGCATGTCGCGTTTGATCAGTCCGGTGGCGACGCATTTGGCGCCTTCGCGATGTCCGTGTAGTTTGAGCTTCCAGTCCTTGGCGTGTCCCCAGGCATTCTCTTCCCGGCCGTAGCGCGCTTTTTTCCAGGGTTCAGTCTCGAAAGTGTCGTCCAGCCCGAAGATGCAGAAGGGCGGGATGATGTCTTCCTGGAAATTCTCGTACTGGTCATCGCCGAAGATGATGATGAAGTCCGGCTGGTAATCATCGAGAATTTTTCGCTGCTGGTTAAAGCAGGCGATTAGCCGTTTGCGGTGACGGATAGAAGCTGAAACGCCGCGGTCTTCACCCATTTCGGCAAGCATTTCCGCCGGCCAGTTTTTCACGTCGCGAAAGCGTGGATCGACGTTAGGGGCTTTCAGCGATTCCTCGAACATGCTTTGCCGGCCCTTGTCCGGCATCATCAGCGGCGGGCTGTGCGTGGTGCCTATGCCTATGAATTCACCCATTGAAATGCTCCTTGAATTAATTGGGATCAGAGATACATTAATCTAAACGGCAATTGATCTCGCGGTGGGTTAATGTAACTCTGGCCCCAATTAATCTTAATCTTTCTGAATCGGGATATTCGCGGTCTTCACCAGGCGAATGAAATTGTCGCGTTCTTCGAGCAAAAACTTGGCGAACTCCTCGGGTGACGCACCGGTCGGAAAATCCGTCTCCAAACCCTGCGAGGTGAGGAACTTGGCCTTGAACAGCGGGTCGGCGATGATCCTCGCGGTTTCCACGTTAATGCGGCGCACGATCTCGCGCGGCGTCGCGGCTGGCGCGAAGAAGGCGAACCAACTGCGATAGTCCACATCTATTCCTGATTCCTTCAAGGTGGGCACGTTCGGGAAAGCAGGCAGACGCTTATCCGAATTGACGGCGAGGGGTTTCATTTTTCCGGCTTTGATATGGGTGGAGGCCGCCCCCAGAGCGAAGCCAACGATTTGCACGTCGCCTGCTAGCGCGGCGTTCAATGCTTGACTCGCGCTCTTGTAGGGGACGGGATAAAACGCCGCACCCATTCTCGACTTGGTGAATTGGCCGACCATCGAGGCCATATTGATGCCGCCATAGGTGCCAAGGGTCAGCGACTCAGGTTTGGCTTTGAGCAAGGCAAGCACTTCGGCAATGCTGTTGGCAGGCACGGAGGGCGTGGCCATCACCATCGAGTACAAGGTGCCGGTTTGCACGACGCCTACCAGATCCTTGAACGGATCGAATGGCAATTTCGATCGCACCACGGAATTGACGATGGTCGTACCGTTGCTGGTGGAACACAGCGTATAGCCGTCCGGCGGCGACTTGACGCAGGCATCGACGCCGATGATGCCGTCGGCGCCGTCACGGTTCTCCACCACGAATGCTTGGCCCATGACCTGCGAGAGCGCAGCCGCACAACCGCGCGGAGGAATGTCGCCAGGGCCGCCTACCGGGTGCGGGACGATGATGCGCACCGCCTTGGTGGGGTAGGCCTGCGCCAGTACCGCCGAAGACAGGCAAAGTGCGGTAGCCGCGATTCCCGCCGCAAGGACGTTTTGTATCTTGCTGTTTTCGGTGGTGCTCATGCGGACTCCTAGGCTATTGATTGGGCCATGATAGCTAATAATTTCCCTGGTTGTTCCCATGGGTCGCTTACTAGCCAAGTGTTGACAACACTGGCAAAGAATCGGGGTTTGTATGCATCCCGCCATTATGTGGATTTGTGCTTTTGAAAATCTACATAGTGGCGGGAAAAGTGGCCTCAAGGACACTCTGTCTGGTTCTGGCTCCGCCGGCTTGGGTATGTGCGGCAGGTATGTGCCGCAGGTGTTTCCAGGTTTCCTGGTCTGGTAAGCTGGTGTCTGCGAAATGAGGAAATACCATGAACCCATCGAAGGCTTTATCCCTATGCGCCGCGGTCGCGGCCAGTTCGACTTTTTCGCTCAGTGCGATTGCGCAAGCCTATCCAGGCAAGCCAATAAAGGTCATCGTTGCCGTGGCGCCTGGCCCTGGCGTGGATTATGTGGCGCGCGCGCTTGGCCCCAAGATGATCGAGGATCTGGGCCAGCCCCTGGTTTTCGAGAATCAAGCCGGCGGCAATGGCATCATCGCTAGCTCCGCTGTAGCGCGCGCATCACCCGATGGTTATACGTTTTTGATGGCCACGCCCAGCATGATCATCACCGCCATGCTGCTCACCAAGGGCATTCCCTACGATTCGCTGAAGGACTTCGCGCCGGTGACCGCTGCGGTGGAGCCCTATACCTCGCTTATCGTCAACCCTTCGGTTCCCGCCAACAATGTGCGTGAACTGGTTGAGTGGGTCAAAAAGAATCCGGGCAAAGTGGCGTATGCCAGTTCCGGTATAGGATCGGTGTTTCACATGGTAGGGGAGCTCTTCAACCAGGCGGCAGGCACCGATATCCTGCACGTTCCCTATAAATCGGTGCCGCCGGCTGTGCAGGCGGTGGTCGCCAATGAAGTGCCGATGAGCTACGCCGCGGTATCCAACGCTCTGCCTCAGGTGCGCGGGGGCAAGGTGCGAATGATTGCTATCCTCGAGAAAAATCGCTTCCCGCGCATGGCCGACATGCCAACCGTAGGCGAGGCGCTGCCCGGATTCGAGAAACCGCCGTCGTGGTTCGGCTACCTCGCGCCCGCCGGCACGCCGCCTGCGGTGCTGAACCGTGTTCAAGCTTCCGTGGTGAAGGCAATGGCCACCCCCGAGGTCAAGAAGAGTTTCGACGATCTCGCCCTTGGCATCATCGGCAACACGCCTACCGAATTTGCCGCGCAGATCCGCAGTGGTTTCGCGGTATACGCGAGTGCGATCAAGATTGCGGGCTTGAAACCGGAGTAGCGGCGCCTGCCTCT
>CAMDFL010000003.1 GCA_945897475.1 Bordetella parapertussis
TAGAAGGTCGAGTCCGCGCAGGCGTAGCGACGGCGCGACGGTTGCGGGGTTTATCGCAAGCGGCGTGACGGAGCGGTCAAAGTTACGGCGCCGCCAGCACCGAAATATGTCCGGTCTCGCTGGTGTCGGCGTCGCATTCAAATCGGCGACCGTGATAAACGCCAGGGAGCATCCGCGTCACGCAGCAACCGTAATGCCAGCCGCATGCTCGCGACGAGCCGGTTTTACAGTTATCTCGACCTGCTGATCGAACGACACCAGCGCCTGCATCAGGCGTTCAAGCGAAATATTCTGGAGTTTGTAGCGACCAACCTGCGATACCTTGGGCTGTGTCATGCCGGTGATCGCGGCGGCCTCGGTCTGACTGAGCCCCCTGCTCCGGATGAGTTCGTTGAGTTTGACGGCAAGGATGGCTTTCGCGGACAGTTCTTCCGCGTCGTCGAACCCAAGGTCGATCAGCACATTGTCAGTGCCCTTGTGAGTGTCTTTGCGTCGCATCATTACCTCCCGCTCAACCCATGTCGGGCAAGCACAGCCTTCAACCGCTTCTCGATCAATTGCACGTCCGGCTGCGGCGTGCTGATGCCGGACTTCGACTTCTTCTGAAACGCATGCAGCACATGGATCGCATCTCCCACGCGCACCGTGTAGACCGCGCGAAAGGTGTCGCCCCGGTGATCTTCCACCAACTCGTAGACGCCGGAACCAAGACCCTTCCACGGCTTCGACGAATCGGGCATGCGACCCACCTGGACCACAAAGAGCGCAACACCTATGTCCTTCTGGACCGGAATGGGGAATTCCTTGAAATCCTTCTTCGAGGAACCTTCCCAGAACAGCGGTCTGCGCATCTTAGTCATGCATTATACCCGTTCGTATATAGATTGCAAGCATCGCCGCCGCCGAGCCGCGTCGATAACCATACAACCAGAGCGCCCCCTCATTCCCAGACCACTCTTGGTCCTGCGCGCCAAGCCCTTACAATAGCGTGCGATGAAATATCCCAGTCAGTCCGCCGAAATTTCTGCGACCCACACCCCGATGATGCATGGGCGTAAAGTCCTCGCCGCCATTGGCTTTTCAGGCAATCGCTGCCGCGACCTACACTGAAACCTATACCGGACTGAAAGATTTCGGGCTCGCGTCATCCGTGTCGCTCTGTCGTTGGCGCGTTTGGTTTGGTGCCACGCGCCCGCCGTCTCCGTTCTACTGCGTCGAGCCCGTTTAGCTCGACGAGCGGCCGGTCACGCTTGCGGCAAACTAGCTGGAGCATTCTGTCCCTATTTGGCGCTATAGCAGCTCCCTGCGCTAAATGGCCTCCGGTACAAGTTGTAGATAGATTTATTGGAACAGGTTGTTATATCGTAGTATGGCTACGACAAATACTTCTTTTCAAAATTTCTTGACTTCAAAATTATTAGAAAAAAGTATATAATCGTAGTATGACTACGACTTCTACAAGCAAGCTAAATACCCTCTACACCCGTCTGCCCATGGGTTCCCCAATCACCTCGGCACAACTCGCCGCGCTCGGGGTTTCGGCCGATCTCGCGGTCCACTATGCCCGCTCAGGTTGGCTCAAGCGACTGGGACGAGGGGTCTATTGCCGACCCGGTGAAGCCCTGTCGCTGCACCCGAGCCTCGTCGTGCTCCAGCAGCAAATCCCCGGACTTCATGTCGGAGGCAAGACGGCGCTGGAATGGTACGGCGTGCGCCAATACGTCTCGCAGCAGGCTGCATTGCATTTATACGGCTGGGCGGCCGCGCGCCTGCCTGATTGGTTCGGTCAGCATTTTCCGGGCGAGTATCACCGCAAGCGGCTTTTCACCGAGGAGCCAGCGCAGATGCCCGGTGTGGGTCCTTTCGAAAACCGCGCCAACGCGCCGCTGGTCTCGACACCGGAGCGGGCGCTGCTCGAATTGCTGGACGAGGTCGGCGTCCGGCAACCACTGCAGGAAGCGCGTGAAATCGCCGAAGGAACATACAGCCTGCGTGCCGAGGTGCTGATGGATCTTCTCAAGCGCTGCACGAGCGTCAAGACGGTCCGGCTCTGCCTGCGCCTCGGACGCGAGCTCTCCCTGCCGTGGGTCGGCAAGCTCGATGAGGCCGTGCTGCCCAAAGGCAGCGCCTTGCCGTGGATATCGAAGTCCAAGGATGGGTTACTGGTGCTCAAACCATGAATCAGATCTATCTCGATACCGCGCGCCTGATGCTACAGGTAGCGCCACTCGTATTCGCCGACAACGTGTTTGCCCTGAAGGGCGGCACCGCGATCAATCTTTTCGTGCGTGACATGCCGCGCCTGTCCGTGGACCTTGATCTCGTGTTTGTCGATCACCGCCTCGGCCGGGACGAAGCGCTTGCCAGGATCAACGAAGCGATCCGGAATAGTGTGGATCGTCTCAAGAAGCGCGGGTTCCAAACCCACGCGGCGACCGT
Organism: Bordetella parapertussis; assembly: GCA_945897475.1. Classification (GTDB taxonomy): domain Bacteria; phylum Pseudomonadota; class Gammaproteobacteria; order Burkholderiales; family SG8-39; genus 2-02-FULL-62-17. The sequence continues at coordinate 2,440 of CAMDFL010000003.1, forward strand.
GGCCGACGCCGGCGAAACAAAACTCTTCGTGCGCCGCGACAAGCTCGAAGTGAAGGTGGAAGTGAATTTCGTGCTTCGCGGAACCGTGCACCCGATTCGCTCGACATCGCTCACTCCGAAGGCAAAAGAGACGCTGCTCGCCGACCTGGAACTGCCCGTCGTGTCGCTCCCAGACCTCTACGGCGGAAAGCTCGTCGCCGCCCTGGATCGTCAACACCCGCGTGACTTGTTCGACGTGATGGAGCTTTTTCTCCACGGAGGAATCACGCCGGAAATCAGGCGCAGCTTTGTGGTCTATCTCGCATCTCACAACCGGCCGATTCATGAGGTGCTTTTCCCGAACCTTCGGGACATCTCCGGTGAATACGAAGGCACGTTCAAGGGCATGACGACGGAGCCGGTGGAGTTGAAGGCCCTCGTCTCCGCGCGCGAGCGCATGATCGCTGAACTGAAAGCGGGCCTCGACGCCGCCGAGCGGGAGTTCCTGTTATCGCTCGCCCGCAATGAGCCCAATTGGGATTTGCTTGGCATCGAACACCTTGAGCAACTTCCCGGCATCCGGTGGAAACTCGCAAATCTCGGGCGCCTGGCGAACAGCAACCCGAAGAAACTCAAGGAGCAGGCACGGATGCTGGAGCACCTGCTCAGTTAGACCGTCCAATTCCAGTAACGGAGATTGCGAAAAACGGACAATCGCTTTCCCATTGATACCGGAATTTTCAGTCTATTTACAACCGCTATCTGTTGTACTGACTGCTTGAAGGGCCGATTGTCATTCCAATAGAGGAATAAATTCGAGATGACCCGCTTCGTGTTTCTGCGAATCCCCATCCGCTCCCGTAAAATGCTCCCGTGAACGCACCGCAATCCCCTCCCGCCGCAAAGAATACCGATGCCCACACGCCGATGATGCAGCAGTACCTTCGCTTGAAGGCACAGCATCCGGACATTCTGCTTTTCTATCGCATGGGCGACTTCTATGAGCTGTTTCATGCCGATGCCGAAAAAGCGGCCAAACTTCTCGACATCACGCTGACCACGCGCGGGGCTTCGGCAGGCACGCCGATCAAGATGGCGGGGGTGCCCTATCACGCGGCGGAACAGTATCTGGCAAAGCTGGTACGGCTGGGCGAATCGGTGGCGATCTGCGAGCAGATCGGCGATCCCACTACCTCCAAGGGGCTAGTTGAGCGAGCGGTGATGCGCATTGTCACCCCCGGCACATTGACGGACGCGGCGCTGCTCGATGACAAAGCCGACAACATTCTTCTTGCTCTCAGCGTGGAGGGGTCGCTTGCGGGCCTTGCCTGGCTGAATCTGGCCAGTGGGGAGATGCGGGTGATGGAAATCGCGCTGCAGGGGCTGGCCTCGGAGCTGCGGCGAATTTCTCCTGCGGAAGTCCTGCTTGCGGATAGCAAGCGCCTTCCCGATGAACTGGCGGGATTTCATGTCAGCCATGTTGGCGAGTGGCTGTTCGATATCACCGCGGGACGCTCAGCCTTGCTCGCCCAATTGCGCGCGGCGAGTCTTGCCGGCTTCGGCTGCGAGGATCTGGGGCCCGCTATCGGCGCGTGCGGCGCGCTTCTGGATTACGCCCGGAAAACCCAGGGGCAGTCCCTCGCTCATGTGAATGCCGTTATCGCCGAGCGGCCCGGTGAATACCTGCGAATGGACCCGGCCACGCGGCGCAATCTGGAGATCACGGAAACTCTGCGTGGCGAACCCTCACCCACGCTGCATTCGTTGCTGGATGTCTGCGCATCTGGCATGGGCAGCCGCCTGCTGCGCCATTGGCTGCACCACCCGCTTCGCGACCGCGCGGTGCTTGGCGCACGCCACGCTGCAATCGCGGTCTTGGTCTCGCAGGATGCCGCTCGAAAAATGATCGAGACGCAACTTCGCCATGTCGCCGATGTCGAGCGTATCGCCGCGCGCCTGGCATTGAAAAGCGCTAGGCCGCGCGATTTATCATCGCTGAGGGATAGTCTGTCTGTGCTGCCGGAGCTGACTACTCTGATTCCACAATCAGAATGCGATTTGCTTGATTCACTCCGAGCGGGGCTGGCCTGCCCTATCGATTGTCTTGAACTTCTGCGCCGTTCTATTCAGGAGGAACCCTCAGTCGTCTTGCGCGAAGGCGGCGTGATTGCCGCGGGATACAGCGCCGCGCTGGACGAATTGCGAGGGCTCCAGACCAATGCCGGCGCCTATCTTGTCGATCTCGAAGCACGCGAACGCGCACGCACCGGCATCTCCAACCTCAAGGTCGAGTACAACCGCGTGCACGGCTACTACATAGAGATCACCAACTCTAACGCCACCCGCGTACCCGACGACTATCGCCGCCGCCAGACGCTCAAAAATGCCGAGCGCTATATCACCCCTGAGCTGAAAACCTTCGAGGACAAAGCGCTTTCCGCGCAGGAGCGATCCTTGGCGCTTGAGAAAACCTTGTACGAAGAGTTGCTCGCGCTTCTTCTGCCGCATCTGGAGACCTTGCAGCGCATTGCGCGTTCGCTCGCGCAACTGGATGTGCTCGCAGCGTTCGCGCAAACGGCGTTGCTGCGTAATTATTGCCGGCCCGTTTTCACCGATGAGCCCGGCCTTGCCATCGAGGCGGGTCGGCATCCCGTGGTCGAAGGCCTGGTTGAGTCTTTCATCGCCAATGACACGCAACTGTCCCCCACGCGCCGCATGCTGCTCATCACCGGGCCCAATATGGGCGGCAAATCGACTTACATGAGGCAGGTGGCGCTGATCGCCTTGATGGCGCATGCCGGATCATTCGTTCCTGCGAAAGCCGCGCGCATCGGCCCAGTGGACCAGATCTTCACCCGTATCGGCGCCGCCGATGACCTTGCCGGCGGTCGCTCGACTTTCATGGTGGAGATGACCGAATCGGCCAACATCCTGCACAACGCCACCGAGAAAAGTCTGGTGTTGATGGACGAAGTGGGGCGCGGCACCTCTACCTTTGACGGACTGGCGCTTGCCTGGGCTATCGCGCGCCATCTTGTCGAGAAGAATCGCGCGGGGTCTCTGTTCGCCACTCATTACTTCGAACTCACGCGCTTGGCGCTGGATTTCAAGGAAGTGGCCAACGTGCATCTGGATGCGATCGAGCACAAGGACCGCATTGTGTTTTTGCATCACGTGGAAGAGGGGCCCGCCAGCCAAAGCTACGGCTTACAGGTTGCGGCTTTGGCGGGAGTGCCGGCAGGCGTGACGCGCGCCGCGCGCCGATATCTGCAGCAACTGGAGGCTTCGCAGCTCAACACCGGCGGTCAGAGCGATTTATTTGCCGGGCCCGCGAAGCCCGAGGAGCCCGAACCCGCAACAGACGCCTTGCGTGAGGCCATGCAACAGGTGAATCCCGACGAACTATCGCCCAGGGAAGCACTCGATCTGCTCTACAAACTCAAGCGCCTGCCCTGATTAATCGGATTTGATGTTGGCGCGACGGACGATATCGCTCCAGATCTTCTGTTCACGGCGGATGAAGCTGCCGTACTCCTCGGGCGACGAACCAATTGCCTCGGCGTCATCATTGGCGAAGCGCTCGGCGACAATTTGGGTGCGCATGGCTTTGCGCGATTCGTCGGCAATGCGCCGGATGATGTCCACGGGGACAGCGGCCGGTGCGTTGATGCCGTACCACTGCGCCGTCTCGAATCCCGGAAAGCCCTGCTCAGCCACAGTGACAAGATCGGGCAAAGACGGAATGCGCTTGACCATGCCAGTGGCGATGGCGCGGATCTTGCCAGTCTTGATGTGCTGCATCAGCGCGGGCGTTCCGGCTGATGACGATTGGGTGCGCCCGGCCAGCAAGTCGACCAATTGCGGACCCGTGCCTTTGTAGGGGATATGCGCGATATCGATACCCGCCACCAGTTTCAGATATTCAAAGGCCAGGTGACCCGCGCTGCCGTTACCAGCGGAGCCGTAATTGATCAAGCCGGGATTTTTTTTCGAGTAGGCGATGAATTCGCGCATGTCCTTAGCAGGCACATCCGGATGCACGACAAATATATTGGGCACCTTGGTGAGCAGCGTAACCGGTGCGAAGTCTTTGTTCACATCGTAGGGCTGATCGCGCAGCATGTAGGGGTTGACGGCGAGCGAGCCAACGTGACCGATCACCAGCGTATATCCATCAGGGGAAGATTTAGCCGTTTCAAACATCGCGGTGACGCCGGCGGCGCCCGGTTTGTTTTCAATCACGATACTCTGGCCCAGCTGTTTGCCAAGCTCAGCCGATACGGTGCGCGCCACCACCGAGGAAGTTCCACCCGGCGCAAAGGGCACCAGCAGCCGAATGGGTTTGGCAGGCCAGCTCTGTGCCAGCCCGGCCTGCGCCGTTGACAGGAGCATGCCGCAGGCCAGCATATGTGGAAGAAGTCGAATACGGGCAAGAAGTGGAAATTGACACAATGCTTTCATCGTATTTCCTCAGGTTTCTATGCTCAAGAACTCAAATCCCGCGATGGTGCCAGGGCTTGGGCACATCTTCGCCCAAAAAGGGGGGCTGCCGCAACTCTCAAAAAACACTCTCAAAAGCAATCTCAAAAAAGCACTCTCAAAAGACCAATGAGGTCTTCTACAAAGTAAAAATAGGGTGAGGGATGAATGGCACTCCCTTACATCAGAAATCCGGAACAACAAGAAAACCAACTCTGCTTTATTCAGAAACCGCGGCAGCGCTGCCAAAACCTTCAGCAAAGCGCGATGCAAAGCGGCGATACAAGCGGCGATACAAAGCTTGTCACTCGCACGCCGCGCGGCGCACAATCAGGCCCTTCCACCACTGACTTACGGGCTGTTGAAATGAATACCAATACACAAACCTCCCTGCTTCTGGAAAACCGTGCCGCTCTGGTCACGGGAGGCGCAGGACGCCTTGGCCGCGTGATCGCCAACACCCTGCAAAGAGAAGGCGCCAAAGTGGTGATTGCCGATATCGACCGCGCACGACTCACCGAAGTCACGGCAATGCTTTCGCAAAATGCCAAAGCCTGGTCGGTGCAGGGCGATGTCTCACAATTGCAGGAGGTACAGAAAATGGTGGCGCGCGCCGAATCGCTCGCCGGTCCCATCGATATTCTGGTGAATGCCCACGGAATTGTTCCGGTCAAAAATTTTCTGGATATGACACCCGATGAATGGGACCGCCCATTCGCGGTCAACGTGCGCGGCATCATGCTCACCGGCCAGGTGTTCGCCAAGCGCTGGATCGAGCGCAAGTCGCGAGGCGCCATCGTAAATATTTCGTCCTCGGCATCGCGCGCGGCGCGCCCGGGGCGCCCGCACTATGCCGCATCAAAAGCCGCGGTCAACATGCTTACCGAAGCCATGGCTATCGAGCTGGGACCGCACGGCATACGCGTCAACGCGGTGGCGCCGGCGACGGTGCTCGATGAAGTCTATCGCGGTCAAAGCGATGACAATCCCGCTTATGTCAATTTCACGATTCAAGGAACGCCGCTGGGACGCACCGGCGCGCCCGAGGACGTGGCCGAAGCGGTGGCATTTCTGGCCTCCGAGCGCTCCGATTGGACCACCGGTGTAATACTCGATGTCACCGGCGGTGCGCATGTCGCGCGGCGGCTATCGGCGCCTACCGATACACGCGCCAAACAGACGACGAAATAGCAATGAGTTCGGGGATGCAATGAGTTCGAGGCTGCAATGAGTTCGAGGCTGCAATGAGTTCGAGTCTTTCTACGCTCGAGACCCTCTGCACCACACGCAAATAGCAGGAGGCACAAATGTCATTAAAGGGAAAAACACTTTTTGTGTCCGGCGGCTCACGCGGCATCGGTCTGGCGATAGCGCTGCGCGCTGCGCGCGACGGCGCCAATATCGCGATCGCGGCCAAAACCGTCGAAGCCAATCCGAAGCTTCCCGGCACCATTCATTCGGCGGCCGCCGAGATCGAGAAATCCGGCGGTCATGCCCTGGCATTGCAATGCGACATCCGCGACGAAACCGCGATTGCCGAAGCGGTGCGAAAAACCGTGGCGCGATTCGGCGGCATCGACATCCTCGTCAACAACGCCAGCGCGATATCGCTCACCGGAACACTGGAGACGACGATGAAACGCGTCGACCTGATGTTCGACATCAATGTGCGCGGCACCTATGCGTGCTCGCAGGCCTGCCTGCCGCTCTTGAAACATGCCGCCGCTGCCGGACGCAATCCCCACATCCTGACTTTGTCGCCGCCCCTGAACATGAATCCGAAATGGTTCCGTCAGCACCTCGCCTATACGATCGCCAAATACGGCATGAGCCTATGTGTGCTGGGCATGGCAGAGGAGTTTCGGGCCGATGGCATCGCTGTCAATGCGCTATGGCCGCGCACCATTATTCGCACCGCAGCGCTGGCGATGATTCCGGGAATCGATACCGACCGGGCACGCACGCCTGAAATCATGGCCGACGCGGCCCATGTCGTTCTCAATCGCGAATCGCGCGAATGCACCGGCAATTTCTTCATTGACGACGAGGTTCTTGCCGCGGCCGGTTTCAGCGATTTGACCAAGTACGCAGTGGCCCCCGGCAAGGGAGAACCGATAAGCGATCTGTTTATCGATTGATGCGCGCAGGTCCCCGCCATAAGCCGCGGGGAATAAGCAATTAAAGAAAATAGTTGATATAGATGACCTATCCACCTATATCAATGGCAATAATTATTTCCAATATTGGGATACGTCATTCCCATGCAGCCGGCTGCGGGCTGCGTTCACCCATGCAGCCGGCTACGCGCTGCGCTTACCTATGCAGCCGGCTGGGGCTTGCGTTCACCACGCATCTTGTCGCGCAGATTCATGGTGGCTGCCTCATCCAGGCTCATGTCTTTCTTGAGCACCACGCCGTAGCTATCGCGCGCCGCATCTGCCGATACCAGTTCCTCGACCACGTCCCATTGAACCTTGGCTGCCTCTCGATCCAGCGGATCACCCCAGCCGCCGCCGCCGCCGGTGCGAACGATGACCTCAACGCCGACCTGAACCGGGTGGCGATTGGCATCGGGTTCAGTCCAGCCTTTAGCGCCTTTGTCGCGCATCAGATAGGCCGCGGTACCGCCTGACTCGCCGCCCCAAAGGCCCCACGGCGCACATTCGGTGCGCCCGGATTTGGCGAGATTCCAGCGGCCATCGACAAAATTCTTCACCGTCACATCGATACCGAGGCCGCCACGGAATTTACCCGCTCCGCAGGAGTCGCGCCGCAGTTCGCGCCCGCTAATCATTACCGGGCACTTGAGTTCGATGCCCTCAATGGAACCATTGCGAACGTCGCCCTGGCACACCGAAACCGTGCCGGATTCACCGTCTTCGGTTGGACGTCCGCCCCAACCGCCGCCTTCGATCGATTGCACCACGAAACGGCGATTGGTCTTGGGATCGACACCGAAGAACACCACCGCACCGCCCAGCAAGCCGTGATGTGCCGCGGGAATCTTGTCCGGCATCGCAGGCGCCAGTGCTCGGATGATGGTGTCCACCACCGTCGGAATAATGGTGCTCCAGTTCGCCATGGGCGCGGGATAGCGCGCCATCATGATGTTGCCCTCGGGAATAACTACGTTCAATGCGCGGAACGATCCTTCGTTCACCGGATCGAGCGGCCCGGTGATGGCTTTGTAGGCGACGCGAGCCCCTGCTAGCGAACGCGAATTGACGCCTGCCTTGCGCTCAGCCGAGCACTTCGACAAGTCGATGGTCATCTCGCCCTTATTGATGGTCACCTTGGCGTGCAGCGGCAATTTCACGCCGGTGAGAACGCCGTCGTCATCGAAAAACGAGGAGGCTTCGTATTCACCGTCCTTCAATTGAGAAATGACATTGCGACACTTGATGTCGGTCTCATCGAAGATCTGCGCTATGCAGGCCATCACCGTGTCTTTACCGTACTTGGTGAAGAGGTCATCTAAACGTTTATTGCCGAGGCGACAAGAGGCCATCTGCGACTTCATGTCGCCCAGTGAACTCTCGGGAAAGCGGATGTTGTCCTTGATGATGCGAAACACCGGATCAACGAGCTTACTTTCCTCGTAGACCTTGATCTGATCGAGTTGCAGGCCTTCCAGCCAGGGATCGACCACCTCGGCGCCGGCGCCAAAGCCGGTGCTGGTGCCGCCCACATCGATCCAGTGCGCGCGAACGATCGTAAACATCAACAATTCGCCACGGAAGAAATAGGGCATGTAAATCGCGATGTTATTCAGATGCTGCCCCGCCACCGCCTGGTGATTGGTAATGACCACATCACCGGGCTTGAAGCCACTGGTTCCATAGCGTTTCATGCCATCGATAATCAACACGCCCAGGTCGGCCACGAAGTGCGACACGCCGCCGACGTTCTGCGATACGAGGTCCCCGTTTGGCATGACCAGAGCGGTGCAGTAATCGCGTACCTCGTAGATCATCATGTTGTAGGAAGTGCGCTGCAGATCGGCGGCCATTTCGTTGGAGACCGCCGGCAGCGCATTGCGAATAACTTCCAGCGTTACCGGATCGAGCTTGGCATCCTTGACCTTGGCATCCATATTTAAGCCCCTCCGACTCGGATGATGAGCTCACCGGTGGGCGCCACCGTGCACTCGTCGCCCGCAAACATCACCGTAGTGGTGCCGTGTTCCTGTATCAGCGCCGGACCGCTGAAGCTCGCGCCCGCACCCAGATCGGCGCGCTCGTACACCGGGCAATCAATCTGACCGCCATCGGCTGAGAAGCACACCTTGCGGCTGCGCACGGGCTTGGCCTTGCCGGTATCAACCAGCTTGGGAAAATTGAGCTTGGGTTTCTTGCCCAGCACCGACAAACGCACGTTGATGATTTCCACCGGTTCCTCCGGCGAGTGGTGGGCGTAGCGGTGCTCGTACAACTCGTCGAAAGCGGTGCGAATCGCCTGACGATCGCCTTTCTTCAACTGCTCGAGCTTTACCGCAACCGCGAGCGTGAACTCCTGGCCGACGTAGCGCAGGTCCAGTTGAATCTGCAAATCGGGCGATTTGTTGTGGCGCAGACCCACCATGCCCTCTTTGACCATCTCTTCGTAGACGCGAATCAAATGCGCGAAATCGATGGCGGTAAGATCGGCGTAATAGGTGCGGGTGAAGTCGTGTCGCTCATCGGCCACCAGCATCCCGAGGGCCGAGAAGTTCGAAGGGAACAATGGAATGATCACCGTTGGCACATGCAGTTCGCGCGCAATCGCGATCACGTGCAGGGGGCCTGCGCCGCCCGAGGCCACCAGAGCGAAATCGCGCGGGTCGTAGCCCTTGGCCACCGACACTTCGCGAACCGCCAGCGACATCTTGGCAATGGCGATATCAACGATGGCTTCGGCTGCCGCAAGTACTTCGAGGTTGAGTGGCTCGGCGATTTTTGTCTTGATACCGTTGCGCGCGCCATCAACGTCCAACTTCATCTCCCCGCCCAGAAACTGATCCGGATCGAGACGCCCCAACACCACGTTGGCATCCGTTATAGTCGGCTCGGTGCCGCCGCCCTTATAGCAGATCGGTCCGGGAACAGCGCCCGCGCTTTGCGGGCCGATTTTCAGCGCACCCACTTCGTCGATCCAGGCTATCGAACCACCACCCGCGCCGACTTCCACCACATCGACCAGGGGCAGCATCACCGGCTGGCCACTGGCGTAACCGCCCACGTAGTAACCGGGCGCCATGGTGGTCTCCCCGTCCTTCACCAGACTCGCCTTGGCGGTCGTGCCACCCATGTCAAACGAAATGACGTTCTGGTAGCCCAAGGCCACACCGAACTGCGCCGAAGCGATGATGCCGCCCACGGGGCCGGATTCCATCATCGCCACCGGGCGCTGTGTGGCGACCTCGGGGGTCATAACGCCGCCATTGGATTGCATGATGGTGAGATCGCCCTTGAAGCCGATACCGCGCAGGCTCTTATCCAGACTTTGCACATAGCCACCAACCACCGGACCGATGTAGGCGTTCACCACAGTGGTCGACATGCGCTCGAACTCGCGGTACTCGCGCAGAATCTCGTGCGACAGCGATACATACGCATCGGGCATCATTTTGCGAATGATGTCGCCCGCAGCGCGCTCGTGCTCGGGGCTGTTGTAGGAGTGCAGGAAACACACTGCCACCGCCTTTACTTCTTTTTCGATGAAGAGCTTACAGGCGGCTTCGATGCTTTCTTTGTCGAGCGGTTGCAGCACTTCACCGGATGCGAGAACCCGTTCCTTCGCCTCGACGGTCAAGTGGCGCGGCACCAGCGGACGATGCTTGTGGAAGAAAAGATTGTAGGACTCCGGGCGGTTGCCGCGACCGATGATGTAGACGTCGCGCATGCCTTGCGTCACCACCAGACCTGTCTTCGCGCCTTTGCGCTCGATCAGCGTATTGATGGCGGTGGTGGATCCGTGGATCAACTCGTCGATAGCCGAGGACTCCAGGCCGCTTTTCTTGATGCAGTCGATGATGCCTTGCACCAGATTCGCCGGAGTGCTCAGACTTTTGGAATCCGAGAAACGACCGGTCTGGTCATCAAAGGCCATCAGGTCAGTGAAGGTACCGCCAATATCGATTGCGACGACGAGCATGGGAATTCCGATTATGCGAGTTGAAAGAGGCGGCATTATTCGCCCTGGGCGTGTCGCTGGCAATGGGACAAGTGGCTATATTAATTAAAGCTGGTTGGCTATAATCAAGAAAGCCGCATAGGGACTCCGCCCTCCCCTTTTTTTCGTGCCCGCCGCCCCAACGCAAAAGGTCTAACCAAGTAATGAAAACCGCAGCGCATAACTCGGAGTAGAGGTGATTTCAGCCAGCCCCCGGCGCCTTGCCATCTTCAAAACTGTCGCCGATCTGGGCGGCTTCAACATTGCCGCCGAACATCTGGGCATCGCCCAACCCTCAGTGGGCGCGCATATCAAGGCGCTGGAAAAACAGGCCGGGCAAGCGCTGTTTCACCGCGGTCGAGGCACGCGTGCGAGCCTCACCCGCGCGGGGGAAACGCTCTACACCTACGCGGTGGAAATGTTGCGCCAATCCGAACAAGCAAGCGCTTCTCTCACCGACCTGGGCACGGCAAGCGCGCGTGAAGTCGTGATCGCGGCGCAACGCGCGATATCCAACTATTTTCTGCCCGCGTATCTCGCCGCGTTTGCGGCACGTAACCCCGGCATCCGAATTGTCACCCGCACCGGCACATCCGAGAATGTTCTGGACATGGTGCGCGCCCGCTCTGTGGATATTGGGCTTTTTCAGTCGCTGGGCCCGGTACCTGGCATACGCTCGCAGTTGTTATCCAACGAACCGCTGGCGATGGTGGTGGCGCCGCACCACCCCCTGGCCAGGAAAGCGCTTGTGACACCCACGGATCTGGCCGGCCATGCCTTTGTCGGTCCGCTGCGCGATTCACACTACTTTCACATGATCGATCAGGTATTGCGGCGCCAGGGCCTGCACGACATTCACTTCGCCATGGAATTGCAGGATTTCGCAGCGGTCATTGAAATGGCGCGTCATGGCGCCGGCATCGCCTGCGAGATGCTGTGCTGCGTGAAAAACGAAATCAATGCCGGCTTGCTCACGCAACTCAAATTCGCCGGACCGCCCGCGACCATGCAGATTCGCTGCGCGAATTTATCGCCAAAATCAGAGCCTGTGCGCCAGTTGATCGAAATCATGCGCGGTAGCCTCCCCGGCTGAACACACGACCCACCCAAAGCGATAGACAAAGCAGTTTTTTTACGACTTACGAAACGCTTTTTTTGCCGCATCAGAATCCGTTTCAGCGCGTCGAACTCGATCTAAATAATCCCGCGTTTCTCAAGGGCGCGCCGCGCGATCGCTTATCGAGACCGCCAATTGATGCGTTTGTTGTGGATTGCCCCGGATCATGAAGCAACCTACGTCGGATCCAGGAGGTGATGGAAAACCTCGGTGGCTCACCCGGAATTGTCGATAGAATTCAGCGTTAGCCCACCTATCCTTCCCTCAAGGTCTGTTCATGACATCAGTCTCATCATCGCTCGTCTTAATCGCGGCGTGCCTCTCCGGGGTCTCCATTGCGCAACCCTACCCCACCAAACCGATTCGCATGATCGTACCCAATGCCCCCGGCGGCCTCGCCGACACGGCGGCGCGCCTGGTGGCGGGGAAACTTTCCGAATCCTTTGGACAACAGGTGATCGTCGACAATCGCGTCGGCGCGGGCAGCACCATAGGCACGCAGGCCGCGGTGCGCGCCACGCCCGACGGCTACACCCTGCTCACGGTGTTCGACAGCCATGCCACCAACCCGCATTTATTCAAGAAACTGGAGTACGACACGCTTGCCGATCTCGCGCCAATTTCATTGCTGGTGCGCGGGCCGATGCTGCTGGTGGCGACACCAAAACTCCCGGCCTCATCGGTGCAGGAGTTCGTGAAAATGGCTAAAGCCAAGCCTGGCGTGATCAATTTCCTTGCTGTCGGTCCGGGATCACCGGCGCGCCTTTTCATGGAACTGCTGAAATCAAGCGCCGATATCGACATGACCATGGTGTCCTACAAAGGTGCCGGTCCCGCGATGGCCGATCTGATGAGCGGCCAAGTTGACATCATGTTCGGCACCATTCCCACTGTGGGTAACTTGGTGAAATCCGGAAAACTGAAACCGCTTGCGATAACCTCCGAGCGCCGTAGCGATTTCGCGCCCGGCGTGCCGGCCTTGAACGAAGCCGTCCCCGGTTTCCGCGCCGAGGTGTGGGTGGGCATGTTCGCACCGGTAAAAACGCCAACGGACATCATCGGCCGGTTGAATGCGGAGTCCGTCAAGGTGCTGGCAACCGCCGACCTCAAGGCGCGCTTTGCTGAACAAGGACTCGAGTCAGTGGGCAGCACACCCGCCCAGCTCGATCAATGGCTGAGGTTTGAGATGGATCGCTGGGGCAAGGTGATACGCGACAACAAGATCACGCTGGAATAGCCCGAGACGCGAGCGCATTCTGCGAAACGGTGCATCGGCTGACACAAACAGTGACAAAAACTCCACAACCGAGCGCCGTTAAGTGATGCGACAGTCTGCAATACGCCAAGCAGGTATCGGCCATAATTTGCTTGGATAACTGAACCAATAACAAGCATCCACGCGGGTTTCCAGGCATTTTCCATTACATAGAATGGCCGAACAGGCGAGCTGTGAACAGCTGGGATTGCCGATAAGCTAAGCGTTCTTCCGGATGAAGGATTTCACCGCTTCCGCGTCGGTATCGATGACTTCAAACCGCTGCGGACGACTCTCGATATCGGCGTAGGCCGCGGGCCGCTCAGGCTCGCGCCCCAGTGCTTCGCGTAGGGTTTCGGCGAATTTCGCGGCGAGCGCGGTCTCAAGGCACACCAGAGGAACTCCCGTTTCACGGTGTTCCAGCCCCACTTTGACGCCGTCGGCAGTATGCGTGTCTATCATCACGCCGTACTTCTCCCAGACCATCCGTATGGTGGCGAGGCGATCGGCGTGGGTGCTTGATCCCGATATGAAACCGGTTTGCGCAATCTGGCGGAACGCGTCGCCCTGCGACAGATCGAAAGCACCTTGCTTGTCGACCCCGGCCCACAGCTGTACGAGCGCCGCCGCGTCTCGCCCCAGCAGATCGAAAACATATCGCTCGAAATTGGACGCTTTGGAAATATCCATCGACGGGCTGCTGGTTGCATGCACTTCGGCCGCGCTGCGCGCTCGGTAATGTCCGGTGCGAAAAAATTCGTCAAGCACATTGTTCTCATTGGTCGCGCAGATGAGCTTGGCGATAGGCAATCCCATCTGGCGCGCAATATGCCCGGCGAGAATATTGCCGAAATTACCCGAAGGAACGGCGAAGGACACCTGCTCCCTGCCTGCTTTCGTTTCGGTGCTTTTCGTCACCGCGAAATAAGCCTTGAAGTAGTACACGATCTGCGCCGCGATACGCGCCCAGTTGATCGAATTCACGGTGCCGATGTGGAACTGCGCCTTGAATTCCTGGTCGTTGCCAATCGCTTTGACAATGTCCTGGCAATCATCAAAGACGCCGCGCACCGCAATGTTGAAAATATTCGGGTCGACCAGCGAAAACATTTGCGCGGCCTGAAACGGGCTCATGCGCCCGTGCGGCGATAGCATGAACACGCGAACGCCATGCTTGCCGCGCAGGGCGTATTCGGCGGCTGAACCGGTGTCACCAGAGGTGGCGCCAAGAATATTCAGCGACTTGCCGCGCTTGGTCAGCACGTATTCGAACAGATTGCCCAGTAACTGCATCGCCACATCCTTGAACGCCAGCGTAGGCCCGTTCGACAATCCCAGCAGGTGCAATCCTGGTTCCAGAGTCTTCACCGGAACGATGTCGACACTGCTGAAAGCGGCAAGCGTGTAGCTGCGCTCAATGATTTCACGCAAGTCAGCCGGTGGAATGTCATCGGCAAATTTCGACAAAATCGCGAAGGCCAGTTGCGGGTAACTCATATGCCGCAAGCTGGCGAGTTCCGCCTCGCCGATACGCGGATAGGTCTCGGGAACGTACAGCCCGCCATCTGGCGCTAAGCCTTCGAGCAGGATGTCAGTGAAAGTCCGTGCCGCCGCGCCACCGCGGGTGCTGATGTACTTCACGCCGATCAGCCCAGTTCTTCGAGACGAATGCGAGTCACCTTGCCGCTCACCACCGGCAGAGCCTCGATCTTCGAGATCGCGGAATTGATATTTTTCTCGCGCGTCTGGTGGGTGAGCATGATGATATTCACCTGCTCCTCACCGGCTGCGGGTTCTTTTTGCACCATGGCGTCGATGGAAATGGATAAGTCCGCGAGGATGCGCGTAATGTCGGCCAGCACGCCGGGTTTATCCACCACGCGCATGCGAAGGTAGTAGGAGGTAGTCACCTCCTCCATGGAAAGAATGCGAGTTCCCGCAAGCTGGTCAGGCTGGAATGCAAGGTGCGGCACGCGATGGTCGGGGTCGGCGGTGTGCAGCCGAGTGACATCAACGAGATCCGCCACCACGGCGCTCGCCGTAGGCTCAGCTCCAGCGCCAGCGCCGTAGTACATGGTCGCCCCTACTGCGTCGCCCTTGACCAATATCGCGTTCATCACGCCCTCGACATTGGCGATCAGCCGCCGAGTCGGAATCAGCGTCGGGTGTACGCGAAGCTCAATGCCTTCAGCCCCGTCTACCTGGCTTCGGCGAGTTATACCCAGCAACTTGATGCGATAGCCCAACTCCTCCGCATAGCGGATGTCCTGTTGGGTCAAGTTCGCGATGCCCTCGGTATAAGCCTTATCAAACTGCATCGGGATGCCGAAAGCAATCGCAGACATGATGGTCAGCTTGTGTGCCGCGTCGATGCCTTCGATGTCAAATGTAGGATCGGCCTCCGCATAGCCCAGGTTCTGCGCCTCTTTCAAAACGGTATCGAAGGCTGCGCCCTTGTCGCGCATCTCCGAGAGAATGAAATTGGACGTCCCGTTAATGATTCCGGCGATCCATTCGATTCGATTGGCGGTCAAGCCTTCGCGCAGCGCCTTGATAATCGGAATGCCGCCAGCCACCGCCGCCTCGAAGCCCACCATCACGCCTTTTTTCTGCGCAGCGGCGAAGATTTCGTTGCCATGCGTGGCCAGCAACGCCTTGTTGGCGGTGACCACGTGCTTGCCGTTGTTGATGGCCTTCAATACGAATTCCTTGGCCACGGTATAGCCGCCGATCAACTCGATCACGATATCGATGTCGGGATCATTGACAACGGTGTTGGCGTCATCGGTCAAGCGCGCACGGCCACCGGTAATTTTTTGCGCCCGCGCCTGATCTTTATCCGCCACCGCGGAGATTACAATTCCGCGTCCCGCACGGCGGGTGATTTCCTCCTGATTGCGCGCGAGCACCGCCCAGGTACCCCCGCCTACGGTGCCGATCCCCAGCAGTCCCACATTGATTGGCTTCATATCTTTTTATCCGGTTGCGTGGCGTTTGCGATAAGTATCGAGGAAGCGGGCGATGCGTCCGATCGCCTCAGTGAGATCGTCGCTGTTGGGCAGAAACACCACGCGAAAGTGATCGGCATGCGGCCAGTTGAATCCGCTGCCCTGCACCACCAGCACTTTCTGCTCCTCCAGCATCTCGAGCACGAATTGCTGGTCGTCCTTGATCGGGTACATTTTGGAATCCAAGCGCGGAAAAATATATAAAGCTGCCTTAGGTTTGACGCAAGTGACACCCGGAATCTGCGTAATCAGGGAATGCGCCAGATCGCGCTGCCTGCCCAAGCGACCACTGGGAGCCACCAGATCATTGATGCTCTGGTAGCCGCCCAAGGCCGTCTGGATGGCGTATTGCCCCGGCGCATTGGCGCACAAACGCATCGAGGCAAGTAGTTCCAATCCTTCGATGTAATCGCGCGCATGTTGCTTTTCCCCGGATATAGCCACCCAGCCGCTGCGGTAACCACAGGCGCGATAGTTCTTCGATAAACCATTAAAACTCAGAAACAACACATCATCGGCAAGCGAGGCAATCGAGGTATGCGTCGCGCCATCGTACAAAGTCTTGTCGTAAATCTCGTCGGCGAAAACGATCAACTGATGCTGCCGCGCGATCTCAATCAGTTGCAGTAGCAAGTCATTCGGGTACAAGGCGCCGGTGGGATTGTTCGGATTAATGACCACCATGGCGCGCGTGCGTGGCGAAATTTTTCGTCGGATATCGGCCAGGTCCGGCGCCCAATCGGCGCCTTCGTCGCACAGGTAATGCACCGGTTTCCCGCCTGCGAGGCGAACCGCTGCGGTCCACAACGGGTAGTCCGGCGCGGGGATCAGCACTTCGTCGCCATCGTCCAACAAGCCTTGCATGGACATGACAATCAATTCCGAAACACCATTGCCGACAATGATGTCATCAAGCTCGACGCCGGCAATGCTTTTGGTCTGGCAGTAATGCATGATGGCCTTGCGTGCGGGGAACAGTCCTTTGGAATCTGTGTATCCCGAGGCGTTCGACAAATTGACGATCACATCGTGGCGCACCTCGTCGGGAACGTCGAACCCGAACGGTGCAAGGTTGCCGATATTGAGTTTGAATATGCGCTGCCCGTCTTCTTCCATCTGACGCGCGCGCGCCAACACCGGACCGCGTATGTCGTAGCAGACATCGGCCAATTTCGAGGATTTACGTATCGGTTTCAACATGGCGACATTCCTTGGCGATATTCCTTGACCTGATCAACGGCCCTGGGCCGTTCATCGGGGTTATGCCTCATTCAATGCAGCTGAGACAGCAACACGCTACAGTGCAATAAGACATAAAAGTTATAATGTTACCCGACACTTAACGCAATCTGCAAAATAAGAACCTGAGCCGCAGGGGTAGGCCTTCTCAGCGCCCCGCCACCGAGCTTGGGATAGCTCACGCGAAAGCCCCACATCGTGAAACTGCATCTTGCCCAAATCGGCGCCAGCAAGCTCATCACCGGATACGGCGAGGGCTTCGTAGAGATCAACAAACAGCGCCACGAACGCTCGCTGGTGGTGCTGCCCGATCGCGTCTGGACCGAATGGAGCGCGAGTACGTTCGAAGAGCTGACGCCCGCCGATATCGAGGCTCTGGCCGACTTGAAACAGGAAGTGATCCTCTTGGGCACCGGCAGGACGCTGCGCTTTCCACGCGCCGAATTGATGCGCCCGCTGATCGAAGCCGGCATTAGCCTGGAAGTCATGGATGTGTCAGCCGCGTGCCGCACCTATAACATTCTGATGGCTGAAGAACGAAAAGTGGCCGCTGCGCTGCTGCTCGCATGATCCGCCTGGCCGTTTGCAGGCGGGATCGGTGTTCGATGGAATGAAGCCTTGGTGAATGCACAGCAAAACCTCTCGCGAAATGCCTGCGCGCTACTGATCGCGCTATTCGCATTGGCTTGGTTCTCGGCTCTGGACTATCGAAAACTCATCAAACCCGACGAAGGCCGCTATGCCGAGATCGCGCGTGAAATGGCGCAGTCCGGCGATTGGGTGACGCCGCGCCTGAACGGCATCAAGTATTTCGAAAAACCGCCGCTTCAATACTGGGCGACCGCCGCAGCGTTTCGCGTGTTCGGAGAAAACGAATGGACCGCCCGCCTCTGGAGCGGACTCACTGGATTTGCCGGCGTAGTTCTCGCGGCAGTCACCGCGTCACGGCTTTTTGGCCCCCCCGCCGCCATGCTGACCGCGATCGTACTTGCCGGCAGTCTTTGGTGGGTGTTGATGGGCCACCTGAACACCCTGGACATGGGCTTCGCATTTTTTTTGCAAGCTTCGCTGGCGGGATTTCTTTTGGGCCAGACCTCACAACAAGGCAGCATCAGCGAACGCAATGCGATGCTTGCCGCCTGGGCGGCGGCGGCGCTCGCAGTATTGAGCAAAGGTCTTGCGGGCCTGATTCTGCCTGGAATGGTCCTTGTCGCCTATTGCCTGGTACAGCGCGAATGGATCATCTTTCGACGCTTGCATCTCCTGGGCGGCCTGGCGATATTCCTCGGCCTCACCGCCCCCTGGTTCATTGCGGTACAAATGGCCAATCCCGAATTTGCCCGGTTCTTTTTTATCCACGAACATTTGGACCGATTTACCAGCACCACCCATGGCCGCACCCAGCCAGTGTGGTATTTCGTTCCCATTGTGGTGCTCGCGATGATGCCCTGGACAGGCATTGC
The DNA here is from genome assembly GCA_945897475.1 of Bordetella parapertussis. Lineage (GTDB taxonomy): Bacteria > Pseudomonadota > Gammaproteobacteria > Burkholderiales > SG8-39 > 2-02-FULL-62-17. The sequence continues at coordinate 21,130 of CAMDFL010000003.1, forward strand.
CCTGCATGCCTGCGCCCGCGCGTGGCGCGCGCAATCCGAACCAGGCTTCAACGCGCGTCGTTTTTTGCTGTTATGGGTGGCGCTTATTTTCATTTTCTTTTCTGCGTCCGGATCGAAACTTCCCTCCTATATTCTGCCGCTGCTGCCAGCTTTGGCGCTGCTTTGCGGCGACTGGCTGACCCGTGCCACGCCACGCGCATTGAGCTGGCACACCGTTTCGATAGCCGTGCTCGCGCTCGTCGCGATCCTGGTGATTCCGGCCTTGGGCAAGAATGCCAGCGGCGAAGCGCCGGGTGAAATGCTCGCGCAGTACGCGCAATGGCTGATGATCTCGATGTCGCTAATGCTCGCGGGTTTGCTGCTGGCGTTTTGGCTATTGCGTGGGCAACAAAAAATCTCAGCTATCGTCGCCATGGGATTCGCAGCGCTGCTCTCCTGGGAAATCGCGCTGCAAGGCCATGAGACGCTTGGCAGATCGAACTCCGCGTATTACATTGCCGCGCAGGTCAAGCCCTTGCTGCGCCCCGGCGTGCCGTTCTACAGCGTGGGCACCTACGAGCAGACCCTGCCCTTTTATCTGGACCGAACCGTGACCCTGGTTGAGTACCGCGATGAATTCAGCTATGGCCTGGATCAGGAGCCGGACCTGGCCATTGCCGACATACAGACATTCAAGTCGCGCTGGATCGACGACAAGGAAGCCTTCGCGATGATGTCCCCAGATGGCTTCCGGCTGCTTGCCTCCCAAGGATTTGCTATGCGCGAAGTGGCGCGGGATTCGCGACGCATTATTGTGAGCAAACCATGAGCAGCGTGAGCAACCTATGAGCAGCTTGAGCAACCCATGAACACTATCAGCTTTTCCCTGATTTTGACCGGCGTACTGCTAAACGCCGCGGCGCAACTGCTTTTGAAGGCCGGCACCAATGTGGTGGGTCAGTTTGAATTCAGCATGGAAAATGCGCTGCCGGTGGGCATGCGATTGGCGACGGAGCCGCACATTCTTGGCGGAATGCTTTGTTACGTCGTGAGTCTGGTGGTTTGGATCATGGGCCTGTCGCGCGTCGAGGTGAGCGTTGCCTACCCCATGTTGTCGATTGGCTATGTGATCAACGCGGTCGCGGCCTGGTACCTTTTCGGTGAGTCCGTTTCGGCCTTGAGACTCGCCGGTATCGGCTTCATTATCGCAGGTGTTTTCCTGGTCGCGAAAAGTTCCTGAGGGTCCCGTTGAGTACAAAAAATTTCCTGCCATTTACCCGTCCTTCAATCGATGAGGCCACTATCGCCGGGGTCACCGAAGTACTTCGATCGGGCTGGATCACCTCCGGACCGATGGTGCAAAAATTTGAGGAAGCGTTATCCGAATGTGTCGATGGCCGGACAGTTCGCAGTTTCAATTCAGCAACGGCGGCCCTGGAAATTGGTCTGCGTATCGCCGGCGTCGGACCCGGCTTTGAGGTCATCACCACGCCCCTGTCCTGGGTCGCCACATCCAACGTCATACTGGAGGTCGGTGCCAAACCGGTGTTCGTTGATATCGACCCGGTGACGCGAAATATCGATCTGGAGCGCATCGAAGCCGCGATCACGCCGGCGACGCGCGCACTGATTCCCGTCTACCTCGCCGGTTTGCCGGTGGACATGGACCGCCTGTATGCGATCGCCAATAAGCATCGGCTTCGCGTGATCGAGGATGCCGCGCAGGCCCTGGGCAGTCGCTGGAATGCAAAGCGCATCGGCGCGATGGGCGATCTTGTGGCGTTCAGTTTCCAGGCCAACAAGAATCTCACCTGCGCCGAAGGCGGTGCTCTGGTGGTCAATTCCGAGGCTGAGGCCGTGCTCTGCGAGAAATACCGGCTGCAAGGTGTGACGCGCCACCCGAACGGGGAAATGGAATGCGACCTGCTCGGCGGCAAATTCAATCTTACCGATATCGCGGCGCGCATCGCACTGGGGCAACTTCCCCTGATCGATTCGGTGCTTGAACGACGCCGTGCATTGGCGCGCCGATATTTCGAGAAATGGGATCGCAGCCTGGGATGCGAGATGCCCCCGGAGGATTTCGAGAACTCGAACTGGCATATGTTTCAAGTAGTACTTCCAGAGCGGATGAAGCGACCGGAATTCATCACCCGAATGTTCGATGCGGGAATCGGTATCGGCGTGCATTACCCGCCGATTCACCTGTTCGCGCTCTATCGGAAATTGGGTTTCCATGAGGGCCAGTTTCCCCATGCGGAGCGCATCGGCAGGCAGATCGCCACCCTGCCGCTGTTCCCGGCAATGAATGAGGCGGACATCGATCGCGTCTGCGACGAGGCGCGCCGGGTATTGACATGAGTGCCCCGCCTCGCCTCAGCGTCGTTGTTCCGGTGTACAACGAAGAGGCTGTGCTCCCGGCGTTGTTGGCCCGCTTGTACCCGGCGCTGGACGCCCTTGGGCAAACCTATGAATTAATCTTCATCAACGACGGCAGCCGCGACCGGTCTGCGGCGATATTGAAGCAGCAGTTCGATAAGCGCCCGGATGTGACACGTGTCATTTTGTTCAACGGCAATTACGGCCAGCATATGGCCATCATGGCGGGCTTCGAACATGTCCGGGGCGAGCAGATAGTGACCCTGGACGCCGACCTGCAGAATCCGCCGGAAGAAATCGGCAAACTCCTGGCAAAACTGGATGAAGGTCACGACTACGTCGGCAGCATCCGGGCCGCGCGCCAGGACACGGCGTTTCGCCGCATCGCCTCGCGAGCCATGAACCGGTTGCGTGAGCGCATCACCAATATTCAAATGACCGACCAGGGCTGCATGCTGCGCGCCTACAGTCGCCGGATCATCGACACGCTCAATACCTGTCGCGAAAGCAACACCTTCATTCCCGCGCTCGCCTATACCTTTGCGGAAAATCCGGTCGAAGTCGAAGTCGCGCATGAGGAACGCGCCGCGGGCGAATCCAAATATTCGCTCTATAGCCTGGTGCGCCTGAATTTCGATCTGGTCACCGGCTTCTCGACCCTGCCCCTGCAAATGTTTTCAATTTCAGGCATCGCCATTTCCGTGGCATCGCTACTATTCGTCGTCTATCTGGCGGTGCGGCGGCTGATCATAGGACCGGAGGCCGAAGGCCTGTTCACTCTGTTCGGCATCGCGTTCTTTTTGATTGGCATCACGCTGTTCGGCATTGGTCTGCTCGGTGAATATATTGCCCGCATCTACGAACAAGTGCGCGAACGGCCGCGCTATGTGGTGCGCGAGATATTGGAGCGCCGGAACCGCGAAATTGAGTATCCGGCAGGCGGCATTCTGGATAAAAAATCGGCGGAGAGCAAAGCTTGACTAGCGCCGTGGTATTCGCCTACCACGACGTGGGAGTTCGTTGCCTTAGCGCATTGATTGAGGCCCGGGTCAAAATTCCACTGCTTGTCAGCCACCACGATGATCCTGGCGAGACTATTTTTTTCGAAAGCGTGGCCAAGCTCGCCGCCGACAACGGCATTGAGTGCATCTTCCCCGATGACCCGAACACACCCGAGATCATCGCGCGCATAAGCCAATTGCGGCCGGATTTTCTATTCTCCTTTTACTACCGTCGCATGCTCAGGCCTGCCTTGCTGGCCTGTGCAGGCAGCGGTGCATACAATATGCACGGCTCCCTGCTGCCCAAATATCGCGGACGCGCGCCAGTTAACTGGGCGGTGCTGCACGGCGAGCATGAAACCGGCGCAACGCTGCACGAGATGGTGGAAAAACCCGATGCAGGGCGCTTAGTCGATAGTCAAGCCGTCCCGATCGGGCCGGAGGACACGGCCGCCGAAGTTTTTACCCGTGTCACCGGCGCGGCGGAAAATGTCATTCGCCGGGCGATCCCTGGATTGATAGCCGGCAGCGCGGTGCTGACTGCCCAGAATCTGCAACAGGGGAGCTACTTTGGCGGACGCTCACCCGAAGATGGCCGCATCGACTGGCGCAAAAGCGCGCAATCGGTGCATAACCTGGTACGCGCGGTGGCGCCTCCCTATCCCGGCGCCTTCACCATGATAGGAGGCGTCAAATTGAAAATTTTAAAAACGCGCCTGATCAATGAGAAGTTCGCGATCACCGCGCCTCCCGCCTTAATTTTTCAGCCGCAATCCTCGCAGCTCACCGCGGTATGCGCCGATTCCAGCGCCCTAGACTTGCTGGCGATGCAACTGGACAATGCGCCTTTCACCCCGGCCCAGTTTCTGTCACGATTCGGCCCGCAATCGATTCCACTCCCGATTACAACCGTATAGTGACCATGAAAAAAATACTCATCCTCGGCGTCAACGGCTTCATCGGCCACCACCTTACCCAGCGGATTCTGGCCAATACCGACTGGGAAGTCTATGGCATGGACATGCAATCCGAGCGCGTCAGCGATTGCTTGAAAAACAAGCGCTTTCATTTCTTCGAAGGCGACATCACCATCAATCGCGAGTGGATCGAATACCACATCCGCAAATGCGACACGGTATTGCCCCTGGTGGCAATCGCCACGCCGGCGACCTATGTGAAGCAACCTTTGAAGGTTTTCGAGCTGGATTTCGAAGCAAACCTGCCTATCGTGCGCTCCTGCGTCAAGCACGGCAAACGCCTGCTGTTTCCTTCGACATCCGAGGTCTACGGCATGTGCGAGGACTCGAGCTTCGATCCTGAGTCCTCACCTCTGGTCTATGGCCCGATTAACAAGCCGCGCTGGATTTATGCCTGCTCCAAGCAACTCATGGACCGCGTGATCCACGCCTATGGCATGGGCGATGGCAGGGGCAATGGCCTGGACTACACCCTGTTCCGGCCCTTCAATTGGATAGGCTCGGGGCTGGATTCCATCAACACGCCCAAGGAAGGCAGTTCGCGCGTGATCACCCAGTTTTTCGGCCATATCGTGCGTGGCGAAGCGATCAAACTGGTCGATGGCGGCCGCCAGAAGCGCGCCTTCACCTATATTGATGATGGCATCGACGCACTGATGAAAATAATCGCCAACCCGCGCGGCATCGCCAGCGGCAAGATCTATAACATTGGCAATCCGAGGAATAACTTTTCCGTCAGGCAGCTCGCAGAGATGATGCTAAGCCTGGCCGCCCACTACCCCGAATACGCTGCCAGCGCACGCAAGGTGAAGTTGAAGCTGGTCACCGCCAAGAACTACTATGGCGAGGGCTATCAGGACGTGCAGAACCGCGTGCCGAAAATCACCAATACCATGGCGGATTTAGGATGGAAGCCTCGCGTCAATATGAAAGATGCGCTGAAAAATATTTTCGATGCGTATCGTGGGCACGTCGCCGAGGCAAGGCAACTGGTCGATTAGAAAATTAGAGAACAAGGAGGCCTTCGCCCCCTTGTATATCTCCCCGATCCAGTGAAAGCACCGTCTAGGCTTTGCGCAAGATCTAAACTTATTGTTGGTTTTCCCGAATTGTCATCTTTCGATTGAAACTCGCCTTAAAAATCGATGTCGATACCTACCGTGGCACCCGCGAGGGCGTGCCACGCCTTGTCGAGGTGCTAAAAAAACATGGCGTCGGCGCGACTTTTCTGTTTAGTCTCGGCCCGGATCACACCGGCCGAGCCATCCGTCGCGTGTTTCAGCCAGGATTCGCGCAAAAGGTTTCACGTACCTCGGTTCTGGAACACTACGGACTGAAAACCCTGCTCTACGGGACCTTGCTACCTGGCCCCGACATCGGCGCTGCATGCGCTGACATCCTGCGCCAGGTCCGCGATGAAGGATTCGAGGTCGGCGTCCACTGCTGGGATCACGTTCGCTGGCAGGATGGTCTTAGCGATGCCGACGAGGCATGGACTGGTGCCGAAATGAAACTCGCCCTGGCCCGCTTCAATGAAGTGTTCTCCGAAACGGCAAAAGTCCACGGTGCCGCAGGATGGCAAATGAACATTCACGCCCTGCGTCTGGTCGAGCGGCTGGGTTTCAACTATGCATCCGACACGCGTGGGGTCTGCCCATTCGTTCCGGTGTGGAACGCCGAACCATTCGCCATACCGCAATTGCCCACCACACTGCCCACCTTGGACGAGCTGATCGGCGTTGATGGAATTACCCGGGATAATGTCGCGAAGCGCTTAATCGAACTAAGCGCCAACCCGCCCTCAAGCGGACACGTGTACACCTTGCACGCCGAGCTGGAAGGTGGAAAATTTCATTCGATTTTTGAGACTCTCATCGAACAATGGACCGCATCGGGTTTTAAGTTGATTTCGCTCAAGGAAATGGCCAACGAGCTTGACATCAGTTCACTTCCAAGACACGAGGTGGTGATTGGGCAGATCCCTGGCCGCTCGGGTACTCTTGCAATGCAGGGTGCCGAGTTTCTAAAAGTCAGCTGACAGGTCGCCCCTCGATTTTTGCAAGAAAATATTCCGACTGCAAAAAATCCTTTTACAAAAAATCGCTTGTCATAAACACGCCATAAAGCTCCATAATCATATGGAGTTGATCGTAAGAAATTGACATTTGCCTATGAAGAGCCGAATATGTCCAGCAAGGCAACCGAGAACCAAGAAAACAAGCCTTTAATGGCCAACACAACGGTAAAAGACTTTTCCCTGCCAGCCACCGGAGGCGAGAAATTCACGCTGTCGGAATCCAAGGCGAATGCGCTTGTCCTGTATTTTTATCCCAAGGACAACACGCCCGGTTGCAGCACAGAAGGCATGAACTTCCGCGACCTGCACCAGGAATTTCAGGGGGCAGGCGCCGAAATTTACGGCATCTCTCGAGACAGTCTCAAGTCGCACGAGAACTTCAAGGCCAAACTGGCTTTCCCCTTCGATCTACTTTCGGATGAAGAAGAAAGGGTTTGCGCCCAGTTTGGCGTGATGAAGCTCAAAAACATGTATGGCAGACAGGTTCGAGGCATCGAACGCAGCACCTTTGTGATCGATTCCCATCGCGTCGTCCGCCGGGAATGGCGCGGTGTAAAGGTCCCCGGTCATGTTCAGGAGGTACTGGATTTTGTCAAAACACTCTGACGCACTCTCGCTACCGAATATTCCAGCAGACGCATCTGCTCCATCACCTGAGTTCCTGCCCGTGCCAGCCCGCAAAGAAAGTCCGTCCCCGAAAAAAACAACAACAAAGCTGTTCGTGCTCGACACCAATGTCTTGATGCACGATCCAACCAGCCTGTTCCGATTCGAAGAACACGACATCTATCTGCCCATCATGACCCTCGAGGAACTCGACGGCCATAAGCTGGGAATGTCCGAGGTATCCCGCAATGCGCGCCAGGCGAGCCGCTTCATCGAGGAAGTGGTGACCCGCGCGAAAAGCAGCATCGTGGATGGCATCTTTCTCAAGCGCCACAATGCCGACCCCGCAGCGGGTAAGCTATTCCTGCAAACCGAAGCCATCAATGATCAGTTGCCTGCAAATCTGCCTATAGGCAAGGCGGATAACCACATCATCGGCGTTGTGATGTTCCTGCAAAAGAAACACGCTCAGCGCAAAGTGATACTGGTGTCGAAAGACATCAACATGCGCATCAAGGCGCGCGCGCTTGGCCTGGAAGCCGAGGACTACTTCAACGACAAGGTATTGGAGGACACCGATCTTCTATACACGGGCGTTCGCGAACTGGGCGCGGATTTCTGGGACAAGCATGGCAATGACATGGAATCCTGGAAAAAGGACGGACGAACTTTTTATCGGGTGCGCGGCCCGCTATGCCACGAATTGCTGCTCAATGAATTTGTCTACCAGGTGAGCGATCAACCGCTGCATGCCATCGTTCGGGAAACCCACGGAAGCATGGTGGTGCTGGAGACCATTCGCGATTTTGCCCCTGCCCGCAATGGCGTTTGGGGCATCAATGCGCGCAATCGAGAGCAAAACTTCGCGTTAAATCTTTTAATGAATCCCGAGATCGATTTTGTGACCCTGCTGGGACACGCAGGCACCGGCAAAACGCTGCTCACGCTCGCCGCAGGGCTAATGCAGACGCTGGAATCCAAAACCTACTCCGAAATCATCATTACCCGCGTGACCGTGCCGGTGGGCGAGGACATCGGCTTTCTGCCCGGCACCGAGGAGGAAAAAATGACGCCGTGGATGGGCGCATTGGAGGACAACCTGGAGGTGCTCACCAAGACCGACGAATCCGCCGGCGAGTGGGGGCGCGCCGCCACCCGCGATCTGGTCCAATCGCGAATCAAGATCAAATCGCTGAATTTCATGCGCGGACGCACCTTCCTCAACAAATATCTGATTATCGATGAGGCGCAGAATCTCACGCCCAAACAAATGAAGACCCTGATCACACGTGCCGGTCCCGGCACCAAGGTAGTGTGCCTGGGCAATATCTCGCAGATCGATACACCCTACCTCACAGAAGGGTCATCGGGATTGACTTACGTGGTGGATCGCTTCAAGGGATGGGCGCACAGCGGACATGTGACGCTCGCACGCGGCGAACGTTCACGCCTGGCAGATCAGGCGGGGGAAGTTTTGTAGCGAGCGGAGTATTACAGGCGCGTATTACAAGCGGGTTTTATAAAGACCGTCGCTTGCTTGCGGACAGCTTCATCATCCGCAAAAAAGCGACGGTCCGCACGGACGGATTTTTTTCGTCCGTGCAGGTTTTAGTAAAACCTGCTCGTGCGAACCGCTTCTTCTACGCGGATACAAATAATCCGCGCAGAAGAAGCGGTTTCATTTTTAAAAACTGCTACAACCGATTAAAGGCTTTTATGCGTTCCGTCGCACATTGGCGAGTTTTTGGTGTTTTTGCAGCCGCATAGAAATACTTTTCCGGCTGTTTCAACCGTGAATTTTTTCGGCGAAAACTCGCCGCCCTTGTGCGAACCGTCGCAAAATGGTTGCTTAGCGGATTTTCCACAGGCACACCACCGATACTCGCCTGGTTCCAGATCAATGCCGTAGGGTGCTTTTTGCGCGATGACAGGGTCGGCCACGATTAGACTCCTTGAGATTCAAGCGGCTGCTTGTTGGCGGTCATTTTACGCAAACTCGCGCCTCTGAGGCGCAGGCGCCGGTTGAACCGCGGAGCAATTGTCCCGAACGCCCTGTAAAATTCACACTGGATCCACGATCAATCGCGGAATTTGAACGATAAGCAGGAGTCATGATGACGGATAAAGTCAAAAAAACCGATGCCGAATGGCGCGCTCAACTCTCGGCCATGCAATACAACGTCGCCCGAAAACAGGGTACCGAACAGGCCTTCACCGGAGAATTCTGGGACCAGCATGAAAAAGGCACCTACCGCTGCATCTGCTGCGGCACCGAGTTATTCAGCTCAGAAACCAAATTCGATTCCGGCACCGGTTGGCCATCGTATTGGGCACCGATCAGCCCTGAAAACGTCTCCACGGAAACCGACAACTCCTGGCTGATGAGCCGAACGGAAGCCGTGTGCGCGGTTTGCGATGCGCACCTGGGCCACGTTTTCAACGATGGGCCAGCACCCACGGGCCAAAGGTATTGCATCAACTCAGCTTCGCTGAAATTCGAAAAGAAACAGGACTGATCACGACGCAGCTATCGCATTTCGGATTCCAAAAAGGACACCGAGCGGGTGTCCACCGTGCTTTCTCACCGCTATAATTGCGATATGAAATTTCTGTTCGACCTTTTTCCTATCATTTTGTTTTTCATCGCGTTCAAGGCGTGGGATATTTATGCCGCCACCGCGGTTGCGATTGCCGCGACCATCGGGCAGATCGCCTACCTCAAGGCGCGCGGACGCAAGGTCGAAACCATGATGTGGGTAAGCCTGGCGATCATCGTGGTATTCGGCGGCGCCACCATCGCATTGCAGGACGAAACATTCATCAAGTGGAAACCCACGGTTCTCTATTGGCTTTTCGCCCTGATTCTTGGCGGCGCGGAGGTCTTCTTCCACAAAAATCTTATCCGCTCGCTGATGCAGGCGCAGCAGATCACCATGCCCGATAACGCCTGGCGCACGCTCAACTGGAGTTGGGCAGGATTCTTCGTCGCCATGGGTGTTCTCAACCTGTACGTCGCCTTCAATTTCAGCACCGACACCTGGGTTAGCTTCAAACTGTTCGGCGGCATGGGGTTGATGCTGGTGTTCGTCGTCATCCAGGCCTTGTATATGTCGCGCTACATCGTCGAAAAGGAAGGCGCGGGAGAACAGAAATGAATCTTGCTGAGGCAATCCGTGAGCGCTTGGCCGCTTTGGCGCCCGAATCGATTGAACTCACCGATGACTCGGCGCAACACGCCGGTCATCAGGGCGCGCGTGAGGGCGGCAGCCATTTCAGTCTTGTCATCGTCTCCTCGCGTTTTTCCGGCATGAATACGCTATCGCGGCATCGACTGGTTTATGAGGCAATGGGGCCATTGATGCAACATCAAATCCACGCCCTTGCCATCCGCGCCCTAACAGCCGATGAACTGTGATCCGAGGAAATTCGCCCGTGTTTCGCTCAAATTCTGTTCGAATTTTCTTATTAGCGGGAAGAGAATCTAAATGAAATCCAAGCGCTCCCTCAATCGCCCCCTCGAACTCGCACTGCTACTTGCTGCCGCACTCGCCGTACCGGTTTTTGCCCAAACATCCAAGCCGCCAGTCTCATCGCAAGCGCCGGTGTTGCCGATACCCGCCGGCGCCAATCGCGTGGCTACGGTGAATGGGAAAGCCATACCACGTACCCGGGTCGAAACGGTAATCAAGCAACAGACCGCACGAGGCGTTGCGGACAACGAGCAATTGCGCCAGGCCGTCACCGAGCGCTTGATCAATTTCGAATTGGTGGCGCAGGAAGTCGAACGCCGCGGATTGAACAAAAACTCGGAAGTCCAGACCCAGATAGAAATTGCTCGCCAACAGGTTTTGTTCGAAATCTATATGCAGGATTATTTCAAAGCAAGACCGATCAGCGAGTCCATCCTGCGCTCAGAGTATGAAAAAGTGCGCGCGCAGCGCGGTGAGCGCGAATACAAGGCGCGGCACGTGCTGGTCGACAGCGAGTCGGAGGCAAAAAACATCATCGATCAATTGGGCAAGGGCGAGAAAATTGAGGAACTTGCGAAGGTGTCCAAGGACAGCGGATCACGCGAACGCGGCGGCGACCTTGGCTGGAACGCCGCTGGTACCTTCGTCAAACCCTTTGCCGACGCGCTGGCGAAACTTGAAAAAGGCAAGTACTCAACACAGGCGGTGCAGTCGCAGTTCGGCTGGCACGTCATTTATCTGGAGGACGTTCGCAACGTCCAGTTCCCCCCGTATGAACAGGTGAAACCGCAGATCCAGAATGCCCTGCAAGAGCAGGAGGTTCAGAAAGTGTTCTCGGATTTGCGCGCCAAGGCAAAGATCGAATAGCGCATTAAGCTGGCCGTTTGGTGCCGGATTAAGTCAGATAACGCCAGCGGCGCGCAACACGCCGATCGCCGCCGCGTCGCAACCTAATTCCCCAAGCACCTCATCGGTATGCTGGCCCTTGTCGGGCGTGGTCGAGACAAATCCTGCCGGCGTGCGAGAGAGCTTTACCATTTGACCGAGGACGCGTTGCTTGCCCAGTCGCGGATGCGTCATCTCCACTGCCGCGCCCAGGTGCTTGACTTGCGGATCAGCGAAAGTCTGGTCGATGCTGTAGATGGGCCCGCAGGGAATGCCGGCATTGTTTAAGATCTCCTGCCACTGGGCGCTGGATTTGGCGCGCATGGCCTTGTCGATTTCGGCGTTTAACGCCTGACGATGCTTGGAGCGCGCGTCCATATCCTTGTAATCAGGGTTGTCGAGCATGTCATTGCGGCCGATTGCGTCGCACAAACGCTTCCACATCGTTGTTCCAGACGCAGCGACGTTCATATGGCCGTCGGCAGTGGTATAGGCCGAGGTCGGCATATTGGTCGGATGATCGTTACCCACCTGCTTGGCCACATCCCCCGATTGGATATAGCGCGCCGCTTGGAAATCCAACAGCTGCAGTCCACCTTGTATTAAATTGGATTGCACCCATTGACCTTCGCCCGAGCGCGCGCGTTCGTGTAACGCGGTCATGATGCCCAAGGCTGCCAGCATTCCCGCGGTGATGTCGGCCACCGCGGCCCCAGCGCGCAGCGGGCCTTGGCCGGGGAATCCAGTCACCGACATCAGCCCGCTCATGCCCTGCCCGATCTGATCAAAGCCAGGACGCTCGCGGTAAGGACCGTCCTGACCGAAACCGGAAATGCTGGCGAGAATGATCTTGCGATTCACCGTCCTGAGCGTTTCATAATCGACACCCAAGCGAAATTTCACATCGGGGCGGTAGTTCTCCACCACCACATCGGCGGTTTTCACCAGGCGCATGAAGATCTCTTTTCCCTCCGGCGCTTTGAGGTTGAGGGTCATCGAACGCTTGTTGCGATGCAGGTTCTGAAAATCCGAACCGTCCCGAGATCCGCCCAGATCCTCGGCCTCGACCGATTCGATCTTGATAACGTCGGCGCCGAAATCGGAAAACTGCTTCACGCAAGTCGGGCCGGCGCGCACCCGGCTGAGATCCAGGATGCGCAGGTCTTCGAACGCGGTAGAGGCTTTGATTCTAGGCATTGAAAATTCCCTTCTGAATGAAACGCCGGAGTAAAACGCTGCCAGGCAAGTTCAAGTTATCGATCATTCCCAAAAACATGACAGCCTCGTAAAAGGCATATTTTTGTGATGATTTATGAATTTCGTGATAATTCGGACCTGCCCCCTGCGATTTGAATATCGGGCTGGTATTGGTGACGCCGAGGAGCTTGGCCTTGCCCGATGTAATCAAAGGGTGAGCGGTTGAATAAGCGAGCATTGCAAGAGGCACCTGGCCGCCAAAGCCAACAACGAAACTCGGTTCATATGCGCTCTCCTCGACAATAAGGTTTCGTTTCAACATCAGTACCGATCATTCATCCACTTCGCCATGTAATCGAACATATTATTCACGCTGTTGGAATACTGCGCCGGCGTTTTTTCGCACTCAGTGCAGGGCGTGAAGCCATGCGTGGCGCCTTCGATCACGACGAAATCCTTGTCCTTGCTGCGCGACACATCGTAATGCCGTTCATTGTCTCGGATAAAGTAGTGCGCGCCCATGGCCACGAACAGCACCGGTACGGTAATGGACTGCACCGCGCAAACCGTTGAGTTGTTGCTGGAACAGTGATCGACATCGCTATAGGCATCCTTGGAACGCACCGAATTGGCGGAAAGAAAGGATCGCAGCGTATACAACTTGGTGCCGGTGTTGAATTGCAGGTTGCTGCGTGCAAGGGACGGATTCGCGACGAACACGCTTTTCACCGCCTGTGTGGCAATGGTTCCATCGTTGCGAATCAGCTTGGCGGCCCGCGCCGTGCTGTTGACCGCGGCAATGTCAGGCTGCGCGATATAAAGCGCCGCCGAACCGCCCGGCCCCGATCCCGGATTGCCACCGCCGGGAATGATCACCAGATCGCTGTCGCCGTATGCGTAGTCGCCGCGCTTGATGCGCGCAAGTTTCTCCTCAGCCGAGGCGATCAGGCGGTTCAGACGGTCCGACTGCGCCTTGGTGTAACGCGCCTGAAACTCCGGCGAATAGTTCGATGCGCCCTTGGGGTTGAAACCGTTACGCGGATCGAGCATGTCGAGCTCCGGATTAAATCGCTTCTCAGGCGGATTGGTCTCGCTCACGAAAGCGGGGTTGATGCCGCGCAGCAGGTTTACCGCGTTGCCCGGATGCGCATCGGCGAACACGATGCCGTCCGCGCGCGGCAGGCCCGCGATGTCGTCGGCGCATTCGGTGATCTTGTTCTTGCCTTTGCAGTAGGCAGTTCCGTTTTCCGCGACCGCCTGGTAGAGCGACATCAGCGGTCCGCCCCCGCTATGGGCGAAAAGCACCACCTTGGCAATACCGGCCTGCTTACGCAGCAACTCGACACCGGCCTTTACATCAAGCGGCAACTTCTCAAAGTCCACTGCCGGCTCGTTATTCTCGTAGCGCGTGTTCATGCACAACATCAAAAAGCCGCGCCGCGACAGTTCAGTGCAGGCGCGATGCCCAAGATAGTTGGAGGTGCGGTGCATCACCAGAACGCCGACGCGCGGCGCGGGGCCAGTATCGGGCCGATACATCGCCGCCTTGACCACTCCTTGAAAGGCGATGAACTCTGGCTTGGTTTGGGAAAGCGCGGCCACCGGGGCGAGGCAAAGCAGCATTGCTGCCTGGACACGCGCCATAAAAAGTACGCCACCATTTTTTCTCAACGAATTAATCATTCGAGTCCCCTAAGTTAGCCAGCCACGAAAAATGCAGGGCTTCGCCCTCTGGCCATTTCGCCACCGCGACGTGAATCAAATCGCATGGCACTAAATCTCGTTCTTGAAAAACCGGTTGCCACCATTGTCCACACTTCCGTGTTTATTCCTTTCGCCGACGACGGTAGTTTCCGGCATAGATTGCCGCATTGACGAGGATAACTACACCGGCAAGCACGTATTGAATTTCTTCGGTCAGGCCGGAAGGATAGATGATTTCCAGCAGATAGCGCTCGACGAAGCTCTCGGTGTAGCCCGAGTCACCGGCCTTCACGCGAAAATAATTCTCCAGATAAGTGAGCGGACAGACGCGGCCGGTGAACTCAACGAACAAGGCCCAAGCGACTGCCGGAAGGTGAACGACAGGAGTCCAGCGCCACCATGCCGCCATTGTGCCACCGAGCAGGGCAAACAAAATGAAGGCCAAGTGCAGCAGGAGTACACCATCGGCAGCCAGACGGTCGAACATGAGCACGCCGGCGCGCTATCGGATTGTGCGAGCCCGGCGTCAAATCTTGAAGGATTCCAGACTCTCCGGCGCGAACAAGTCCTCGGGCTTCATTCGCGTCTTGGACAGCCCCTGTTCGTGGTGATAGCGCAGGAAGGTATCCAACACATGCCGGTTGGCCTCGAACCCATAGGCCCACCAGTCATCTCCCAACTCACGCCGTGCTTCCTCCACATGCGCCACCTGCCAGGGCAGCATGGTGGTGAGGGCGGAGGTGGTGTAGAGGTTCGCATACACGCGACGTTGCGCATCCATGAAGGCCTTGCACAATGATTGCGCGATCCAGCGATTGGCCTCATAGACGTCGCGGCGTATCACTACGGTGTGCATGATGGGAAATATTTTAGTCTTGCGGAAATAAGCCTTTTCCACTTCAACGTAGTCTTCGAACAGCCGTTTCACGGTTCCCGGACGTGTTAGAAACGTCGAAGGCATGCGAGCGGTTTGCAGTGCATCGATCTCGCCGTCAGCGATCATCTGGGTGAGAATTTTCTCAGGACCGATAGCGCGCACGCGGAATTTTTCCGGCAAATCGATTTTGATCTTCTCGTCGCGACCAGGCTCTTCCTCACCGCCGCTCCAATACTCGGGGCTGGAAGGATCGACGCCGTATTCGTCCTGAAGAATTCCGCGTATCCACACCGGCGCGGTCATCTGGTATTCGGGAACGCCAATGCGTTTTCCGATCAGGTCTTTGGGCTCGCGAATGTTCGACTTGGCGGAAACATAAATACTTGAATGACGGAAAAAGCGCGAGGGGAACACCGGAATCGCGATGAAGGGCGAATTGCCGCGCGCTGCCGACACGGTGTAGGAAGACAAGGACATCTCCGCCACATCGAACTCACGATTTCGCAGCATGCGGAAAAACGTTTCTTCGACGTGCAGATTCAGGCAGTTGAGTTCGATGCCCTCGGCCTGCACGCTGCCATCGGCCAGAGCGCGGGTGCGATCATATTCCCAGCATGCGAGAGTTAAATTCAGTTTTGACACAAATATTTCTCTTTCAAAAAATCGGCCCCCTGCCGGGGGCCTTATTCACAAAATTGGCCAAGCACGGAGTCAAGCGGCGCCAATAACACAGCGCCTGGATTGTCTCAAGCCTTCTCCAACAAGGCCTTCACCCGCTCCCGCGTCATTGGCACACGTCGAATGCGAACACCGGTTGCATCGAAAAAGGCGTTGGCAATCGCCGCCGGGATGCAACGCATGGTCGGTTCACCCGCCCCGCTGGGTGCAACTTCAGGCCGATTGATCAAGGCAAAATCGATGGTCTGCGGCGCATCGCGCATATCCAGAATCGGATAGCTGTTCCAATCGGTGCTGGTGACCATATTGCGATCAAAGCGCACTTCCTCAAGCAAGGTGCGCGACATCCCCTGCACCACGTTACCTTCAATGGTGTTGCGCAGACCATCGGGATTGATGATCAAACCGCAATCGTGCGCGACAGTGAATTTCTTCGCCCAGACGCGTCCTGTTTTCCTCTCGACTTCGACCTCGGCAACGATGGCGACCAGGGTGCCACTGCGCTGCGCGTAGGCAATCCCGCGCCCGGTCATTACATCGCCTGATTTCGGCCGAGTAGGACCGGGTCGAGCCTGCCAGTTGGCTTTTTCCGCGGCGGCACGAATCACCGCAGCATCGCGCGGCGCCGTCACGTACTTCAGGCGAAACGCCACCGGGTCTTCTCCGGCGGCGACGGCCAGTTCATCGATGAACTGCTCGCTGGCAAATTGTATTTCCGGCCCGACCGGGTCGCGAAGATGGGAAGTTCGCAGTGGCGAGCAGTTATTCACGAAGGGCGCAATCGTCTCCCAGGCTAAGCGTTTATTATCGAACGCATAGGACTCCGCCGGAAAACCGAAGTTGGGAACATTCTTCGCCTGCAAACCCATCTCCTGACCCGCCAGGCTGTCGATAGGGTTCGACTCGTTGGTGGCGATATGATTGCGCGAAAATCCTTTAGAGACGAATTCATAGGCAATGACCTTGCCCTGCGCATCAAGCGCCGCTCGCGCCCGAAACACGCAGGCCGGACCTTTGGGGTCCCAGGCGGTTCCGTCCGCGCGATTGCCCTGCACCCGCACCGGCGCGCCGGCAAGTTTCGAGAGCAAGGCCGCGTCGATGGCCGCGTCGCCCGCGTCGTTGCGGCCATAGCAGCCGGCGCCCGTGACCCAGAGCGCCTGCACTTTCTCTTGAGGCATTTTTAACAAGGCAGCCACGCCATCGCGCACGAAGTGCGGCTTTTGCGACCCGGTCCAAACCGTGGCGTGGTCGGCGCGCGCATCCACCAGAGCGCAGCCCGGCCCCATGCTGGCATGCGATTGAAACGGCCACTCGTATTCAGCCTCCACCATCCGTGCGGCGGATTTAAAAGCGGCGGCGACATTGCCTTTGACCGCAGCCTCCTCGGATTTTTCCACCGGCGCCGACCGGATATGGTCGTGCAACTTATCCATGGAAGGAAACGGATTACTGGGCGCGGACCAGGAGATCTTCAACATGCGCGCGGCACGCACCGCGTCCCATTCCTTAGGTGCGACCACACCGATAAAGTTCTTTTCACGTATCACTTTCGCGCCGCGTATTGCGCGGATCGAAGCCTCATCGACTTTCAGGGGTGTTGCGGTGGCATGCGGCGGTCGAATCGCCCGGCCATGCAACATTCCCGGAATCGAGATATCGGTCACCCAATCGCTGCTGCCGAACACCTTGCCGGCCACATCGCGCCTCGGGAATTCCTTACCCACCACCTTGTACTGGGAAGGCGGTTTGAGCTTAGCCTTGCCCTCCACATTCATGGCATTGCCGGTCAGTTTGTTCCAAACCACCTTGGAATTGAAAAAACGGCCGCCGATCAATTCGGCGTAACTGGTTTTTTTGCCATCCGGGCCAAACACCACCCCGTCGTACACATTGCATTGATCCGCTGCGACGCTCCACTGCTGTGCGGCGCGATCAACCAGCAAACGGCGCGCCTCGGCGGCGGCGTTTCGCAACGGGCGCGCGCCTTGCTGAATGCCGGTGCTGCCCGACGCTCCGCCCTGATTACAGGAGGTGAAGGTGTTGCACATTTCCACCTGGACGCGCTCGAAGGACACGTCCAGCTCCTCGGCGACAATCTGAGCGATCGCCACCTCGATGCCATGCCCCATGTCCATCTTGCCAAAGAACGCGGTGATGTTGCCATTGGGAAGAATGGCAATCCAGGAATCCATTTCCACCGGCAGCAATGGCGGCTTGCCGGCCGCGGCCGCGCCTTGCGCAAGCGAGTCGGCCATCATCACGGCACCTGAGGAACTGACAATCAATGCGCCGGAGGCCTTGAGAAATTCGCGGCGACTCAGGGAAACATCGCCAGTCGACAAATCTATGCGTGCATTCATGATCGCTCTCCCTAGGCCAGTTGCGCTTGAGCACGCTTGATGGCGCGCATGATGGACATATGTGTGCCGCAACGGCACTTGAGGCTCGATAGCCCCTCGCGCAGATCGGCGTCTGAGGCTTTCGGATTTTTCTTCAAAACCGCTGCGGCAGTCATCAACCAACCGTTGAGGCAGTAACCGCACTGTGGCACCTGCTCCTGAACATAGGCGGTCTGCAGCGGATGCGGTTTTTCCGGCGTACCCAGGCCATAAATGGTGGTGACTTTTTTACCCTTCACCGCAGACACCGGCATCACGCAAGAGCGTATCGGCTCGCCATCAAGGTGAACGGTACAGGCGCCGCACTGGGCGAGTCCACAGCCAAAATGCGGGTTCTTCATTTTCAAATCATCGCGCAAGGCATACAACAAGGGCATGTTCGGATCGACATCAACGCTCACCGCATTGCCGTCCACAGAAAAACCAATTTGTGCCATGGAATCCCCCTCAAGGTTGTAGGTACTCGCGAGACAGACCCGCGAGCCGGGCATGATGATACGACGGGTCGCATCGCTACGTACTCGCGCCTTTCGCTTTCTCTCCTTTCTCTTGAATCAGGTGATCGGATCGGCGGGTTTTTGCCATTCACCAGAATGGGGGTTCACGATGCCAGCCCCCTACTCACACAGGTTGCTGTCGCCGCTGGGGTGTCGTTGGGGTGCGGGTGTCGTTGGGGATGCGCTTTGCCCCCGTCCGTGGCAACATGCCGTCTCTTCAAATCGGGAGCCTCACATGTTCGGCAATTCCACCAAATCCAGTCTCTTAGGCGCAGCCGCATTGCTGGCGGCGACCACGCAAAACGCCGTGGCGCAGGCCTATCCGGTCAAACCCGTGCGACTGATCGTTCCAGCCGCAGCGGGTGGGCCCACCGACATTCCGGGTCGCATCATCGGTGACGCGTTGGACAAATCCATGGGGCAACGATTTCTGGTGGAAAACCGTTCTGGCGCAGGTGGCATGATAGGCGCGGATGCGGTGGCGCGCTCCGAACCCAACGGCTACACCCTGCTATACGCGAACACCAGCGTGCTGGCGGTCAACCCGGCGCTCTACAAAAACATCTCCTACGATGCGACCAAGGCATTCACCTATGTCGGTTTCGTCTCCAGCTCCCCCCAGGTGCTGGTGACCAACCCAAAAATGCCCTTCAAGACTTTTCCGGAAATGCTGACTTACGCGAAAGCGAACCCCAGCAAAATCAATTTCGCCAGCGGCGGCATTGGCACCTTGCCCCACCTCACGTTTGAATTGCTGCAGCTCGAAACCGGAACGAAATCCACACTCATCAACTACAACGGTGGCGGACCGGCACTGGTGGCGGTGGTGGCCGGTCAGTCGGACATGTTATTCGACCTGTTGAGCGCACGAGTGCGAAGCGGCGACGTTCGCGCGATTGCGGTAACCGGGCCCAGCCGGCTGAAGGAAATTCCAGACGTTCCCACCATGACGGAGCTTGGACTGCCTAATCTGACGACCACCTCTGGGACCGGAATCGTCGCGCCCGCCGGCGTGTCGCGGGACATTGTCATCGCCTTGAATACGCGCCTCAATCAGGCGCTTGCCGATCCCGTAATACAAGGCAAGATGCAGGGGCTGGGCCTGACGCCGCGCAGCGGCCCGCCTTCGGATTTCGAAGCCTGGGCCACCGATCAACGACAAAAATGGATACGCGTGGTCAAGGACGCCAACGTCACGCCAAGCCCCGTCAATTAGATCGCTCTGACACTTACTAGATCGCTCTGACACTTGCTAGATCGCTCTGACACCAATTAGCGGCGTCTCTTTTTGACAAACATCGGCTGTGGCCGCATGCAAGTGGCCGCATGCAATTGACCGCATGCAATTGACCGCAATAAACTATTCAGGACAGAAATGACAATTCGCGAATTCACCTCAACAGCGCTGACCCACAGATTTATTTTTCCGACATTAACCGCACTTGCAATCGGCCTCACCCCCCCCGCTTCGGCGCAGGAGTGGCCGGCAAAGCCAATCCGGGTTGTCATTCCCTTCGCGGCAGGCAGCGTCTCGGAAGCCATCTTTCGCGTCATGTCGCCAGCCATCGAAGGGCGCCTTGGCCAGCGCTTCGTGGTCGAGAGCAAGCCCGGCGCCGATGGGCATATCGGTGTGGGCGAAGTGATCCGCTCGGCCGCCGATGGCTACACCCTGCTGCTGGCGCCGACCGCGAATTTCGCCGTCACGCCCCATATGTTCAAAAACCTGGGCTTCGATCCGCTCACCGCGCTCGATCCAATATCGCTACTCGCCGATGCGCCGTTGCTCGCGGTGACTGGCACCAATGTCCCCTCGCGCAATCTCAAGGAATTGGTGGAATACGTTCGCGCCGCCCCCGGCAAATACAACTACGGCTCACCGGGTTCGGGCTCGCCCGCGCATCTAGCCGGCGCGGCTTTCTCGCAAATGACCGGAAACGCCATGGTGTACGTGCCCTACAAAGGCACGGTGCCAATGGTTACAGCGATGCTCGCCGGCGACGTGCAGGTGAGCTTCCCCACTCTCACGGGAATCATCGGTCAATTAAAAGCTGGGAAGCTTCGCGCCATCGCAGTCCTATCGCGCCAACGAATGTCCGAGGTGCCCGATGTACCAACCTCCGCAGAATCCGGTTTTCCGCAATTCACCGGCAGCAATTGGTGGGTGCTGGCAGCGCCACGCGGCACTCAGGGTCGTATCATTGATCGCCTGTTCAGCGAATTTAAAACCTCGCTCGCAGAACCTGATGTCAAGAAACGCGTCGCCGACCTCGGGCACGTCACCATTGGTTACTCTCCCGCGGAAACCACGGCATTCTTGAAGACCGAGTCGGCGCGATATAAAACTATCGTTGAAATCGGCAAAATAAGCGCGGATTAATTCCACTTTCGAATTATTTTTTATTCAATGACCAAGGCAGGATTCAACATGTCTTTTACAAAGTTATTAATTGTTTCCGCAATGTTGCTGATTGGGACAGCCCCGTCTGCCAACGCTCAAGAGTGGCCGGCCAAACCCATCCGCGTGGTAATCCCCAACACCCCCGGTGGCGTAGCGGAGGTCATCTTCCGCGCCATGTCCGCTGGCGTCGAGACCCGACTGGGGCAGCGGTTCTTCATCGACAACAAGCCGGGTGCCGACGGCGCGATCGGTAGTGCCGACGTGGCGCGCGCAGCCCCGGACGGCTATACGCTTTTGCTCGCGCCCACAGCGAACCACGCCGTGCTGCAACACATGTATAAAAATCTCAGCTTTGATCCGATCACCTCCTTCGAGCACATTGGTCTCCTGGTCGAGGCGCCACTGATTCTCACGGTGAGTGCCAACCTTCCTTCGCGCAGCATGAAGGAATTCATTGAATTCATACGAGCCAACCCCGGCAAATACAATTACGGCTCACCTGGATCAGGTTCACCCGCGCACCTCACCATGGCGCAAATTTCGCAATCCACCGGAGATTCCATGGTCTACGTGCCCTTCAAGGGCACCGCACCGCTGGCTTTATCGATGCTTGCAGGCGACGTGCATGCCTCCACATTTTCACTGGTTGCGGTACATGGCCATTTGAAGGCTGGTAAGTTGCGCGCACTCGCCGTTACCTCCAAACAGCGCATGGCCGATATTCCTGATGTGCCCACAACCGCGGAATCAGGGTTTCCGCAATATTCGGGAACCAACTGGTGGGTCGTATCCGCGCCGCGTGGAACCAGCACGCGCATCGTCGATCGGCTGTGGTCGGAGTTTCGCAGTTCACTATCCGACACCGAGGTGCAAAAACGCATTCTTGCCACCGGGCACGTACCCATCCCCGCAGGCCCGGCCGACACCGTGTCATTCATCCGCGCGGAAGCTGCGCGATACAAGAAAATCGTTGACGACGGCAAGATCACGGCGCAATAAAATATGCACCAGAAATTGCAGGTATCGCAAAGCCGTACGTGACGCTTCGATTGGCCCGAGAACGGCTCGATTGGTCGGCGTGCGGCGCTTCGATTGGCCGCGCACGGCGCTTCGATTGGCCGCGCACGGCGCTTCGATTAGTCCGCGCGCGTAGCGCTTCTACTGCTCAACACAACTACACTAGGCCGCTCATGCGGCAAACGCATTTAATATTCTCATCGAAAAACAGGCTCATATGACCCCATCCCTACTCATCCAGGAACGGCGCGACCGTCTCCACGAAACCATGGCAAAGGCCGATATTGATCTCCTGGCGATCGCAGGCGATGCTTGGCGCTGCGACTACCTGCGCTATGCCACCGGCGTGGCGCTGCTGGAGGGCAATGCAGTGGCTTTCATCGAGCGCGATGGCGGCGTGCATCTAATTGTCGAGTCTCCCGGCGAGGCAACACGATTCGCCAACGAGCAGCCGGAGATGCGCATCAGTTGCGTGGCCTCGGCCACGGCCGAGGCTGAACGCATTATTTCCGAATCGCGCAAACGAAAAGTCGCGCTGGGGCCGCGCCCTGGATTGCCTTACCGCCTGGCAAAAGGCGAGGCCGGCGGCACGGTCGCTACAACGACGGCAATGCTGGATAAACTCATGCTGGTGAAGACACCCGCCGAACTCTCAGCTTTCCGTCGTGCTTCGCAATTGGCTGATGAGGGCTACAAGGTATTTCTCGATGGCATCAAGATCGGCATACCGGAATATCAGTTGGTTGCGGGTGTGGAAGCCTTCTATCGCGCCAATGGCTGCGCAGAAAATTTTCAAATACTGGGCTCGGGCGGCGTCGATATGCGCGGCATGCATCCGCCGGGGGATAACAAGGTCAAGGCTGGCGATCTGGTGACCACTGAGCTTACGCCTTGCGTCGAGGGCTATTACGCGCAGATCTGCCGCACCGCGGTGGTGGGCGAACCGAGCAAGGATCACAAGCGCGTCCTGGGCATTTTCAGCGACGCGCTGGAAGCGGGCATCGCGGTGGTCAAGCCCGGCATTCGCGCCTGCGACATTGCGAAGGCAGAGAATGACGTTTTTCGTAAGCATGGTCTCGGCGAATACGTGACATCAGCCTACACCCGCGTGCGCGGCCACGGCCTTGGCCTCTACACGGATGCGCGTCCGGCGATACTGGAGGATGTAGAAATGGTGATCGAGGAAAACATGACCCTGGTTGTACACCCCAATACCTATAACCCCGATATCGGCTATTTCGTGCTGGGCGATTCCATCATCGTGACCAGTACTGGCTGCGAGGTTCTGACCAAAACGCCGCGACAGCTTTTTTCCGTGACGGGCCACTGATCATGCGCAGAGGTCTGATTGCTTGGTCGAAAGAAGAAGTGCCGGATGCCGTGATGGAAGCGCGCGTCACCCTCACGCAAATGAAGATGCTTGATGAAAACCTGGACGCAGTGATCGCCTATACCTCGTTCGCGCGCCCCAATGCGGTGAGCTGGTTGACGCACTTCGTACCGTATTGGAATGACGGTCTGGTGGTGGTGTTTCCCAGCGGCCTGCCCATGATGCTTGCGGCTTTTTCCAAGCGTGTAGAACCATGGATTCGCGAAGTCGCCCGGGTCGGTGACGTCATCATGACGCCCAATCTGGGCAAAGGCGTAATCGAGATGCTGAAAGATCGGATACCGTCACTCGCGACCGGCAAAGCGCGCATCGGCCTGATTGAGCGCGACGAACTCCCCTGGCCCATTGCCGAAGCCTTCGACGAGGCCAGGTTCGGTCCGGCGCTGGTGGATTTTTCCGCGCAATTCGCGGCGCTTCGCCAGCCACCGGATGCGAGCGAACTCGGGCTCGCGCAGAATGCATTGGCCATCGCGGACAAGGCATATGCGGGCATACCAGCGGGTGCTCGGCAGGCCTCGCAGATTTTATCGGCCATCGATTCGGTGGCGCGCCTGGATGGTGCCGAGGAAGTGCATCTGAAAATCGCACCCGATCTGGATTCGAGCGGTGTGCTGCAACGCCTGGAAGGTGACGTTCGACTCGGGTCGCGGCACGTCATCAGCGTATCGCTGGGTTATAAGAGCGTATGGGTGCGCACGGTGCGCTGCTTGTCGACCAAACCGCCGGCGTCATGGGCCGGCGCGCAAGCGTGGTTCGATCAAGCCGCGCTCGCTCTAGATGCCGCTACGCTGGCGAGCGGCCCCTCAGTCTTGGGCCTTAAGGGCAAACTGGGCGCTTGGACAATCGAAGCCTGCATTGGCGGCGCGCCGCTCTCGCCCATCGCCTACGGATCGGCCGGCAAAAATTACAGCATCCGCCTGCTGCCGCCAGGGTCGCTGGCAATTCTCAGCGTGCAACTGGATCTAGACGATGGCCCCTGGCATGGCGCGGCCAATGTGGTGCTGGGCAAGGATGGCATCAAGACACATTTGCTCGGGCGGTAATCAAAGCGCTCCCCGTAAGATAAAGGTTCACAGGTGAAAGCTTCGAAACTGTTCGACATCATCGGCCAGACGGCACTGGTGACCGGCGCGGCCAGTGGCCTGGGCCTCGCCTACGCCGAAGTGCTCGCTGCAAACGGCGCGCATGTCGCCATGTTGGATCTCGATGCTGCCGGTCTCGACGCCGCGGCGCAAGGACTGATTGCCACGGGCGGCAAAGTGACTGCGTTTGTTGTCGATGTTGGCGATACTAAGTCATTGCGCGCAGCGATCGATACGTTCGCCAGTACCCATGGCCGCCTCGACATCAGCTTTGCCAACGCCGGCGTCAGCAGCGGCCCGAGTTTTAACAATCCCATCGGCGAGATGGAAAATCTCCCCACCGACCTGTGGGAACGCGTGCTCAAGATCAACCTTACCAGTGTGTTTGAGACCATCCGAGCATCCGCGGCACACATGAAGCCCAAAAAGAGCGGGCGCATCGTCGTCACCGCTTCAATCGCCGGATTGAAAGGCGACCGCATGGTGGGTTACGGATATGCCGCGACCAAGGCCGCGGTCATCAACCTGGTACGCC
Organism: Bordetella parapertussis; assembly: GCA_945897475.1. GTDB lineage: Bacteria > Pseudomonadota > Gammaproteobacteria > Burkholderiales > SG8-39 > 2-02-FULL-62-17. The sequence goes on from CAMDFL010000003.1 coordinate 46,278, forward strand.
AAGCGGCGCTGGAACTGGCGCCACACAACATCATGGTCAACGCCATTGCACCTGGCCCGTTTCTCACCAACATCGCCAACGGACGCCTGCACAACGATCCCGAAGTCGTCAAACAATTCGCCGCAAGTGTGCCGCTGGGACGCATCGCCCATACCGACGAGATCAAAGGATTGGCGCTATACCTCGCATCAAAGGCCTCAAGCTTTCATACCGGCACGGTGATCCCCATCGATGGCGGCAGCACTGCGGCATAGCTTGTTTAGATTTTGAATTCAGTAAAAGGATAAATAGTGAAGTTCAGCTTCTTTCACCTCATGCCCTACACGGATTTAAAACGCGAAGCGCACGACTGGCCGTTTCCCAACAAGTATTTCGATCCACAGAAAGCCAACGAGCACTATCGCGCCTACGTGAACAGCATGATAGAAGCCGAGAAATGCGGCTTCGACTGGATCGGCTGCAACGAGCACCACTTCAGCCCCTACGGGCTGATGGCCAACTGCAACATCATCGGCGGTGCACTGGCCTACTCAACCAGCAAAGCAAAAATCGCCATGATGGGTAACCTTGTACCGATCAACAATCCGATCCGCGTCGCCGAGGAGTACGCGATGCTCGATTGCATGACCGGCGGGCGCCTCGTAGCCGGCCTGATGCGCGGCATCCCGCACGAATACATCGCCTACAACGTGCCCCCCTCGGAATCCTGGGGACGCCAGCGCGAAGCGATCGAACTCATCATCAAAGCCTGGACCGAACCCGAACCGTTTGGTTGGGAAGGCGAGTACTACCAGTTCCGCCAGATATCGATCTGGCCCAAGCCACTGCAGAAACCTCACCCGCCGCTGGTGTTATCGGCCACCACGCCCGACTCCGCAAAATTCGCCGCCGAGATGCGCGCCACCATGGGCCTGGTGCTGTTGGCCGACCTGCCCAGCGCCAAGGAAGGCATACGCATCTACAAGGAGACGGCAAAAGCCTGCGGCTGGGAACCCACCGCGGAGAACATACTGATAGGCATGCACACCTGCATCGCCGAAACCGATGAAGAAGCGCTGCGCTGGATGCGCTCGGGGCGTGATTACTTCGGCAAAGTGCTGATGGAAGGCATGAAAACCGCGCAGCAACTGGTGCTGCAGAAATCGCGTTATTACGAGAATGCCGAAAGCCGCGACCGCTGGAAGGCGCGCCTTCAAAAACAAAGCGAAGCCACCCTTGAGGAGGCCATCGATCGGGGCACCATCCTGTGCGGCAGTCCGGAGACTGTCGTCAAACAAATCAAACGCATACACGGCGAGCTCGGCCACGGCGTTTTCAACTTCACCGTCAAGGTGGGGGACCTGCCAGATACCATAGTCAACAAGGGCATGCAGTTGTTCCGCGACCGTGTGTTGCCGCACGTGAAGGACCTGTAGCGCCCCGTAAAACAGGGCCAGGACTCAGACTGGATTTAATTCACCCCAGGCGATAGCATAATTTCATATGCTATCGCTTGGGGTCACAACATGCCAATTGCGCGCTTCGCATGAAATTCACCTGCCGCTGATCGTGCTTGCCGAATTGCTGGCCGGGTTCGCGGCCGGATCGCGGGAACAAAGCAATCGCCACCAACTCGCGGAATTCATGGCCTCGCCACGCGTGCTGGTGATGAAACCGGATGAAAAAACGGCCGAACAATACGCCGGCGTATTCAGCTATTTGCGCAACCGAGGAACTCCAATTCCCACCAACGACATGTGGATCGCCGCACTGGCTCGTCAACACCGCCTGCCCTTATTGAGCTTCGATGCGCATTTTGGTGGCGTGCAGGGACTGGAACTGGTCATCCCGTCCTGGAAGGCGGAAGAAGGTTAAAGCCTGCGGCCAGTGGCCGGCTGCACCCCAAAGGTCGTTTGTGAGCTGCTTTAACTGTTCTTTGTTCATAGGCCCTAACGGTATTCGGCTACTGGAACCGGTCCGCCCCAAGCGAATACGCTTGGCTTGGTGCTACCATCTTCGCCACAGAATTAATCGACCGAACCTCCAGCATGGAAAAGATACTGACGCACGTCAAAATGGCCCCCAAAGGCATGGGCCTGAACGATTTCGTCGCGCAGAAGGAAGGGTATTTCGAGGCGGAAGGGTTGGACATCGAATTCGACTGGAAAACCTTCAAGGGCACCCAATCGAGCTGGAAGAATTTCAAGTATTTCGAGCGCCCGCAGGACAAGCCTTATGCCGATGGCGAGCAGGTGATTCAATGCGCCTGTCTGTGGGGCACGATCAGCAATGCGAGCGCCGGGATGGGACGCGTGGTGCCGGATTGTTACGGCGTGTCGCCCTGGGCGATTTTCGTGCGGCCGGATTCGAAGATTCACCAGCCCGAGGATCTGAAAGACGTGCCCATCGGTGTGGGCATGCGCGCCGGCAGCCATTTCAACGTGCCCTATCGCCTCGAAGCCTATATGCCTCTGGAGAACATCAAGACCGTCAACATCGGCGGCTTCAGCGCGCGCCTCAAGGCCTTGCTCGAGGGCGAGGTCGAAGCCGCGAGCCTGCTGCCGCCGCAGATCGACATGGCCGAACAGCTTGGCCTTCGCAAGATCATCGAGAACACTTTCCCGACACTCTGGTGGGTGCCGGGAAATTCCCCCACCGACGCGGTGCGCGGTTACCTTCGAGCGCTGGATCGCGCCGAGCGCGCACTGGAAGCTGATCTCGGCAAATACCTCGACCTGTGGGAGATCTGCATTCCACAAGAATTTGCCGAGCGGAAATGGGATCTGAAAAAATTCACTCGCGGCGAAAAGTTTGTCTACAAACCCCTGCCGAAAGAACAATTCGACGAGGTATTCAATCAAGTCAAGCGCTGGGGCCTGGACCAGTTCACAAAGGAACATTCTTACGACAAGCTCACCTTATCCGTGGGCACAGCTTAGGAGCAATACCATGAATCAACCGCTCGATCAAAAAAACGTCCGCCCCGCACACATCAGCGCCGAAGAATGGGACACGCGGATTACGCTGGCCGCCTGTTACCGCTTGGTGCACCACTACCGCTGGACCGACCTCATCTACACCCACATCTCGGCGCGCGTTCCCGGCAAGGAAGAACATTTCCTCATCAACCCGCTGGGCTGGATGTACGACGAGATCTGCGCATCCAACCTCGTCAAGATCGACCTCGATGGCAAGAATGTTGATTGCACCACCACGCGGGTAAATCAGGCGGGCTTTGTGATCCACAGCGCGGTGCACAGCGCCCGCCCGGACGTGCAATGCGTGATCCACACCCACACCGCCGCCGGTATCGCGGTATCCATGATGAAATGCGGCCTGCTGCCCTTATCGCAGCATGCGCAGTTCTTCTACGGCGCGGTGGCCTATCACGGCTACGAAGGCATAGCCCTGGATACCGACGAACGTCAGCGCCTGATCGCCGATCTTGGCGACAAGCCGGTGATGATTCTGCACAACCACGGTTTGCTGGTCACGGGCGAAACCATCCCACTAGCGTTCAGCAATCTGCACACCCTGGAGCGCGCCTGCGCGGCCCAGGTGCTTGCGATGAACAGCAAACAGGAACTGGTGTTCCCGCCCGAAGAAGTAAGCATCAAGACGCGCAAGCAGGCCTCCGGCGCCGCGAGTTCGCTGCAGCTCGCCGAATGGCCGGCTTTGTTGCGGCTGGTGGATCGCATCGACCCATCCTACAAAAACTAACATGTCGCGCTCAACGCCTGGTTTGAAAATTGCCGCAATCGCGTTGGCCGCCAGCGGCGCCGCGTTTGCGCAATCCGGCTATCCCGATAAACCGGTGCGCTTGGTAATAGGTTTCGCCGCCGGCGGCCCCACCGATCTGCCCGGCCGCTTCATCGCGGATAAGCTTGGCGCCGCGCTGGGACAGCGCGTGGTGGTGGAGAACAAGCCGGGCGCCGGTGGCCAGATCGCGACGCTTGATGTGCTGTCGCGCCCGCGCGATGGCTACACAATTCTGCTTTGCACCCACTTCGAATCGATCAACGCTGCAATCTACAAAAAGATCGCATACAAACTCGCCGATGTCGCGCCTATCAGCCAGATATCTCGCTATTACTATGGCATCGCGATGTCGAACGAGGTGCCCGCGCGCGATTGGGACGCCTTCGTTCCCTATGCAAAGGCCAATCCCGGAAAGCTCAATTACGGCATGGTGGGGCGCGGCTCGGCCCAGGAAATCATGGCGCTCGAAATGGGCAAGATGAGCGGCATCAATACCACCGGCATTCCTTACAAGAACGGCACCGATATCCTCAATGACCTGATTTCCGGGCGCATTCATTTGTACGTCGCGCCGACGCTCGCGGTCATGTCGCAGTACAAGGGAGGGAAGCTCAAAATTCTCGCCATCTCCAGCAACGAACGGCTCGCGGTGGCGCCCGAGATCCCGACCCTGGCCGAGAAAGGTCTGCCCTTTGTGCGTTTCGGTTGGCTGGGCGTGTGCGCCGGCTCGGGCACACCGCCCGCCATCATCGCGTTATTAAACCGCCAGGTCGCGACAACGGTGAAATCACTTGAGTATCGGGAGATGATCGAAAAGGCAGGCTCGATTCCGATATCAACGACGCCGGAGGAGCTGGGCAAGATATTGACCGAAACCTACGAGCAGACGATCGCGATCACCAGGGAATTCGGATTGCAACTGGATTGATCGGCGCCGATTGAATCGAGCCACATTGTCCGGAAAAAAGCGCGGCGTCCGCCGCGCAGCCGGTTTTTGATCCCCGTTCAGTTCTTGATCACCGCCTTGATAATCGGCCCCCATTTGGCCAGGTCGTTTTTCACCATCGCGCCCAGAGCCTCAATTGTCATCGCGGCAAGGCCAACCAGGAAAATTCTTGTCATCGGTATCTCCCCATGGCCAATAAAAAACCGGCTCATACGCGTTGGAGCATTTGACCGCGCCTGCCAGGCACTCACCGCTGGAGATCGATAAAACCGCACCTCTCATAGCCTCCTCCCTATTTCTCGCAAGCTTTGCTCGATCGAAAAATTGATTCTGCGCCTCAATGAGAGCATCCCCCATGCCTTAAGTAGCAAGGGCTTACAATTTCCCCAATACCTCATGTTCACTCGCGGGATTCAAGATGACGCAAAACAATTTTCGAGTCGTGGTGGCCGGGGCGGGCATCGGTGGCCTGCTCATGGCCGAGAAGCTGAAACGCGCCGGTATCGATTTCACGGTCTACGAAAAAGCCGATGAAGTCGGCGGGACGTGGCGTGACAACACCTATCCTGGCCTGTTCGTCGACCTGCCCTCACGGCAGTATGAGTTTTCGTTTCGACCGAATTATGATTGGACGCGCAAGTTCGCCACCGGCCCGGAGATCCAGACCTATATCAAGCGCGTGGCGCGCGAGCGCGGTCTGCGCGAACACATCCGCTTCGGCGCCGAAATTGTGGAGGCAAGGTTCGAGAATTCGCGCTGGCACCTGCGCACTGCCCGCGGCGACACCGATGTCGCGGACGCATTCATTTGCGCGACCGGATTCCTGCATACGCCAATCACGCCCGACATTGAAGGACGCGACAGTTTTGCCGGGCCTTCGTTTCATTCGGCGCGCTGGGATCATGGCGTGCCAATCGCTGGAAAACGCTGGGGAATCATCGGCGGCGGCGCCAGCGGCGTGCAGATCACCGAAGCTCTCGCCTTTAGCGATTGCGAGGTGACGCAGTTTATCCGCCGCGCGCACTGGATTCAGATTCGCGACAATCCACGTTCTACCTGGCTTGATCGCTTGAAGGTACGACTGCCCTTCGCCTACCGGAGGATCCAGAAAAAACTCTGGGATGACTACAGCGTGTACGACTCCTGGCGCTTGAAGCCGGGTGAGCGGCGCGAGGCGATGGAACGCGAATTTCGCGGTTTTCTTGACGTCATCAAGGATGATGAACTTCGCCGCAAACTCACGCCAACCTACCACCTGGGCTGCACCCGCATCCCCAAATCGGACAACTACTACCAGGCGGTACAGCGGCCTAACGTGCATATCGAAACCAAGCGCATCGAAAAAATCGTACCCAGCGGCGTTCAGCTCTCCGATGGCACACTCAAAGAATTAGATGTTCTGGTGTTTGCCACAGGGTTCGATGCGCACGGCTATATGCGCCCGATGCAGGTGATCGGACGCAATGGCGTCACCATTGACCAGGTCTGGCGCGAGCGGATTTTTTCCTATCGCGGCGTCGCGCTTCCGGAGTTTCCCAATCTATTCATGCTCTATGGACCGTTCAGCCCACTCAACAATGTGGCGGTGCCCCTGGGAATGGAGCAGGAAATCGATTACATCCTGCGTCTGCTCGCCATGGCGCGCAAACGCAATGCGGTGGTCATGCCCACCGCTACCGCGACCGAGCGGTTTGTACAGCGCATGCACGCGGCCTTGCCGGGAACCGTCTGGGTCGGTTGCAGAAACTGGTATTCAGACCAGCAGGACACGCCTATCCTTTGGCCATTGCCGCAGGATGACCACACCTCGCTCCTGTCTGACATCGCCATCGAGGACATGCAATTCATTCCCATCGAGGATGCTGACTGAGCATGATGTCGCCTGAGCATGGTTGACTAAGTTAATGGACTAAGTCAGAATAATCATCGTCATTGCTAGGGGTGATTCCATGCTGGTCAACGTACACGATGCGAAAACACAATTTTCCAAACTGCTGGAGCGAGCGCACGCAGGCCAGGAAATCATTCTGGCCAAAGCGGGAAAGCCCTACGCACGCATGATGCCGCTCGCCCCTGCTGCGCCTAAACGCCAGCGCGGGCGGGTGAAGGCCATTATCGACGACGCCTTTTTTGAGCCGCTGCCCGAGGCGGAGCTCAAAGCCTGGGCAGGGCGTTGAAGCTTCTGCTGGACACGCACGCACTGCTGTGGTGGTGGAAAGACGATGAACGCCTCTCGAAACGCGCCGCAAATGCCATCGCCGATGAGAACAATACCGTGCTCGTCAGCGCGGCGAGCGCCTGGGAAATCGCGACCAAACATCGCATAGGCAAGCTGCCTGGGGCCGAAAGTGCGATCCGTGAATTTAATGAACTCATCCTCGCCGATGGCTTTAACCACCTCGCCGTCTCATACCACCATGCCCTTATGGCGGGTGGATTCGACATCAAGCATCGCGACCCCTTCGACCGGATGCTGGCGGCGCAAACCCTTATCGAGGCAGCGACACTGGTTACCAGCGACGCCACAATGAAATTGTTTCGCGTCAAGTGTTTCTGGTAGAGGGCGAGCACGGCTGCTAAGCATTGATCCAAATCGCACGTGGGAACGCGCCACTTCCACACACGCCAACCCGCTCTTGCCCGAGCACGCCAAGAATCACCCCAAGGTGTAGATTGCAAGCCAGTGCCCCCCACAACTCCGCCCCACAACTTATTACGGAGAAATGCGATGCTGGATCTCTACACCTGGAACACCCCCAACGGCCAGAAAGGCCGCATCGCCGTCGAGGAATCGGGGCTCGCCTACAACCTGCACCCCGTCAATCTTCAGGCTGCAGCAAACGTCACCGAGGACTACCGCGCGATCAGCGCCAGCCGGCGCATACCGACATTGGGCGATAGCGACGGTCCGGGCGACAAGCCTGTCACCTTGATCGAGTCCGGGGTGATCCTGGTCTACCTTGCAAAAAAAACCGGCAATGGCATGTATCCAAATGATCCCGCCGAGCAACTGGAGGTAGACCAATGGTCCATGCACGGGCAAGCCACGTTCGGGCCCGGCCTCACGCCGCTGGGTCATCTGGAACATCGCATCCCCGGCGACAACGCCGGGGCCAAGGCTTTCTTTCGCGGCCGCGCCGAGCGGCTCTACCAGACATTGAATCTGCGTCTCGCGGGCCGCCCCTATATCGCGCTGGATCGTTACACCGTCGCCGATGTGGCGCACTTCACCTGGGTCAACCGTCACGCCGATCAGAAGATCGATCTTGCCCCATTTCCCAATGTGAAACGCTGGTACGAAACGGTCCTCGCACGTCCGGCGGTGCAACGCGGGCTCGCAGTAGTGGACGCCTGATAGCCGGGACTGAGCGTACTCTTGCCTTTGCGGTGTACTCTCATTTTGTCTTTTCCAATATCAATCACTCAAGTCGATGGGAGAAATCATGGCATTGATCTCGACACGCAGGTATTGCGCCATCCTTGCTGCGACATCTGCAATATTCTGGCTCGCACCCCAAGCCGCGCTTGCCCAGGCGCTTGCCCATGACTACCCGAATCGAGATATCCATTTCATCTGCGCATTTCCCGCAGGCAGCGGCGCCGATGTGCTGGTGCGGCATTTCGCCGAAAAGCTCCGCCCCATCATCAACCGCGCCGTGATCGTGGAGAACCGCGCTGGCGCTGACGGCAATATCGCCACCGAATACGTGGCGCGCGCAAAACCGGACGGCTACACCATCTATGTGCATGGCGCCAGCGGCCTCGCGGCAAACATGCATCTGTTCAAAAAACCGCCAGTGGATGTGGCCAAAGCAATCCAGGTCGCCGGCACCATCAACGTTCAGCCCTTCATGTTGAATGTCAGCGCCAAGAGCCCCTACCAGAACGTCGGCGAGATCTACAAAGCGCTCACTGGCATTCAGGCGATCGAGGTGAGTTACCGCACCGGCGCCGATTCCTTAAACGAACTCTCCAGCGGCAAGCTCGACTACGCCATGCTCGATGCTGATTAAATCGATCCAGGACTGGGGCACATACGTGAAGATGGCAAAGATTGTGCCGCAGTAATGCAGCCTATCTCTGTCTGGCGAAGGTGTACTCGTAATTTTCCCGATCTGCACGGCAATGAGCTCGAAATCCGTGCGTACTGAGCTTGCCGAAGGCAAGATGCTCTATGGAGAAAGCTTACGCCGACCCCATTTATTCGGCCTCCTCAGCCGGTTTGTGGGCGGCGCTAAGGCGGTGCTGCAACTGTGCCGGGGTCGGCTCGTAATGGCTGAAATCCAGCGTATAGGCGCCTTCGCCCGAGGTCAGCGATTTCAGCCGTGCCGCAAAGTTCTCCAATTCAGACAAAGGCACCTGCGCCGAGATGCGGCTCACGCCGGGGCGTATCAGGTCAGTGCCGCGCAGGTGTGCACGGCGCGCAGTGAGGTCTCCGCTGACATCGCCGATGCGCGCCTCAGGAACCATTACTTCGATACTCACTACGGGCTCGAGGATCATCGGGCGCGCCTTCGAGAGCGCGTCGATGAACGCCTTGCGGCCCGCCGAGACAAACGCGATTTCCTTGGAATCAACCGGGTGGTGTTTGCCATCGAAGACTGCGACGCGCAGATCCTGGATCGGATAGCCGGCGAAGTAGCCCGATTCGAGCACGACGCGCACGCCCTTCTCCACCGCAGATATGAACACCGATGGAATCGCACCGCCCTTGACCTCGTCGACGAATTCGAATCCGCCGCCGCGCGGCAGCGGCTCGACGCGGAGAGACACTTCGCCGAACTGGCCAGCGCCACCCGACTGTTTTTTGTGGCGCGCATGGCCCTGTGCCTTTGCCGCAATGGTCTCGCGAAACGGGATGCTCGGCGGGCGCGTGTCGACCTCCAGCTTGTGCTGCGTGGCCATGCGATCGAGCAGCGTCTTCAGATGCAGCTCGCCCAGGCCGCGGATGACGGTTTCGTTCGCCTGCGGGTCGCGCTCGACGCGAAAGCACGGATCCTCGGCAAGGAAGCGGCGCAGCACGTCCGATAGTTTCTGCTCATCGCCGCGTTTTTTGGGAAGCAGCGTCAGCCCGAATACCGACGCCGGCAAATCCAGCGGCTGTGCATGGATATGGGCATCGTCCGCGGCGTCATGCAACACCTGATGGAAGCGCAGTTCCTCGACCTTACTCACCGCGCAGATGTCCCCAGGCAGCGCCTCATCGAGCGCGAATTGTTGCTTACCGCGCAACAACCACAGGTGCCCGGGCTTGAAGGGCTTGCGGCCGTCGCCGGCATACAGTTGCATATTGGGCGTCACACGCCCCTGATGAACGCGGAATACGCCGACGCGACCGATGAATGGGTCGATCTCCACCTTGAACACATGCGCCAGCACGTGCCGTCCCGGATCGGGAACTGCATCGAGTGTGGCGCTCACTGCGCCCGCGGTACTCACATAGTGCGGCGGATTGCCTTCTGTCGGGTTGGGCAGCAGGCGCACGATAATCCGCAAAAGTTCGGCCACACCCGCGCCAGTCGAAGCCGAGGTGAACACCACTGGGATGAGATGGCCCTCGCGGAGCGCACGCTCGAAGGGCTGGTGCAGTTGCTCAGGCGCAATCTCCCCTTGTTCCAGGTACAGCGCCATTAACTTCTCATCCATCTCCACCACTTGATCGACCAATTCCCGGTGCGCCTGTTCCACCGAGGAGAAATCCGACTCGCCGCCGGGGGAGAAAAAACAGTCCGCGACACGCGTCGCCCCGCCCGCTGGCAGATTAATCGGCAGGCATTCGCGACCAAATACCTCGCGAATACGCTCGAGCAGTGCGGGGAGATCGACATGTTCGGCATCGATGCGATTGACCACGATGATCCGGTCAAGGCCCATTTGTTCGGCCCATCGCATCATCCGATGCGTCATCAACTCAATGCCGTTCTGCGCGTTGATGACAATCGCCGCAGTCTCGACCGCGCTCAACGCAGGCAGCGCATGGCCGACAAAATCGGGATAGCCGGGCGTATCCAAGAGATGTATCCGGGTATCCTCGGCCTCGAATGTCGCCACTGCAAGTTTGATCGAATGGCGCAATTGATGTTCAAGGGGCAGGTAATCGCACACGGTGGTGCCTTGCTCGACACTGCCCGCTGCCGGAATCGCCCCGGCGGCCGCGAGCAAGGCCTCGGCCAGGCTGGTCTTGCCGCTTCCCGCCTGCCCCACCAGCGCGAGAGTACGGATGTTTCTGATGGAAACTTTTCTCATCGATGCACTCCCCTGACGATGTCCAATCTGGGCGCCGGTGCGTTCAATTTAGGCCATGCCGTCCACGAGTGCAATCTCCCATTGCAAATAAAGAGGCGCCAAAGATGCGGGCGGGAGCATTCAGCCGCAATTGGCCCGTGCCTGTAAGATCTTGTGTCAGACGAATTCGAGCCGAGTACCCTCGTGCCTCCTTGCCTTCAGCACGTGGCCATTGTCGTGAACCCTCACCAACGGAGTTCTTAAATGCGCCTTGCCAAGCCTAATGCAGCATCGAAGTTGAGTTTGACCCTCGCAGCCTTGGCTGCGGTCATTGCGTGGACTTCCCCGGCCGCCGCGCAATCCTGGCCGGTCAAACCGATCAAACTGGTGCAAGGATTCGCCGCCGGCGGCAACGGCGACATCATTGCGCGCCTGGTGGCGCAAAACATTACCGGGCCTCTGGGCCAAGCGCTGGTGGTGGAGGGTCGCACCGGCGGGGGTGGAAACCTTGCCGCGGATTTCGTCGCCAAATCGCCAGCCGATGGCTACACCCTCATTTTGCTCACCGGTGGGCATGCGGTTTCGGCGGCCATCTACCGGCAATTACCATTCGATCCCATTGATGATTTCTCAATGGTTTCGCTGGTGTCGCAGTTTGCGTTCGTGGTTGCCACCGCGCCGGACTCTCCCTTGAAAAGCATGGCCGACGTGATCACCCTATCGAAAAAAATGCCCGGTTCGCTCTCGTTTAGTTCGGCGGGCACCGGCACCACCCAGCATCTTGCCGGTGAACTGTTCAAATCCGCAGCCGGCATCGACATGATTCATGTGCCCTATCGTGGTGGCTTGGCGCCGGTCACCGATGTCATGGCGGGACGGGTGAGCATGATGTTTGAGACCTTCACACCAACGCTGCCGCAAATCCGGGCCGGAAAATTGCGTGCGCTTGGCGTTACCTCGATGGGACGATCGAGCATTCTTCCTGATCTTGCCCCGGTCGCTGAAACGGTAGCCAACTTCGAGGTCACTTCATGGATGGGAATTGCCGCGCCCGCGAAACTCCCCGGCCCGATATTGGATCGCCTCAACCGGGAAATGTTGCGTGCCATTGCATCGCCCGAGGCTCGCGAACGTCTCACTGGCCTGGGCGCAGACCCACGCTCCAGCTCACCCGCCGAAATGCGCGCCCATGTAGCGACGGAAATTGACAAATGGAAGCGTGTAGTCGAAATGGCCAAAATCGAGCGGCAGTAAAGATAGGACCATCCACGCTCACACCGCCAGACGCCTTAAAATGAATGGCACTTACTGAAAGGTTTTGGCTCGTCCCCTCGCTGTTGCGAGCTGCTTACTGAAGATCGTTTTTTTTCGCGCGGATGGCTTCATCATCCGCGCGAAAGCGACAATCCGCACGAACGGATTTTTCGTTCGTGCAGGCTTTGGCAGCGCTGCCGCGGGCAGGATTCAAATTTGCAAGACGCAGCAGTCAATGCAAGCGATAAGGTTCCATGGCGAGAGAAGCCACCTCGCCACCCATCATGACAATGGTCCCCGCACGGCGACTCTCGCCGTTATCGGTAAATTCAAAACGGTACACCCGGCGCAGCACCACGCGCCCTTGGTCGTTGCGCGATAGCCGCAGCGAAACACATTCCACCGTTTGATCGAGAAACTGAAGCCCGCTTCTCTCGCAGGCGAGCGGCCCCACGGCAAGCGCGCGTTCGCGCACCTTAAGGCTATCGAACCAGAACCAGACGAGCGCGGCGAATGCGAGAAGAACAGCGATTTCGGACATGGCCCCTGCTTATTCGCGGCTTGCCTGCCCTAATAAATATCAGAGCGGTTGATAAAGTATCAGAGCGGTCTAATAGACCTTGGGGACAAACCGCTGACTCGATATTTTCGGGCGTTTATAGCCTATATCACCTTGGCGCGGCGGCACTTCAATCTCCACCGGCGTCATATTTTCATAGGGAATCTGCCGGAGCAAATGCGTGATGCAATTGAGGCGGGCTTTTTTCTTGTTGTCGGCTTCCACCACGTGCCAAGGGTTTTTTTTAGTATCCGTCTCCGCAAACATCTCGTCCTTCGCCTTGGAATACTCGCTCCAGCGCTTGCGCGACTCCATATCCATCGGGCTTAGCTTCCAGCGCTTGGAAGGATTGCGAATCCGTTCCTGGAAACGTTTTTCCTGCTCCTCGTCATTGACCGAGAACCAGTACTTGACAAGATATATGCCGGAACGAACCAGCATTTCCTCGAACAAGGGGCAGGATCGCAGGAACTCTTTGTATTCAGGCTCGGTGCAAAAACCCATGACGTGCTCCACGCCGGCGCGGTTGTACCAACTGCGGTCAAACAGCACGATTTCTCCCGCAGCGGGCAGATGAGGAACGTAGCGCTGAAAATACCACTGCCCACGTTCGCGTTCTGTGGGTGTGCCCAACGCGGCAATCCTGCATACCCTGGGGTTGAGGCTCTCAGTAATTCGTTTAATCACGCCACCCTTGCCGGCGGCATCGCGGCCCTCGAAGATCACGGCAAGTTTCAGGCCCCGCATGCGCACCCATTCCTGGAGCTTGATGAGTTCCATCTGGAGGTGGGCAAGCTCCTCGACGTACTTGAAATTTTTGCGCGGCTTGGGCAGTTTGGCGCGGCCTGCCAGGTGCCAGATTTGCTCAATTTTGGCGGCCTCCTTCGCATCTTCCAGAACCTCGCCGCCCTTGCTCTTTTCCACCTTCTTCTTTGCCATCGCTCATCCTCCAGGATTGGTGATTTCAGCGTGCAGACTAACACCACTGGAAAAATCTGGAGAATTTAGAGTTCCCGGCGCACTATCGCCGCCCCCTCGGCCAGCGCTTTCAACTTGCCGAATGCCACCGCGCGCGGCAGATATTTCATTCCGCAATCGGGAGCCAGGATCAGCTGCTCCGCGGGCAGGTGCTTCAATGCAAGGCGTACTCGTGCTGCCACATCGGCGGCAGACTCCACCCGTTGGTCGTCCAAACTGATCATGCCAAGCACCATTTTCTTGCCGGGAAGATCTTTCAACACACCGAAATCGATTCTGGGTTGCGCCGCCTCAATGGAAATCTGTTCAACAATGCAATCGGCGAGCTGCGTGAGGAAGGTATAGCCCGCCGGTTTGTTGAATACAATATAGGCGTAACCAAAGCACAGGTGCACCACCGTAGGCCCTGGGATTCCCTGCAACGCGCGATTGATCACTTTCACGCCGTAGCGATTGGCCGCCTCGGGACGAGCTTGCAGCCAGGGATCATCAATCTGCAATACATCGGCGCCGGCGGCTTTCAGATCGCGAAGCTCTTCGTTTAAGGCGATGGCGTAGTCGAACGCCATTTCTTCCTCGTCTTTGTAATAATCGTTTTGCGTCTGTTGCGCCATGGTGAAAGGGCCTGGCACAGTTATCTTTATAATCTTGCTGGTATTTTTTCGAAGAAATTCCACATCGCGAACTTCCACGGGATGCTTGCGTCGAATTTTTCCGACCACGCGCGGCACAATAGATTTATTGCCGGTGCGCGCCACGGTTTCACCGGGGCGCTCCAGATCGATTCCCTCCAACGCGGTGGCGAATCGATTCGAATAACTTTCTCGACGTATCTCGCCATCGGTGATGATGTCGATGCCGGCGCGCTCCATGTCGCGGATCGCAAGCAGCGTGGCATCGTCCTGCGCCTCCTCGAGATATGGCTCGGCTATGCGCCAGATTTCCTTCGCGCGCACTCGAGGCGGCATCTTGGAGGTCAACAATGCACGGTCGACCAACCAATCGGGCTGTGGATAGCTGCCAACCACGGTTGTCGGCAAAATAGGTAATACACTTTCAGTCGGCAGCGGCAATGGTTTCTCCAGAGGACGATTTAATGCAAACCGGAATTACGCCCTGAATTTCGCCAGCAGCTTTTCGCTTTCTCGCGCGAGAATACTCACATCCGCACCGACCGCGACAAAAAGCGCACCGACTTCGAGCCAGTGCTTGGCATCGGCCTCCACTCCAGTCAGAATTCCCGGCGCCTTGCCGCATTTGCGGATACGACGCAAGGCTTCGTCGATGATGGGAACAATCTTCGGATTATTGGTCTCGCCGGTATAACCCAGGGAAGCATGCAGATCGCCCGGACCGATGAACACACCATCCACGCCCTCGACATTCGCGATCGCCTCCAGATTCGTGAGGCCGAGCTCGGTCTCAATCTGCAACAGCACGCACAATTCCTGGTGAGCGCTCTTGGCATAGCCCTTGACGCGTCCAAAGCGCGTCGCCCGAGAGGTCCCGGCGACACCGCGAACGCCATGCGGCGGATAGCGGGTGTAGGCAACCGCGTTACGCGCCTCTTCCTCGGTTTGAATATACGGAATCAGGAGCGAGGTCGCGCCGATATCCAGGGTCCGCTTGATGGTGACCATGTCATTCCACGGCACGCGCACTACCGCCTCGGTCGGATACGGCGCCGCCGCCTGCAATTGCCCGAGGACATTTTCCAGGTCCGCGGGCGAATGTTCGGTATCGATCAGAATCCAGTCGTAGCCGGACCCTGCGATGACTTCGACGCAGTAACTGTTCGAAAGACTGGACCAAAGGCCGATTTGCGGCTTACCGACGGCAAGCGCGCGTTTAAATGAATTGACGGGCAATTCCATTATTTCTTCTCCGCGCGAATTTGCGCCAATGCGCGTTCGCGCCACAGAGGCCATGCGCGGTTGTATTCCTGCGCCGGCACCGAGGCGGCCTGCTCGGCATCATCGATAAAAGCCAACTTGCCGCCAGGTCCCGCGATCATCATCGCCTGCATCTGCATGCGAGCGCTCATCTCGAGATAGATGCTGCGGCCCACCGCGCGCGGCAGAGTCTCGCCCACCGTCACCGAGCCGTGGCCGCGCATGAGCGCCGCAGGATGCTTGCCCAGTACCTTTGCCAGCGCTTCTCCCAAGTAGGCAGTCTTCACCAGTAGATCGGTGCCTTTTTGCGCATCGCGAATCTCAAAATTAGGCAGTCCATTGCCCACAAACGCCGCCATGTGATACACCGCGCGCATCGGCACATCGGTCAGGCTGAAGGGCACCACCGAGGGAGAATGGTTATGAACCACCGCGACGATTTCCGGGCGCGCCTTGTAGATCTCGCCATGAATGAAACGTTCTCGCACCGACTCGCGGCCATTGGGATCAAGTGGCGTACTGTCCAGGTCGTATTCGATGATGTCTTTCTCGTGCACGCGCTCCGGGGCGATGGCCTGGGAGAGAAAGTAATGAGTGGGATTTTTCTCCGAACGCACGCTGACGTGGCCATAGGCGTCTATGACGCCATGCTCGGCGAGAATTCTATTTGCCGCTACGAGATCTTCAATCTGACTCACG
>CAMDFL010000004.1 GCA_945897475.1 Bordetella parapertussis
CAGCCGATCTACGATCTCATATCGCCGCGCGTCTCAATAGGCCGCGTTGCCCTGATCGGCGACGCGGCATTCGTTGCGCGCCCGCATGTGGCCACCGGCATCACCAAGGCGGCGCTCGATGCCCAGTGCCTGGTGGATTCGCTGTTGGAGGCCGGTGGGGACATTGATGCCGGTCTCGCAGCGCATAACCAGAAGCAGCAGCCTTTCGGACGATCGCTGGTTGAGCGTGCGCAACTGCTCGGCAGCTATCTTGAGACCGGGTCAAAATCTGCCGAGGAACAAGGCGTCGCCGATCATCACCGCCGCCCCGAGGTCATCCTGCGTGAATACGGCGCGGCGGGTTCCATCCACGAGATGGGCCGCGCTTGATCGCGGCGCCGGGTTCCGGGCGCTGGCTCCTGCTGCTATGCGCCTGCCGAGCGCTCTCGGCCACCTGGTTTGTTGCCTACTCGGCGGTGTTGCCGCTGGTGCGCGAAGATTGGGATCTGTCGGCGCGCGACGCGGGAATGATTCAGGGCGCGTTTCATCTTGGCTATCTTGCGTCATTGTTTGCGGTCGGCCTGATTGCCGATCGATTCGGCGCGAAGCGCGCCTTACTGGTAACGGGCGTTGCGGGCCTGTTGAGCCCGATCGCCTTCGTGTATCTGGTTGAGGGCTTCTGGTCGGCCTTATGGCTGCACGCGCTCACCGGCCTGACCCAGGGCGGCTTCTACACACCACTCCTAGCCATGGTGAGTGAACATGTGGCGCGCGAGCGACGCGGGCGGGCGATGGGATACCTGATTGCCGCCTCGAGCACCGGCTACGCGCTCGCGCTTGCGGTGGCGGGTCTGGTGCTGACCATCGCCGATTGGCGCGCGGCGCTTGCCGCCGTGGCGATACTGCCGGCGCTATCCTGGTTGGTCGCGCTGGTGGCGATGCGGGCCACGCCCAATATTGTGCACCCACGGCCCGACGGACATAGCGTGTTTGCCTCGATCCCGGCCGTATGGCGCAATCGCCGCGGCATGCTCTCGGTGTGGGGGTATTCATGTCACAGTTGGGAACTGCTTGGACTGTGGGCGTGGTTGCCCGCGTTTCTCACCGCCGCGCTGATGATCAATGGCAGCGGCGCCGGGGAGGCGGCGGCGATCGGTCTGTGGCTTGCGGCCTTGACTTATGTGGCGAACATCGCCGGATCGATCACCGGCGGGATCATGGCGGACCGTTGGGGACGCACGCAAGCGATCCTGCTTTGGTCGTGCGTGAGTCTCGCGATGTCGTTTACGATCGGCTGGATGATCGCCTTGCCGCTGCTGCTGCTGGTTGCCATCGCCTGCCTGTATAACTTTGCCGCCATCGCCGATTCGTCGGTGCACTCGACCGTAATCGCCGAAAGCGTGCCGCCGCACATTCTGGGCGCGGCCTATGCGGTGCGCTCGGTGGTGGGGTTCGGCGCGGGGGTGGTCAGTCCGGTGGTGTTTGGCTGGGCGCTGGATCTGGCGGGAGGCGGCAGGAGTTCCGGCGATTCATTTGCCTGGGGAGTCGCCTGGATGACATTGGGCTTGGGCGGGCTGCTGGGGCCGCTGGCGACTTGGCGATTGCAGAAACTCGAGCGATGAGCGCATTGATGTCCGTGGTCGCCGGCGCGGTGATCGGCAATGGAATCGCACAACCGTCGACCAGGGGGCACGAGGTGATTGCGTGGACCGAATACCAGTTCGAATCGCATTACGCCGCATAGCGCTGAATTTCCACTTCCACATGGCGATGGGCGGTTTTGTCGGCATCGGCGTAAACCCGGCGGGCGACGGGTTCGCTCAGGTAGTACTCGCCGCAGTCTTCGCAAATTTCAGCGGGAACATCACGAATTACCACCACAGTGTTTTCGCGTTGCAGAGTAACGGTGGCGACTCCGGGTTGGGTATGGCCGGTCTTGCAGATGGTGCATTTCATCACGCTCTCCTTTTCTTGAATTCCTCATCCCAAATCACGGGTTCAGGCCGATAAATCGTAACGATATGGCAGTCACCGGTTGCCGGGTCGTGCGCAACAACCGCGTGAACCGGCAGGCCTCCATGGAACCCCAATAACAAGACGCAGGGGAAAGGCTGCTCGTCCGGGTAATCCGCGATGATTTCGCCGCTTGCGACAATCTGTGCCACCACATCCGGATCGAATTCGCGCTGAAACATGCGTTCGAATGCATGGCTGGAAAAATGCAGATCCTTGCAGTCCATAGCCTGTCCTTATGCAGACCACGCCGCCATGAGCATGTCATTCGCCCCATCGCGAAGTAAGTTGGAAGTCTATCACTGGGACTACATGTCTCGAACGCTCGATCCGCAGCCTTTTTGATAGCCTGTCCAAGGCGACAGTATCGAAATCTACACGGTACTGCTCACTCGGGACGCGGGGTATAGTGCTTTTTGCCTATGCCGGAATAGAAGAGGCAAATCCACCCGGCGAATGATGACTTTGCCATGGTTTCACGTAAATCAGATTGCAGGTAAATTCTGATGAACGGGGGGTCACAATGGGCAAGTAAGAGGAAGTTCCAAATCGGCAGTACACGGGTGAGTTCAAGGTAGAGGCAGTCAGTTTGGACGAATCGATTGGCAAAGGGCGCGAAACGCGCGCTCGTTAAGAACGCGATCGGCCATCTGATGCCTCGCTTCACAATTGGCGAACTCGCCCGGGTCTGCAAGGGCATCAGCCGAAAAACATTCGCACGGGCGCTAAGGGATCTGCAAGTGGAAGGGGCAGTTCGATGTCTGGGGCGCGGTCCCGATGCCCAATGGGAGCGGCTTGAACGATGAGCGCATGTATAGGAAACAACCATGTTTGCTGACCTAGTAATGGGGTCAACTATAAAGCGACGTTTTTATCTCTCTCAATGAAAATCCTCGAATACATCGGCCTGGACACCTCGCGCGTGAAGGCCGGCTATCAAAAGGTGACCGAGGCCATTGCCCGCCGCGACTTTCGCGCCGCGCAGGTGAAAAAGCTCGCCAATCTCAGCCATGGCAAGTTCTACCGGGCCAAGCTGGACGGCGCCGATCGGTTGCTGTTTTCCCTGGTGCGCCATGGCGACGAGGTGTGCGCCTTGATGCTGGAGGTGATCGCCAATCACGACTACGAAAAATCGCGCTTTCTGCGCGGGGCGGCGATCGATGAGTCGAAAATTCCCGACATCGACGCTGATGAAGCGATCAAGGAAGCAGAGCCGGTGCGCTATCTGCATCCGGATCGCACGGCGATTCACCTGCTCGATAAACCCATCTCTTTCGACGATACCCAGGACACTATCTTCCATCTGCCGCCGCCCCTGATCGTGGTGGGCAGCGCCGGCAGCGGCAAGACGGCGCTCACGCTGGAGAAGATGAAGCGCGTGGAAGGCGGGGTGCTCTATGTCACCCAATCGGCCTATCTTGCTCAGAGTGCCCGCGACCTGTATTACGCCAATGGCTTCGAGCACGCCGCGCAGGAGGCCGTGTTCCTTTCCTACCGTGAGTTCGTCGAATCGATTCGCGTGCCGGCGGGGCGCGAGGCCGCTTGGCGCGACTTCGCCGCCTGGTTTACACGTATGCGGCAGACGTTCAAGGAGTTCGACGGCCACCAGGTGTTCGAGGAGATTCGCGGGGTCATCGCAGCCGGGGCCGGTGGCCTACTTTCACGCGAGGACTACCGGCTGCTTGGCGTGCGCCAGTCCATCTTCCCCGAGGCGCAGCGCGACGCAATGTACGACATCTTCGAGAAATATCGCTCTTGGCTCGCGGAGGCGAAGCTCTACGATCTCAACCTGATCGCGCAGGAATGGCAGGGGCTCGCCGCGCCGCGTTACGATTTTATTGTTATCGACGAAGTGCAGGACATCACCACCATTCAGCTTGCGCTGGTGCTGGCGACCCTGAAGAACCCCGCGCACTTTCTGCTTTGCGGTGACTCCAACCAGATCGTGCATCCCAATTTTTTCTCCTGGGGGCAGGTGAAGAGCCTGTTCTGGAAAGACGCGCAACTCGCCGATCGCCAGGAATTGCGGATACTTACCGCCAACTTTCGCAATGGACTGGAAGCAACGCGTGTCGCCAACCAGTTGCTGAAAATCAAGCAGCGGCGCTTCGGCTCCATTGATCGCGAGAGCAATCACCTGGTGCAGGCCGTCGGTTCCGAGCCCGGGCAGGTCGCGCTCATGTTCGATCGGGACACCACCAAGCGCGAGCTCGACCAGAAGACCCGCAAGTCCACCCAATTCGCGGTGCTGGTCATGCGCGACGAAGAAAAGGTCGAGGCAAGAAAGCACTTCGCCACGCCCTTGTTGTTCTCCATCCATGAAGCCAAGGGACTTGAATACGAGAACATCGTTCTCTATCGTTTCATTTCCGACCACCGCGCCGAATTCAGCGAAATTACGCAAGGAGTCGCCAAGGCAGATCTTGCTATTGAAGAGCTGGATTACCGGCGGGGCAAGGACAAGAGCGACAAGTCACTGGAGGTGTACAAGTTTTTCGTCAACGCCCTGTACGTGGCGCTGACGCGCGCGATCAAGAACGTCTATGTCATTGAATCGGATACCGGGCATCCGCTTTTCGGCCTGCTCGACCTGAGCATGGGCGAAGCCCAGGTCGAGGCCAGGCAATCCACCCTGGATGACTGGCAACGCGAAGCGCGCAAGCTCGAACTCCAGGGCAAGCAGGAACAGGCCGAGGCTATCCGCCGCGACATCCTCGCGCAGGCGCAAGTGCCTTGGCCGGTGCTGGATGAGACCAAATTGAACCAGCTTCTCATCAAGGTGTTTCGCGAACAGGCGCCCGGCGGCAAGCTGCGACAGCAATTGCTCGAGTACGCCACTTGTTTCGATGAACCGGAGTTGGCGGCGTCGCTGGCGAGGGAGGCAAATTTCGGAAACGTGGAGAGCTTCCCGCAGCAACGCGTCACGATGGGACGCAAGTCCTACCTTGCGTATTTTTCGAGCCGGACGCGCGACATCCTGAGGCAGTGCGAACAGTACGGCGTCGAGCATCGCCTGCCGATGAACCAGACGCCGTTGATGGCTGCCGCCGCCGCAGGGAACGTGGCTCTGGTCGAGGCCTTGCTTGAACGCGGCGCGGACCGCGAGGCGGCCGATCACTACGGCTATAACGCCCTGCACTGGGCGCTGCGCGAAGCCTTCGTCGATGCGAAGTTCGCGCGCGGTCCGTTCGCCGCGCTCTACGAACTGCTCGCCCCGGCAAGCATCGACGTCAATAGCGGCGACCGACTGGTGCGCATCGACCGGCATTTGTCCGAGTATTTTCTGTTTCAGACTTTTTGGACACTGTTCAAATCGCGCTTCACCCATCCGCAGCGACGTGAGCTCGGCGCGTTCGAGACCCAGGCTATCCTGGAAGCATGGCGGCACCTTCCCGCCAATGTAGTGCGCCCCGAGCGCAGCAAGCGCCAGCATTTGTCCGGCGTGCTTGCCCGCAATGAGGTGAAACGCGAATATGCCTACAACCGGGCGCTGTTCGTGCGCGTAGCCCAGGGCTGGTACCAGTTCAATCCCAGGTTGCAGGTGCGCCATCGCCAGGGCAATGATGAGCAGTGGACGCCGATCTATACAGCCCTCAATTTGCCCCTGATTAACGAGTTCGCCAGCGATAATGATTGGGAAAGCGCCGCCGAACGCCTGGGTGAATTTCTAGTCATGGCGGGGCTGCCGGAGCGCACCATTCCGATTGCGGCCGAACGCGCGGTTGCGAGGCGGGAAGCGCTGTACCGGCGGCGGGAAGAACAGGAGGCCGCGGCGCGCGCCGCACTCGAACGCAACTGGCAGAAACAGCCGGCCATTTCTCCGCAATCGCTGTCGGTGGACGAACCGAAGTGGGGAACCAAAGAGGCCAAGCGCAGGGAGATAGAGCGGATACGCATGGAAATTGAGGAGCGCAAGAAGCACTGACTTGGTAGTGAAATTGACAAGGAGGCATTCGGCCATGCCAACGCTGGAAGAGCGCAACAAAGCCGTGGTGCTGCGGTTGAAGGACGAGATCAGCAGCCAGGGAAAATTCGAAGTCAGCGGCGAAATCATGGCGCCCGGCTTCCGGCCCAAACGCCAGGGGATGCACAACCTTATCCAGAATGCGAGCGGAGAGGGCTATCCCGAGCCGGGCAGCCAGATGCGCGCGGCATTTCCGGACCGCGTGGACCATATCGAATTCATCATGGGCGAGGGTGATCGCGTCGGCATGGCGTGGCGGCAAACCGGGACTCACCTGGGCAATCTTTGCGGCATCGCGCCCACGGGTCGAAAAATCGATGTCTCTGCCGCGGGATATTTCCGGGTGGAAAACGGCCTGATTGCCGAGGCCACATTCATGCTGGACGAAGCGGGAATGCTGCAGCAACTGGGCGTGCCATTGCCCGCGCGCAAGGATGGCCGCTATTTTGTGCCGCCGGCAACAGGCGAAGGCGAAACACCGCGCGCCGTGATCTCGGCGACGAATTGGGATTGCTGCTACAGACCGATGCCTTGTCGGCGTTGTCAGGCAACGCGCCGTAAAGTATCTTGTGCCTGACTTATCCGTTCGCGGGAAGCCAAAAGAGGAGGCCTAATGAATCGCGCATCCCACACTCTGCTCACCGGCCGAATCCACATGGCAATGAGTTCGGTGTCTTCGATGTCGGTGCAGATACGCGCAGGCAAGCTCCGTGTATTGGCGGTGAGTGGTTGCATCAACAATATTGCCGGTTTCGTTTTCAGCCTGCCGATACAAGCCAATTACAGACATGAAATGAAATGCGCGGGTCGGGGACAATTACGGCATTGAGGTGGGCCGCGGCATGGCCCGATGCGCTGGCATTCGTGACGGGGCTGGCGGTGGCGTGGCTGTTGGAGTGGCGCACG
This sequence comes from Bordetella parapertussis, assembly GCA_945897475.1. Lineage (GTDB taxonomy): Bacteria > Pseudomonadota > Gammaproteobacteria > Burkholderiales > SG8-39 > 2-02-FULL-62-17. Next base: position 6,863 of record CAMDFL010000004.1, read on the forward strand.
GGGGACCTGGTGTGGAGTATGTGGCTGTCCAGCCTGGTGGTCGGCTACGCAATGATCGTGCAGGGCGCATTCGCCCCGGCGGTTCTGGGATTTCGCGAAGGTTGCGTGCCGGCGGCATTATTCGCAGTGGTAAGCGGCGTGGCGACGCTGGCATTTTTTACCCTGCACTTTGGGATGTTTCACTTTGGCCAGGCGGCGTTCTTGATTGATTTTTTTCCGCTTGGCGAGCGTGGACAAACCGGCGATTTTGAACACTTGATGCAGGCGCTGCTGCGTTACTGGTGGTTTGTTCCGGCGGCGGCCTTGGCCGAGCGAGGTGCATTCATTCTTCCCCCAATGCCGCCTGCGCCGCCGCCGACATCGGTTAAAGGTACGGACATTGAAGCCCGTAAGGCGCGCCAATCCTACGGAGCGGCGCAGATGTGGCGGCCTTATATCAATGTTGTGCGCATGCACCTGTTGATATTTTTCTTTGCGTTCGCGCAATTCACCGATATCGGAAGTTTCACGGTGTACGCTGTGGCGTATGCGGCGTACTTTTTCCCTTGGCGATTATTGCGCCCGACCACCGCCACCTAGAGCGCGAACTTCACCGGCAAGCCCAAGGCTCAAGCCCATCGTTTGAGGAACTCAGTCATTCGTGTGACGAGCCTCCCATAGGGCGGATTGAACATCGCCACGCCACTCCAGCGTGACTGGCGAAACACGGGTTTTAATTTCGAGAAGGTCAAAAATCCTTCGTAGCCGTGGTACTGACCCATGCCGCTGGATCCGACACCGCCGAACGGCAAGGATTCCTGCGCAACATGCAGGAGAGTGTCGTTCACCGTCACCCCGCCGGAGACAGTTCGCGCCAGCACCCGCTCCACGCGCGTGGCATCGTCATCGAACAGGTACAGCGCCAACGGCCTTGGGCGCGCGTTCACGTAGGCAATCGCGGCGTCGATATCGCGATAGCCGACCAAGGGCAGCAGCGGCCCGAAGATCTCGTCCTGCATGACTTGCATGGCATCGGTCACGCCAGTCAAGGCGAGCGGCGGGATGCGTCGCGACGCGGCGTTAGGGGCTTCGCGATCCTTCGCCAGATTTTCAACGCGGGCGCCCAGCGCTTTTGCGTCTGCCAACACGCCCATGATTCGATCAAAGTGGTGTGCGTTGACAATAGACGAGTAGTCAGGCGATGCAAGAATCCCGGGATACATTTTCGCCACGCAAACACGCGCCGCGGCTATGAATGCCTGCTGGCTGCCCTCGGGCAGAAGAACGTAGTCAGGTGCGATACAGGTCTGCCCGGCGTTCAGACACTTGCCCACGAGAATTCGTGCTGCGGCGCGCTCGATAGAAAAACCTGGCGCGATGATCGCGGGCGACTTGCCGCCCAGTTCGAGTGTCACTGGCGTCAGGTTTTCCGCTGCCGCGCGCATGACGTGGCGGCCCACGGATGTAGATCCCGTGAAAAGCAGGTGATCAAACGGCAGCCGGGAAAACTCTGCCGCCACGGTGGCGTCCCCGTTCACCACCGTGATTTCCTCGGGGGCAAAATGATTACCAACCAGTTGTTCCATCAACGCGGCAAAAGCAGGGGTCAGCTCTGAGAGCTTGAGCATCGCGCGGTTGCCGGCGACCAGGGCGGCGGCAAGCGGGGCGATGGCAAGGAAAAGCGGATAGTTCCACGGCACGATGATGCCGGCCACGCCTAGCGGCTGCGGCATGACACGCGAACTCGCCGGTTGAAACCAAATCCCGGTCGGGCGCCGCGTTGTACGCATCCAGCCGCGTCCATGCGCGAGCGAATGACGAATGGCGGCGAGGCTTGGAACAACTTCGAACAAATCGGTTTCGTGCAATGAGCGATGGCCGAAGTCCCGATCGATTGCCAGAGCGATCTCGCGGGAATTGCTTTGCAGCAGCAAAGCGAGCCGACGCAAGCGCTCCGCGCGCAGGTCCCAGGATACTTGCGGTGCGGCCAGACAGGCAGCTCGCAGCAAATCAAAGCGCTGCTTTAGGGTTCTGTGTTCCATACCACTAGGGTAACTCAATGGCTTTAAACTGGAGTTGATCTCGGTGCGGCATTCCACATCGACCCATGAACGTGCAGAAGGAGCGCAGCAGCGATGGCCCGAATTCCCTATATTGAAGAAAATGAACATCCCGAGCTCGCCGCCGAAACGGCCAGGATCAAGGGCGGGCGGGGCAAGGTGATCAATATATACAAGCTATTGTTGCATTCTCCGGGCGTGGCAATGAGCTGGCTGGAACATAGCAACACGATCCGCTGGAAAACCAGCTTAAGCCCGCGCTTGCGGGAAATCGCCATCATTCGCATCGCGCAGGCCGCCAACTACGCCTACGCTTTGCAACAGCATGTGCCGACTATTGCCCTGGCCGACGGCGTAAGCCTGGATGAGTGTGAGGCGCTGCGAGATTGGCGTGCTTCGGGCTTGTTCAGTCAAGCCGAGCGCGCGGCGCTTGCCTATGTCGACGCCATGATTGCCGGTCCCGAGGTGACTGATGAGGTATTCGATGCGCTGCGCGCACACTACAACGAGCGCGAGATTGTGGAGCTATCGGTACTGGTGGGCACCTATCTCATGCACAACCGGGTGTTTCGCGCGCTGCGCATCGATTGCGAACCGAAACCAGTCTGAGGATGGCGAAATCTCCGGTTATCGTGGTTGAGGACGATCCGTTTACGCGGCTGATACCCATTGTGCTCGACCCAGCGCGCAACGATGAACGTACCACAGCCTTTGTGAATTTCATGGCGCACGACCTGCCCGATTTCGATGGCTGGGTGCGGCGTGTGCGTGCCGGCGCATCCAGGCTGTATCCGGCGGAAGTTCGAATGGTGAGTTCGCAGGATGAGTTACGCGCCAATCTTTCAGATTGCCAGGTGTTGGTGGTCGAGGCGCTATCGGTGGGGCGCGAGGAGCTCGCGCTGGCCGGGCACCTTGAAGTGCTGCAGAAGTTCGGCACCACGCTGCGAAATATCGACACCGCTGCGTGCGCAGAGAGAAAGATTGCTTTGCTCACTTTGAGACGCCGCGCCAATATTTCTTGCGCGGAACATGCTTTCGCGCTGATGTTGATGCTGGCGAGAAAGTTGCAAACGGTCAGTGGTCTGGTGACGGTGGAACGGATCAACGCGGCGGGGCTCGACTATCGTCCTTACGACCGGCGCCATTCGGCGGGTGGAAATTTCGCTCGCGTCGGCGGCACGCGCGCCCTGAACGGAGCGACCATCGGCATCATTGGCCTGGGGGAAATCGGCCGCGAGATCGCGCGCCGCGCCGTGGCCTTCGACATGCAGGTGCTTTATCACCAGCGCACACCCGCCTCGGCGGCCGAGGAACGGGAATTCAAAGCGCGTCATGTCCCTCTTGACACTCTGCTCGCCGAGGCCGATTGGATCATCCCGCAGTTGCCGACCCTGCCTGCCACGCGCAATCTCCTCGGGCGCGATGAATTGGCTCGAATCAAGCCGCAGGCCTGCATTGTCAACGTAGCGAATGCGCCGCTGGTCAATCGAGACGCCTTGCTTGAAGTTTTGCGCTCAGGCCGCCTTGCAGGCATTGCGCTGGATGTCCATTATCAGGAGCCGGTGGCCGATGACGATGAGCTGCTCAGTTTTGATAACGTCATTCTTACACCGCGCATGGCGGGATCGCCGCGCGCCAACGCCCTCAACGATTTGGAAGAACTCATTATCGGGCTGGCACGGGAGCTGTCTTGACCATGGCGGGTGACATGAACAGGATAGGCAAGCATGCATCGGTGGGCTACATGAACAGGATCAGAAAGCATGCATCGGGGCGCTACCTGAGGTTCCCACCATGATCGAGGCCGGCGTCAAAGATTACGTCGTGGCCCTTTGGATGGCTTTTGCCATGCCGGCTGCAACGCCTGAGCCGTTCACAAGGCGCCTCAATGCGGAGATGTCGGTGATTTTGAGCGAAGCAGATACCGTGGAGATTTTGCGCAAACAAGGCTTTGAGCCCGAAACTGGCGCGCCAGAGTTGGTCACCTCGCGTATTCGCGGCGAGATCGACATGTGGCGCGCGCTTATCGCCAGGACCGGCATCAAGGTTGAGTGAGAGGAGATCGGCTTGCACTCGCATGTCACGCTATCTTGACCTTTACCCCGCGCCTGATCTGCCATCGCTAGGAGGTTTCGGCTCGGACTCAGGAATGCAAAGCGACTTCGGTGTCTGGACCACGGGCCAGACTCCCGCCACGCATGGTTGCGCAACTTAACGCGGAATTCGTCAAGGCAATTCGCGCGCCGGCCACCGCAAAGGTACTGAACGACCTGACGCTCGAAGCCCTAGGCAATACATCGGCCGAGTTCGACACGTTCATCGTTGCCGATCGCGCCAACGCGGGAAACCTGGTGAAGAGTCTTGGGGGGGCAAGCCCTTGAATGCGCCGAATTAGAATTTGATAGATATACGTGGGCCATTACGCGCACTCACAGCTAGCAAGTTACTACCCTGGCGCAAGGGTAGATGCTCGAAGATGCGCATCTGGCGGGCATGTGCAGGGCATGGCGGCACTGGAGCCTGGGCTTCTATGCAGTGCGTCGGGTTCGGTAGCTGCCGCGTAGCGTGCCCGCTCATGGGCTGGCCGAACGCGTTGGTTGAATATATAAAGGCCGTTCTGGCAAGTCCCATGCAGCGGCTTGTTATGCGGCTTACTTCGCACGGATGCGATTATTCTTTGGATTGTGCTCAAGCTCACAAAGACCGAGTTCTTCCATTAACGGGGGAACGTAGACCCCAAAGCGCCCGCGAAGTCCTTTTTTCAGGCCATACCAACCACCGATTGGGTTGCTTGGATCACGTCCCCAAAATTCAACAGTGTTTTCTTTTGCTGGCTTTTGTTCATCGGCACCCCCAAGCGCTACCCAATCGCCTGCGGACTCGAGCATTTCTCGAAGATCGTCGATGCGGCGTGCGTCAAGCGATTGGTGGTGCTCTATTTTCACGATCAAAACCGATTTGATGTGAGCTTGATCGTCGAGTGGGGTCGGCTGGTGCCGTCAAATGCCGCTTTGCGATTCTCCCCTCGAAATCTAAAATAGCGGTCTCGCCCGGCGTTATCGCGACACTTTTCTCCGTCAACCCTTAAAAAGCAAAATCTCCATGTCCGGTCCTCTTTCGCATATCCGTGTCCTCGATCTCTCCCGCGTTCTCGCCGGCCCTTGGTGCGGCCAAAACCTTGCCGATCTTGGCGCCGAGGTGATCAAGGTTGAACGACCCAAGACGGGCGATGATTCGCGCGCTTATGGGCCGCCGTGGATGAAGGACGCATCCGGCAATGAGACTAGCGAAGCGGCTTATTTCATGGCGGCGAATCGCGGCAAAAAATCAATTACGGTGAATCTGAATCATCCTGAGGGTCAAAGCTTGATACGCGATCTGGCCGCCAAGTGCGATGTGTTGATCGAGAACTATAAGTTCGGTGACCTTGATCGTTATGGCCTGGGGTACAAGGATTTATCGATATTGAACCCCGGTCTGGTGTATTGCTCGGTGACGGGCTTTGGTCAGACCGGGCCTTACCGCGAGAAACCCGGTTACGATTTCATGGCGCAAGGCATGGCCGGGTTGATGAGTATTACCGGCGAACCAGATGGGGTGCCAGGCGGGGGTCCGATGCGGGTGGGGGTGCCGGTGATCGATATTTTCACCGGTATGTACGCCACGATCGCTATCTGCGCGGCGGTCGCAAACAAAGCGGTGACCGGCAAGGGGCAGCATCTGGATGTGGCTTTGCTGGATTCCTGCATGGCTTTGTTGGCCAATCAGGGTATGACTTACCTTGCCACCGGTGAGACGCCCAAGCGCATCGGAAATTCGCATCCGACCATCGTGCCTTATCAGGTGTTTGCGACTGCCGATGGCGCCATTATCCTGGCTTGTGGCAATGACAATCTGTTCACCAAGTTTTGCGCAGTCGCCAAGCGCGAGGATCTCGTCAAGGATGAGCGCTTCGCGAAGAATGCGGTGCGGGTGAAGCACCGCACGACGCTGGTGCCGATTCTCGAAGAGGTATTCAAGCAGCGCGCCACCGCCGAATGGGTGGACGCGCTCGAAGAAGCAGGCGTGCCCTGCGGCCCGATCAATACCGTGGCTCAGGCGTTCGCAGACCCGCAGGTGCAGGCTCGCGGCATGCAGATCAGCCTGCCGCATCCGTTGGCGGGCAATGTGCCGCTGATGGGCAGCCCGATGAAGTTCTCCGCTACGCCTATCGAACATAAACTGGCACCGCCGGTGCTGGGCCAGCACGCAGATGAAATTCTCGAGCAGGTGCTGGGCCTGGGGCCTGACGCGCGCGCTAAGTTGCGCGCAGCTGGCGCAATTTAGATTCATTGCGGATGTTCCCTGCATCGTTGAATCGATTTTTCGTCGTTGTAGTAACGCTGTTGGCCTGCGCTTGCACCACCATTACTCCCGACTACGCCCGCGAACAACGCTGGGCGGAGGAAATCGTGCCGAGCCTGGTGGTGGGTGACGCGGTGCGAATCGAGACTGCGTCGAAACGGCGCTTTCTGGGCATTCTGGCGGAATCGCCGAAATCGCGTGGCGCAATCATCCTGATGCATGGATCGGGGGTGCATCCCGACTTTGCTATTGTGGGACAACTGCGATCCCTGCTGAATGATGCTGGATTTTCCACGCTTTCAATTCAAATGCCTGTATTGGCGGGGGATGCGCCGGCCTCAGATTATCCGGGGGTGTTTGCCGAAGCCAATGAACGAATCGCGGCGGCCATTGAATTTCTGCGTTTGAAAAAACAAACCCGCATCGCGTTGGTTTCGCACAGCATGGGCGCCCGCATGGCGCTGGATTTTCTCAAGCGCAATCCCGCCTCGGCGCTCGCTGCCTGGGTGCCGCTGGCAATCTCCGATGGCGAACTTACCGGCTTGCCGCGGGTCAATTTCCCGGTTTTTGATGTTTATGCCGAGCGTGATTTCGAGGCGGTACTGGCCAGGAAAAGTGACAGGGCGGCCGCGTTGCGCGCGCTGCCTGGGTCCAAACAGGTTATGGTGTTTGCTACCGACCATTTCTTTGCGGGCCGCGAAAAAGAAGTGGCGATGTTGCTGGGCGAGCTGCTCGGGCCCGCATTCAAATAAGCCGTTGAGAGCTAGGGGGTGTACGCATGGGTCAGCTTGTCGAAGGAAAATGGTCCGATCAGGATCTGCGCCGCATCGATGCCAAGGGTGCGTTCATGCGGCCGGACTCGGTGTTTCGAGAATGGGTGAAGGATTCAGGCTCGGCGCCGTTTGCTGCCGAGAAAAATCGTTATCACCTGTTTGTTGCCAAAAATTGCCCTTGGGCGCATCGCACCGAAATCGTTCGGCGAATGAAAAAGCTGGATGACGTCATCTCGGTCACCTACGCCGACATGCCACGCACCGAGGGCTGGGCTTACTCGGTGGGAATCGACGAATTGCAACCCAAGGACGGCGTGCTGCGCCTGCATCAGGTGTACACCGCGGCAAAGTCCGACTACACCGGCCGCGTCACCGTCCCCACGCTGTGGGATCGCAAGCGACACACCGTGGTCAATAACGAATCCTCGGAGATCATCCGCATGCTGAACGCCGAGTTCAGCCAATGGGGCGATAACAGCGTCGATCTTTATCCCGAGTTGCTTCGAAAAGACATCGACGAGATAAACGCCTATGTCTATGAGCGCGTCAACAACGGAGCCTATCGATGCGGTTTCGCCAAATCGCAGGAAGCTTACGAAACTGCCTTCAATCGCCTGTTCGAAGCTTTCGATGTCCTGGAGAAACGCTTGTCGACACAACGCTTCCTGGTGGGCGGCAAGTTGACCGAGGCCGACGTGCGCCTGTACACCACGCTGGTGCGCTTCGATGCCGCCTACCATGGTCTTTTTAAATGCAATCTTCGGCGCATCGAGGATTACCCGAATTTGTCGAACTACCTTCGAGACCTGTATCAACGTCCCGGTTTTGGCGACACCACCGACATCGATGCCATCAAGCGCGGCTACTACTCCAACCGCGATATCAACCCCACAGGCATCGTGCCGGTGGGCCCGGCGCAGGATTTCACCCGCGCGCATGATCGGGGGCGTTTCTGATTTGGATAAACCGAAGCTCGAGGCCATCGTATTCGATCTTGGTGGCGTGCTGCTTGAGGTGGATTTCGGGTGCGTATTCGCGGCGTGGGCTGAGCATGCGGGAGTGCCGGCGGCGCAGATCCGCGATCGCTATCGGATGGATGCCGCCTACGAGCGGCACGAGCGCGGGGAGATCTCGGCCACGCAGTACTTTGAGTGCCTGCGGGATACCCTGGGCCTGCGGCTCACGGATGCGCAGTTCGAGGCAGGGTGGAACGAAGTAGTGCGAGGCGAGTTTCCGGGAGTGGCTGCGTTGATTGAACAGGCCGCGCAACGCTTGCCCTTATATGTATTTAGCAACACCAATGCGATGCATCACGCGCATTGGGGTCCCTCGCATGCGCGCCTGCTACAGCCGTTTCGCCGCCTGTTCATGTCCTATGAGATGGGCCTTCGCAAACCCGAGGCTCTCGCGTTCAACTACATCGCGGCTGAAATCGGCGTGCCCCTGCCGAACATATTGTTCTTCGACGACACCGCCGAAAATGTCCTGGCTGCTCGGTCGCTTGGCATGCAGGCGGTGCAGGTTGCGGGCTTCGATCAACTGCGCAGCGCGCTAGCGCGGCTCTAGGCTCAGGATTTTTCAGGCCGGTTGCTCCCGGCAATAATTTTATATTCGAACAGACGACACTCGATGGCGCCATTGAAAAGCGGCGTGCGTTTGCTCGCCTTCAAGCGTATGCCTTTGGGGAGGTCCGGGTCGCCGGTGAAATAGTAGCAACGCCATCCGGCGAAATGCTGCTTCATCCAATCGCCCAGTTTTGGGTAGAGCGCCACGAGATCGTCTTTTTCGCCGATACGTTCGCCGTAAGGCGGGTTGGTTACCATCACCCCTTCCCCGGATGGCGCGCGAAGATCGGTGGCGCTCGCCTGCTTGATCTGCACCACATCAGACAGACCCGCCGCGCGCAGATTCTCTTTCGCGTATTCGACTTCGCGGTAATGCAGATCGCTGCCATGGATGGACAGTTTCTTATCCAGGGTTCGCGCCGCCAGCGCCGCATCGCGAACCGAAGTCCAGACCACGGCATCGAAATCGGCCAAGCGTTGCAATCCAAAGTCACGTCCGAGTCCGGGGGCGATATTGAGACCCATCATCGCCGCTTCGGCGAGCAAGGTGCCCCCGCCGCACATGGGATCGAGCAGCACCTCATCGGGGCGCCAATCCGTCAGCAGGAGGATGCCGGCCGCGAGGTTCTCTTTTAGAGGAGCCTCCACCGATTGGGCGCGATAACCACGCTTGTAGAGCGGTTCACCCGAGGTATCCAGATACAAAGTCATGCTATCGCGCGTGAGAAATGCCTGAATGCGAACCTCTGGGGTGCGCGTATCGACGTTGGGCCTATCCCCGGTTTCATCCCGGAACCGGTCGCACACTGCGTCCTTGATGCGAAGCGTGGCAAAGTCGATACTTTTCAGCGGTGATCGGACTGCTGTGATATCCACTCGAATGGATTGCGAAACCTTGAACCAACGGTGCCACGCGACGTTGCGCGCGATCTGGTAGATATCCTGCTCGTTGCGATAGCTCTGGGTGTCCAGTCGGCGCAGGATTCGAGTCGCGAGCCTGGACTCAAGATTGGCGCGATACAGGGTGCGCACATCTGCCGCAAAGGCTACACCGCCCGCGGTTGGCGACACACTGCCTGCGCCCAAGCGCCCAAGCTCGGCGGCCAGCAGCGGCTCCAATCCCCGCGGGCAGCTTGCGAAATAACTCGGCGCTTCGGTCAGTGGCATGCGTAGGTGCTTTGTATCCATGTGTGCTGTCCAAGGCTAGCACGTCGGCGCCTCGTTATTGAGCGTGCAACCTAGACTTCCTGCAATTTGATAATCTTGATTTGATAGTATTTACATGTTAGTTTTTACTGGCGGCAGCGTGAAAGGATCGCTTCCATAGTGGAAGCGCCAATCAGGGAGGCGAAGAATAATGAATAGACTTCAGTGGATTACGCTGGGACTTTCCTTCTGCAATCTGTTGGTCGTGTATCTGTTCCCACCGTTCGATTACGTTTCGCAAGCACGAGCGGGGGTGGCGACGTTCGAAGGTTTCGCCTGGGTATTCGATGGCCGCCCGAATTACGTCGTCAACAAAAGTTTCCAGCACCTGGAATTTTTTGTGGTTTTGCTGAATGCGGCAATCGGCTGGCTGCTTCTGCGCGACCGACCAGCGAAAGCCACCAAAGAAAATAAATCCTTCGATTGGCCGCGCGTTGTCCTGTTGGGCGTGGGAATCAACTTGATGTTGGTGCTGTTGTTTCCGCCCATGGAAAATTACTACGCGATATCACAATCTGTGCTGTCCTCGTTTGACGGGTTTTATTTTCTGTTTGGCGATCACGGCACGCGCGCCATCGTGCCGCAAATGCTCTATATCGAGGTAATTTTTATCCTTATCAATGGCGCCTTGCTGTATTTGCTGTTGCGAAAAGGCGGCGTCACCGAGCTCACCCCCGCGCAGCGCGCGGCCATGGTTGAGGAGTTGCGTAGAGCTCGGAAGTAGGCCGCCCTGCCGGGTGCCGTGCTGGTGGCCGGGCTTGTTATGCCGTGGTCGGTTCGGTATGCCGTGGTCGGTTTGGTGTACCTCAGTGGATTGAGTGTATTCGGCTCAGCGAGAGCTGAATTTTTCTCTGGTACGGACGGTGCGCTCGAGAGTGTCCAGATATTCCAACACCTTGAGCCGTAAATCCTCGTCAATTTTGTTTTCTGCGAGAAAGCGTAGGGTGATCTGGATCGATGCTCGCGTGGTCTGACCGCCTATGAAGTTGCCAAGCCAGTCATTGACAAAAAATATCTTGCGCTCGCGTTTCAATCGGGGGATGGCTGCAAGTGCCGCGGGGAGCAATGGCGCGGTGAGTGATGCTTGCTCAAGTCTGTTGAACGGCCCCAGCGCCTCTTCGATCCACGCCTCAGGCAGCCGCGTATCCTCGATGAAACGCGCATACAGGGCGCGCTTGGTGTCCGCGTCGGGAGTCGCAGCCGCAGCCGCGAAGGCATAGCGTCGACCTTCGCCGCTGCTATCGGCGGCGCCGAGCTCATTTTGCAGTTGGGGTGCGTCGGGATCGTCAGCGGCAAGCAGGGTTTGCAGCATGCGAAATCGGTCGCGGGAACGCAATACCAGCCCTGGTATCTCTATTTTCCCCGACATTAAATTTTTCAAACGGGTCAGGCTCTCGTTGCCGCGGGCGAGATCCGCGAAAGCGCGGAAATATTCGATTCGCCGGCTAGCGTTTGTGGCGGCACGCATTTGGGAGAAAAGAAACTCCTCGATGCGCGCGCTCAGCGCGCCCCGGCGCCGATCATCGAGGTAACGCAAGTGTGCGACGCGCAGTCGCGCAAGCATTCCCGCCGCGATAATTTCGTTGCGCTCCGCAGGCAGGCGCTCAAGCACCAGTTCAAGGTAGCGCTCCGGGTCGAGCTCGGCGTTGCGCACCGATTCCCACAAGGATTCCTGAATCAATGCACGTGTCAGATCTGATCGCATGGTTTCAGGATGATCCAGCAAGTAGGCGAGGCTCGCAGGGTCAAGCGGGAATTGACCGTAGCCACGGTCCGAAAAATTGGCAATGGCGTACTGGAATTTTCCCGCGCCTGGGGTCGCAATCTGGGTACGTGCGCGAATCAGGCGTACCTCATGTACGCGCGATCGGCCGGCACTGAGCACTTGAATACGCAGTTTCATCGGCCAGATAAAATTTTTGTCCGGGAATTCGCCGCCGACTGCGTGCTGTTCAATGTCTATTTCCCGCAGGTTTCCCGCCTTATCCAGTCGTGGAATCAAGCGAACCCGTGGCATGCCCTGGTGTTCCACCCAGGCCTTTGCCCAAGGCCCCAGCTTCTCGCCTGAAGATCGCTCCAGCGCCCCCACTAGGTCGCTCCAATTCGCGGCGCCAAACGCATGACGTTTGATGAATTCGCGGATGCCGTCGCGGAATTTTCGCTCTCCGATGAAAAACTCCGCCTGGCGAAGCACCGCAGGCGCTTTCGCATAGACGATATTGCCGTAAGCCGATTTCGCAGCCGACAGATTGACCATGGGCTGGCGGATGGGTGTGGTGCCGCGCGTGACATCGGTTCGGTAGGCGGATGTTTTCAGCGAGTGAAATGCGACCCAGGCAGGGAATTCCGGCAGCAGGGCTTCCATGGCCTTGGCGGACATGAAATTGGCGAAACCTTCCTTCAACCACAGGTCATCGAACCAGCGCATGGTCACCAGATCGCCGAACCATTGGTGCGAGGTTTCGTGCAGGAGCAGGTTCGCCCGCCGCAACAAATCGGACATTCCCGGTTCGATGGGAAACAAAACCGACTCCTCGCGCAGAAAGCTTGCCCCGGCGTGTTCCATGCCCCCATAGGCAAGCTCCGGAATCAATACCAGGTCGTATTTCGCGAAGGGAAAGGGATGAGCGAAATAGTCGGCGAACCAGTTCATGGCCGCTCGATTGAGTTGGAGCAGATTGTTTGCCTCTTTTGCCGCGCGCTCGGCTTGGGTACGTCGGGCGAACAGCCGCACTGGCGATTGCGCGCCGGATTCGACAAACTCGACAAACGGCCCAGCGGCAAAAGCAAAAAGATAGGTGCTGATCGGCTCGGTCGGCGCGAAATGATGGCGCCGTCTTGCGCCCTCGCCCTCGCCCTCGACCTCGGACTTGCGCAATGGCGCGTTGGAGATCAGCTTCCATTCCGATGGCGCGCTAAGGTTCAGGGTGAAGCGCGCCTTCAAATCGGGTTGATCAAAGCAGGGGAAAATGGTGCTTGCGTCCGAAGGAACAAAAAGCGAGTAAAGATATTCCGAACCGTCTTCGCGATCAATGTAACGGGTGATGGCGGCGCCTGCCGTGCCCACCGGCGCCTGAAAACGCATGGCAATACGGTTTTCGCCCCGTTCGAGCAACGCTCCGGGAATGATCAAATGGTCAGCGTCGAACCGAACGCCAAATGCCGGCAGCCCATTGACGAGGATATCGTGCACACGTTCCTCGGCGCGCTCGCCGCGCCAATCTAGGATGAGATCGTCCAGCGCATTCGTTGCTGTGTTCAGTGTTTTTCTCGCAGCCGTGATTTCCGCGGTGTTCGCCGCCGCGCTGTCTACAATATTTACGCGAATATCAATAAAACCTTCGAGACGGCTTGCGCCGCTGTGAAGATTGAGAGTCACTGCGTATTGGACGTCGCGGTAATGCTGGGTGCGCCACCGCGCCAACTCCAGAGAAACACCGGGTTCGATGCGAGCTGGCGCCGCGGATGCGAACACAGGCAATAGAAAGACGAAAGTAAAGAAAATCCAAACGCCGCGAAACCCCGCCGGCAAGCGCGCGCTCAGGAGGATTTCGGACTAGGCAGCCGCCACTCAGGCAACTGCGCGCGCGCGTCGCGCAGCTCTCGCGCCATTCGCAAGGCCATCTCCCGCCCGCGATAGTAGCCTGGCACATAGGCGGTTTCGACAAATCCCAAGGCCCGATAGAAGCGCCGCGCGGCTTGGTTGCGCGAACGCAATTCCAGGTGAATGCTTGCCGTTCCCGCTACGCGCGCGGATTTCAGCAACCACTCCATCAAGCGCCGGCCGATACCCTGGCGTTGGTGTGACGGACGTACTGCGAGAAGGGAAAGATGCGCATGCTCTTCGCCGAAAAATGCAATAACGAAGGCCACCACCCGGCCGCGTTCCAAAGCAACCAGCGTGACGGTATTTTTTTCGGCCATGGAACGGGCGACGCGCTCCGGACTCCATGACCAGCCCAGGCCTGATTCAATTAAATCGCGGGATAGCCCCGCGATAATTTCGGCGTCACCCGCTCGGGCTGGCCGCAGCACTACACTGTCTGATCGATTCATGTTGCCAGCCCGCGGTGTATGCGAAGATTATTATTGGCGCGCGTCGAAAAGTGTGATGCGCCAGCTTAGCACGGGCTTCATTAAAAACGCCAGAGGGTAATGCCGCAGCATTTTTAGTGCCTTGACAGACAACACTAAAAAGGTTTAACCACCACAAGAATCACTGCTGCGATCAACAGTACTACCGGGACTTCATTGAACCAACGATACCAGACATGGGATTTTGTATTGCGATCAGCGGCAAAATCACGCAGCAATTGTCCACACCAGAAATGATAGGCCACCAGCAACGTGACGATGGCAAGTTTCGCTATGAGCCAGCCGCCGGAAAATCCGTAGTCCAGGTACAACCAGAATCCGGATAAAAGGGCCAGCACTGCGCTCGGCATCATGATGCCGCGATATAACTTTCGTTCCATGATCTTGAAGCGTTCGATGCCTTCACGGTCGGTAGCGCTGGCGTGATAGACGAACAGGCGCGGCAGATAGAAAATTGCCGCGAACCATGTAATGACAAAAATGATGTGAAAGGCTTTAATCCAGAGCATTTGTTCGGCGCGCTCGGCTAATCCAGAAACCGACGGCGGAAAAGAACCACCGCAGCATAAAAGCCCAGCAGCGCGTAGGCAAGCAAGACCAATATGTTTGTCAGCGGCGCCGCCGGTATCTCGCCGAACAAGAGCGGGCGAACCAGGTCGGTGGCATGAGTGAGCGGCAGCACTGACGCAAATGCCTGCAATGGCGCGGGTAGTTGCGATATCGGATAGAACACACCGCACAACATCGCCATGGGCGTGATCACCAGGGTGAAGTAGTACATGAAAAAGTCGTAGCTGCGAGCCAGCGCGGTGATAGTGAGAGCCAATGCGCCGAAGACCAGGCCAATCAAGGGAATGACCGCGAGTATCCACAAGGACAGCAGAGAGTTCGTCAGCCCCAGCACCCAGACCACGACCAGGATGGCCAGGCCGGACAGGAAGCTTTTACTCGCGGCCCAGGTGAGCTCGGCCAGCACCACGTCGTCCAGGCTTACAGGCGCGTTCATGATCGCCTCCCAGGTGCGTTGCACGTGCATACGCGAAAAGCCCGAGTACAAGGCCTCGAAAGTGGCGCTGTTCATGGTGGAGAAGCACACCGTCCCAGCGGCAAGAAAGGCAATGTAGGACACGCCACCAACATCGGGAACGAGGCTTCCCAGTCCATAGCCTAGTCCCAGCATGTAAATCAATGGGTCGGCGAAATTGCCGAGGATGGAAGGAATGGCCAGCTTGCGCCAGACCAGCAGATTGCGGCGCCACACCGGTATGAAGCGCAGGCTTGGCGCCGGCGGCGCGTAACGACTCATACTCATTCGCGCAGGTCTCGACCGGTTAGCTTGAGAAACACGTCTTCGAGATTTGCGTGCCTGTGCATGTAGCGCAACTCATTTTCGGTCTGTGCATTTCTGTGCTCAAGGTTCGCGAGCAAGGGACCCGGTTCACGCGAATAGCAAAATGCCGTTTCCCCGGCGATCTCAACCCGATCCGCCAATTGCGAGGCGCGCGTTTTGGCCCACTCAGTGACGCCATCGCCATAGACCTCGACTACCTGTGGCTCGATATGCTCGGCGATCAACTGGCGCGGCGAGCCTTCGGCGATGATCCTGCCGGTGTCCATGATGGCAAGGCGGGAGCAAAGCCGTTCAGCCTCATCCATGAAATGCGTGGTGAGCAGAATGGTTCGTCCTTCGCCAAGCAGTTGTTTCATTCGCGCCCAGATGAGGTGGCGTGCTTGTGGATCAAGCCCTGTCGTGGGTTCATCCATGAAAATGACTTCCGGATCGTTGACCAGGGCGCGCGCCATGGTGAGCCTGCGTTTCATGCCACCGGAGAGTTCTTGGATTCGCGCGGTGGCGCGGCCGGAGAGACCCGCAAATTCGAGCAATTTCGGAATCCGCCTGCGCACCTCTTCTTGATGCAGGCCGAAATATCGTCCATAGACAATCAGGTTCTCCTCAACGGTGAAATCCGGGTCGAGATTATCCATCTGCGGTACCACGCCGACACGAACCCGGGCTTCGCGTGCCGCAAGCGGCACCGGCATGCCTCGCAAGCTGAGCGTTCCCCCATCGGGTTCGATTAGACCCAGACATAAGCGCAAGGTCGTGGTCTTGCCCGCGCCATTGGGGCCGAGCAGCCCATAGCACTCGCCGCGTTCAATTGAAAAGCTAACGCCACGCAGAACTTCTGTGGCGCCGTAGGATTTGCGAAGGCCCTCTACTGAAAGGACGGCCATGCGCGTTTGACGATGCCGCGAATAATATTCAGGCGGCGGTGAAAAAAATGATCGGCGCCAGGTATGACAGTCACTGGAAGATCCTGAGGCGCGGCCCAGGCAAGCACATTGGCCAGCGGTACAGTTTCATCCAATTCGCCATGAATGACCACCGTGTCTTCGGGGACATTTGCGCCGGCGTATTCGCGGTCGCCGCTGACGCGGCCCACCGCTGTGCCCACCAATACCATGCGTTCGACGGCGATGCGCTGCGCCAGCCGGATTTGCACATAGGAACCAAAGGAGAATCCGCAAAGCACGGTTTTCTGGTTGCCGAAGCGTTGCGAGGCCCATTCGCAAACCTTTTGTAAATCCTCGGTTTCCCCTATGCCCTTGTCGTGCGTGCCCTGGCTTTGCCCGACGCCGCGAAAATTGGGTCGCACAGCCACGTAGCCCAGATCGCGAAACGCCCAAGCCAGCGTCTGCGCGACCTTATTGTCCAGGGCGCCGCCGTAGAGGGGATGCGGATGGGCAACCAGCGCTACGCCGCGCGGTGGCTCGCTATCGCGAAAATCCAGTACCGCCTCGATCGCCCCCGCCTCGCCGGGGATGAGCACCCGCTCGACCGTGCCGCTCATATCCGCAGGCGGTCGACCACCTTGCCGTTTTTGAGATGTTCCTCGACGATCTCGTCGATGTCGGATTTATCCACGTAGGTGTACCAGACTTCTTCCGGGTAGACGACCATCACCGGGCCGAGTTCGCAGCGGTCCAGGCAACCCGCCTGGTTGATGCGCGTTTTGCCTTCGCCTGAGAGTCCCAGTGCCTTGACCTTGCCCTTGGCGTAATCGCGTAGATCCTGCGCCCCATGATCGTTGCAACAGGCATCGCCATTGGTGCGTTGGTTGCAGCAAAAAAATACGTGGTGTTGGTAATGGCTCACGGTGCTTCCTTGCTTTTTGATGGTTCAGTGGTAAAAACATGAAGCCTCGTCAGAAACATGTTTTATCGCGAGGGATGAGTTTTTCGATTAATCCGATGGAAGTGCGCGATTTTAGCGCGTTGCCCAGGCTCAGCCCTTGCGTAATCGCTCCGCCGCATCGAGTGCGAAATAAGTGAGGATGCCATCGGCGCCGGCGCGTTTGAACGCTAGCAAGGCCTCCATCACCGCGGCATCTTCGTTCAGCCAGCCCCGCGCGCAGGCGGCTTTGAGCATCGAGTATTCGCCGCTTACCTGGTAGACGAAGGTCGGCGCTTTGAACTCTGCTTTAACTCGCGCGAGGATGTCCAGATAGGGCATGCCGGGCTTCACCATTACCATGTCGGCGCCTTCCTGGAGATCCATGCCCACTTCCCAGAGGGCCTCATCGGAGTTGGCCGGATCCATCTGGTAGGTCATTTTGTTGCTCTTGCCCAATGCGCCGGCCGAACCCACCGCATCGCGAAACGGGCCGTAGAAGGCCGAGGCGTATTTGGCCGAGTAGGCCATGATCTTGGTGTGGATATGTTCGCGGGCATCCAGCGCTGCGCGGATGCGAGCAATGCGGCCATCCATCATGTCCGAGGGGGCGACGATATCCACCCCCGCAGCGGCTTGAACCAATGCTTGCCGTTCTAAAACAGAGAGCGTTTCATCGTTAAGTATGTAGCTATCGGCATCCAGTACGCCGTCCTGCCCATGGCTGGTGTATGGGTCCAGGGCGACATCGGTCATCACTCCTAATTCGGGGAAGCGCTTTTTCAAAGCCGCGACCACTCGCGGAATCAAACCATCGGGATTGGTGGCCTCGATGCCATTCGGGGTCTTTAAGGCAGGCTCAATGGCAGGAAACAATGCGATTACCGGCACGCCCAAATTCAGGCAGCGTTCCGCGATGGGAAGGAGCTTGTCCAAAGTGTATCGGCTGACCCCCGGCATGGAGGCCACCGCTTGTGTACGGCGATTACCATCGATGACAAAGACCGGGTAGATCAGGTCGTTTGATGTGAGTACATGCTCACGCATCAACCTTCGTGAGAACTCGTCCTTGCGCATACGGCGCATACGAACTGAGGGAAACTCCCCATAAATTTTCATAGTCCTCCCGAGCTGCAATCTAATTTGTTATCAGCTTGCTAATGCCCTTGATACCCGCATAAGCCGCTTATTTTTTGAACCTTTTGCCCTTTGCGCCACTCTATCCAATGGATGACTTTTTAATCATCTCCCGCTCCTCCTCCCTGAGCGGTGCGCCTTAGATCCTAAGGCGTTTCCCCCGGGCTTTATTCCCCTTTAGCCCGGGGCTTTTTACTTTCCGGCTTCCATATTCCATCGCTGCGGCGCCGAATTCGGCCCGAGGGATTAGGTGGTTTTTTCGGGGTGACGCTGGGCGCGAGATCGGATGTCGATGAATTTGGAGTGGTGTTCGCGTGCGCCACCGTCATTGACAGCCAGCCCGCGAATACCGCTTCCGCCTCCTCGATGCCACTGCGCTTGAGGCTGGAGAACAGTTGTACCGAAAAATGCGGCGACAACTGCGTGAGTGCTTCGCGTACCACGATCAAACGAGCCGCGGCTTCGGTGCGCGCCAACTTGTCCGATTTGGTTAAAAGGACATGAATTGGGATACCCGTTGGCCGCATGAAATCGATCATTCGTTGATCGAGCTCGGTCATTGGGTGGCGAATGTCCATCATCAGCGCCATGCCTCGCAGTTCTGGTCGTCCCTGTAAATAGCTGCCTAACACTTTGTCCCATTTCGAGCGTATGGCCCCAGGAACACTGGCGTAGCCATAACCGGGAAGATCCACCAGGAAGCGCATTTCTCCGAGCTCGAAAAAATTAATCATCTGGGTGCGACCTGGTAACTTACTGACAAACGCCAGGCGACGTCGAGTGGCCATGGTATTGATGGCGCTGGATTTGCCGGCGTTGGAGCGGCCTGCGAACGCAATTTCACCTGCGCTCGCGGGAAGCGGGTCATCCAAAGTGGCAACACTGAAGGCGTAGACCGCGTTTTGAAACAGGGGCATGGGGCTGAGGCCGGTTATAGATTGCTAAATGCGGGGTTGCTAAAATGCGGACGCCTCAAAGAGGGCAGCCGCAATGACGACGGCCTGCTAGAATATCAGTATTACAAAGCACTGATTGTCCGGGTGAGCGCGAGTTCAGCGGTACGGACAAAAGGTCCTCGTCGCTATTTTATTCGGGTCTCATAGACATGGCTTCACAAAAAATTTCGCTTCTCACCACCCTTGCATTTGCGCACGCCATATTGGCGGGATGTACATCCGCGGCGATTGCGCAGTCCGGTGCGGCCAAGGCAGATCCTGAAAAAGGCAGGGTGGTTGCCGCCAAAGTTTGCGCCGCCTGCCATGGCGAGGACGGGAACAGCCCAGCGGCAATCAATCCGAAACTGGCAGGTCAGCATCCCGAATATCTATCGAAACAACTGGCCAATTTCAAGGCCAATACAGAACGCAAGAATCCGGTGATGCTGGGCATGAGCGCAACTCTTTCGCCCGAGGATATAAAGAATATTTCTGCGTACTACTCGGCCCAAAAACCCAAGGATGGCGCGGCCAAAAATGCCAATTCCGCCGACCTGGGCCGCAAAATCTACCGTGGTGGCGATGTGGCCAAAGGTCTGGCGGCGTGCGCATCGTGTCATGGCGCCACTGGCGCGGGAATGCCTTCGCAGTATCCGCGCCTGGCAGGACAGCATGCCGAATACACTGAGGCGCAATTGCGAACCTTCCGTGCGGGTGAGCGTGCCAACGACCCAAATAAGATGATGCGCATGGTCGCCGAGAAAATGAGCGACGCTGAGATCAAGGCGGTTGCCGATTACATCGCGGGTCTGCGCTAGCCGGTTGATTGATGCGGCGATTTCCTGACGTTTTCTTGAATAATGGAATAGTGTTCCAGGGGACCCTTAGCCACTTACAAGCTGAGTGTTGACAATTCTGGCAAAGAATCAGGGTTTGAATAAGGGTTTAAATACGTCCTGCCAAAATGTAGCCTTGCGCTTTTTGCAACGCTACATTTTCAGGGAAACGCGGCCTAAATGACACCCGGTTTGGTTTCGGCTACACCTGTTTAGGTTGCTAATGCGCTTATCCGCTGGTTGATGCCCGGGTCAGTTCGCGAGATCGAGGCTGTAAGGAATTCGGGTTTTGGCGCGACTGAGTTAGCATCGCCATAACCGAAAAACGGAGTGCTTCGCATGTTGATCAAACGCCCCAGTGACCTCCGACCCACCGAGATAACCCCGCAAAATATTTATCATCGGCGGCGAGAGTTCGTTGCTGCAGCTGGAGCATTGGCTCTTGGCGCGATCGCCGGTGCGGGAACAAATGATGCCGTCGCGCAGGATGGCGCGAAACTGGCTGGGTTTACGAAAAGCAAATTCTCCACGACTGAAAAAACGAACACCATCAAGGATGTATCCAGCTACGTGAATTATTACGAGTTCGGCACCGATAAATCTGATCCTCCCCAGTATGCGAAGCGATTGAAAACTCAGCCCTGGACGGTCGTGGTCGAGGGCGCGGTGAAAAAGCCGCGCACTTTCGGGATTGAAGATTTGATGAAGATGCAGTTGGAAGAGCGCATCTATCGCTTGCGCTGCGTTGAGGCCTGGTCGATGGTGATTCCTTGGATCGGGTTTGAATTCAACAAACTGGCGAATCTCGTCGAACCCACAAGCAGCGCGAAGTTCGTGGAATTTCACACAGCACTGCAGCCTGAGAATATGCCGGGAGTGCGTTTGCCGGTGCTTGAATGGCCATACATTGAAGGGCTGAGAATCGACGAAGCCATGCATCCATTGACGATTTTATCGCTAGGAATGTATGACCAGGTGCTGCCCAATCAAAACGGCGCGCCGGTGAGGTTGGTGGTTCCATGGAAGTACGGTTTTAAGAGCGGCAAGTCGATTGTGCGAATTCGTTTCGTCGAAAAGCAGCCACGCACCGCATGGGAGAAAGCCAATTCCCAGGAGTATGGGTTTTACTCAAACGTCAATCCGGATGTCGATCACCCGCGCTGGAGCCAACGCAGCGAAAAGCGGCTGCCGGCATTCTTTGCCAATCACAAGACGCAGCTGTTCAATGGCTATGGCGATCAGGTCGCGAGCCTTTATGCGGGGATGGATCTGCGCAAGAACTATTAATCGGATCTCGCGATGCGTTTGTCCGAGCGCGCGGTAACGGCCCTCAAGGTATTTCTGTTCGTACTGGCATTGTTGCCTTTGGCCTATCTGATTGCCGGGGCATTTTTCTTTCCCGAGTGGCTGGGTGCTAATCCTGCGGAGTACATCACGCGGTCCGTTGGCGATTGGACCTTGCGCTTGTTGTTGCTGACCCTTGCGGTAACACCCTTGCGCAGGATCACTGGCTTGACAGGGTTGTTGCGATTGCGCCGGATGCTGGGCCTGTACACGTTTTTCTACGCGCTTTTGCACCTGTCGGCTTACGTGTCGTTCGATCACGTATTCGATGTCGCGGAAATTCTCAAGGATATCGTCAAGCGCCCGTTCATCACGGTTGGATTTACCTGCCTGGTTTTGTTGATTCCCCTGGCGGTCACTTCGACCAATGCCATGGTGCGCAGACTCGGTGCGAAACGCTGGCAGTCACTGCACCGGCTGGTGTACCTGATCGCGCCGCTGGCGGTGCTGCATTTCTGGTGGATGGTCAAGCGCGATTTGACCGAGCCGATCGTCTACGCGTTGTTGCTCGCGTTGTTGCTCGGTTATCGTCTTTATTTCAGGGTGCGCGGTTCGGGGCCGCGTTCAACCGCGGCAGTGCGCGGCTGAGGGTGCACGACAGCCCGAGCATCACGTGATGACGGCGCTGGCCGGAGCGGCCCGGCGAATCTTAAGCAAATCGCCCGTCTCGACCAGCGAATAGGCGGCCGGCACCACCACCAGCGTAAGCAGTGTCGAGGTAATCATCCCGCCAATCACGGCCAGCGCCAACGGGCCGTTGGTTTCCGATCCCGTGCCAAAGCCCATCGCAGCGGGCGCGAGGGCGAGAATAATCGTGAGCGATGTCATCAGCACCGGGCGCAAACGTATCGGACAGGCATCGCGTAGAGCCGCATCGGTATCCATTCCCTCCTGGCGTCTTTGATTGGTCAGGTCGACCAGCAAGATGGAGTTTTTCGCCACCAGGCCGATGAGCAAGACCAGACCGATCATCGAATAGATATTCAGGGTTTGCGGAATTGAATTGATACCCATGGCGTTTAGTCCCTGGCTCACCGGGCCCGATAGCCATAGCGCGAACACCCCGCCGATGATCGCCAACGGCACGGCAAGCATGATCACGAAAGGCTGCCGGAAAGAGTTGAACTGGCTCGCCAAAACCATGTACAGAAGGATCAAACCCACGGTGAAAGCGAACAGGATGAAGTTTTGCGTTTTGCCCAACTCCTTGGCTTCGCCGAGGAATTGCACCTGGTAGCCCGGCGGCAAAGTGGTGGCGGCGGCGCGAACTTTTTCGATGGCATCGCCCAGGGGAATGCTGGGGATGCCGTAGAAGCGCGCGGCGTACTGAAGATCGAAACGACCGATCACCGCGGGCCCCAGGACTTCCTTGAATCCGGCAACGCTATCCAGGCGGATTAATTGCTGTTGCCGGTTGCGGAGGTAGATTTTGCTTAAGTCGGCTTCCTGAGTAATTTGGCCATCCTGAGCCTTGACACGTACGAAATAACGCCTTCCATCGCTTTGCTCGTCGCTGAATTGCGCGATATCGATGCCGCCCGACATCATGCTGATGGCAAGCGCTATATCCTGGGAAGTGAGAGCCAGCGCCTGGGCGCGCGTTCTGTCGGGGGCCAGCACCAGTTGCGGCAGATCCAGTTGAAGATCGGTGTCGAGGCGCCCGATGGCGGGATCGGCCTGAAGCGCTTGCTGCAGTCGCAGCGCCTGTGCGCCCATCTCCTTGAGGTTGGGGCCGCTCACCACAAACTGCAGCGACTCGGTGCGCTCGCCTTGAACCAGGCCGAAAGCTCGGGCAAATACGCGCGCGCCAGCAATTTGCTGCACATCGCGGCGAACCGCTGTGAGGATTTGCTGTTGAGAGCGCTTGCGTTCCGCGAGCGGTTTCAAGCGCACCACGACGTTGCCGTTGCTCACCTGTCCCGATCCGCCGAATCCGATCACCGCCAGGGTATTGTCGATCTCGGGGACATTGGCGAGAATGGCCTCGATCTCTTTGATCTTGCGCTCCGAATAGCTGATGTTGGAACCCAAGGGCGCGCGAAACGCGATCACGAAGCGGCCTTCGTCCTGCTGCGGCGCCAGTTCCTTGCCGACGTTTTGAAAAAAGTAGACGCTTGATGCCACCACCGCAAGAGTGATGAAAAGCACCGTCCAACGGTGTTTCAAGGACTTGTCGAGGAAGTACCGGTAGGTGCGCTCCATGGCATCCAACCTTCGATCCAGCCAACGATGCACCACGCCATGCTGGTCCTCCACTTTGAGAAAGCGTGAGCAAAGCATGGGCGTGAGCGTCATCGAAACGAACCAGGACACCAGCACGCCGAAGGTCACCACCACCGCGAACGACTTGAAAAACTGGCCGATGATGCCGCCGATGAAAACCACCGGTGCGAAAATACAGACCAAGGACAGCGTTGCCGCGAGTACCGCGAAAGTCACCTCCCGGCTGCCGTCAAGCGCCGCTGAAACCGGGTCGGAGTTGAGAGTTTCGCGATGTCGGAACACGTTCTCAAGGACAACGATCGAGTCGTCGACCACCACGCCGATCAACAAGAGCAACGCAAGCATGGTGACTGAATTGAAGGTGTAGCCAAAAAAGTAAATCACTGCTACCGCGCCAAGCAGGGAAACCGGAATGGTGGTGGCGATGATCAAGGTAGAGCGAAAGCTTCGCAGAAACAAGAGCACCACCAGCGCCGCCAGCAAGGTTCCTTCGATCAAATGTTCCTTTAAGGAATTAACAATGTCGCGAATCAATATCGCGTCGTTGGCGGCAACCTCAATCTTCAGTCCCGGAGGCAGGTTGGGTATGATTTCATCGTTCAGGCGCTTCAGTATTTCGTCGGCGATTTGCACCGTATTGGTGTTGGGAATTTTGATGATGCCCAGGCTTACCGCCATCTGGCCCTTGTAGCGGGAAAGCTGGCGGTTATCGGCCAGGCCGTCTTCGATCACGGCAATATCCCGGAGGCGAATCGGGGCGCCCTCGCGGTAGCCGACGATCATCTTCTCCAAATCTTCAATTTTGTGGAATTCAAGGTCCAGCTTCACCAACTGCTCGGTGGTTTGGCCGGTCAGAAAGCCGCCTGACATTTGTAGATGCTCGCGCGAGAAGGCTTCGCTGATATCCTGCGCGGCAACCGAGAAAGCGGCCATCTTGGAGGGGATTAGATTGACGCGAATGGTGCGCTCGCGCTGACCGCCGATGCGAACCTCGCCGACCCCGTCTATGGTCTCAAGAAGTTTTTTCAGCGTGTTGGAGGCGTATTGATTTAACTGCTGCTGGGTACGGTCGCCAGAGAGCGCTATCCAGAACATCGGCTGCGCATTGGTCTCTAACTTGGCCACCACCGGCGGGTCGGCATCCCTGGGCAGTCGTCGCAACACCTGATTGACCTTGGCCTGAACCTCATTGAACGCGACATCAATGCGCTTCTCCAGATTGAAGGTAATGTTGATGCGCGACACCCCGGGACTCGAGGTGGATTGAATGTCCTCGATGCCCGGTATGCCGTTGATGGCGGTTTCCAGCAAACTGGTGATGCCGGCGTCGATGATTTCCGGATTGCCGCCACGCAGATTGGTTTGCACCGAAATCACAGGAAACTCGATGTAGGGCAGGCGGTCCATGCCGATGCGCTGATAGCTAATGTAACCGAACAGAACCAGCACGGCGCTCAACATGACGGCGAGAACATGGCGTTTAATGGATAGCTCAGGCAGTGTCATGACCGTGCTCCAATCGAGTGTAGGCGTTCAAAAAAATATCCATGTGTTGCTGCAAATGGTGCCATTCGCGCCAGTCAATAAGCAGCAAACGTAAATAATCAGCAAGCGGCAGAAATAATTTCATACTTTTGTATGTGATCCAATAGGAAGTACGTGCCATTTAGCCTATTATTTATTCTCTACTTTGGATGAGTCTTGTTTGCCGGATTGGCCTTTGCCGCCGACTCGCTTGTCGGCGACTTCCTCGGTACCCGCGCCCTTCTCGGCCTTTGCTTCAGCGGAATCACCGCCGCTATTTGCACCCTTACCATCGCCACCCTTGCCTCCGCCGCCTTTGCCACCGCCGCCTTTTCCGGCCCTGGCCCCGGGCAGTGAGACATTGGCATTGTTGGTAAGAAACCCGGCGCCATCAAGGGCGATAGTTTCCCCGCCCGAGAGTCCCGAAACGATCTCGATTTTGCCGTCCTTGCGCGAACCTGTTTCAACAATCTTCTGTTGCGCCTTGCCCTCGGCGACGAGGTAGACCACTTTGCCTGCCGGCCGCAGCACCACGCTTTGTTCCGGGACGGTAACGACATTGTCCTTGATGGCGCTGACCACCTGGGCGTTGACTGAGCCGCCGCCCACCAGCGAACCGTCGTTGGCGAATACCACGATGGCATCCAGCGAGCGGCTGGTCGCGGTGATGCTGGGGCGCAATTCGCTGATCCGCGACTCAAACACTTTTCCTGGCGCCAACGGGGAAGACAGGCGCACCGCCATGCCAACCTTGATGCGGGTCGAGGCGCCCTCGGGAAATGGCAGGCGCGCGCGCAGTTGCTGCGTGCCCACGATGCGGAACATGGGGTCGCCCAACTTGACGTAATCGCCCTGGGCGACTAGGCGTTGTTCGATTCGGCCATCAATGGGCGCGAGGACCAGGGTCTTGCGCAGCGAATTGCGGCTGGCTTCCAAACGGGTCTTCGCGGAAACCACCTGTTGCAGCAGCGCATTGCGCTGTGCAGTGGTGTCGTCGAGCGCCGTCTGCGATAAAAAATTCTGCTTAACCAGCTGCGCCTGACGCTCGACGATACGTTCCTGGTTGGCGAGCAGGGTTTCCAGACGGGCGATTTCGGCTTCGTCGGCGCGCCCTTGAATCTGCTGGTCGCTGGAATCAATCTCGGCGAGCAAAGCGCCGCGTTTGAACTGCATGCCGGGCTCGGCGAGCATGCGTTGAACGCGGCCGGCGACCTCGGCGCCGACACGCGGATCGTATAGATTCTCCAAAAGGCCTATCGTGTCCTCGGTAATCTCCACCTTGCCAATCTCGGCTTTGGCCACCGTAATCAGCGTCGCCGGAGGGCCGGATTTCGCGGGCGCGGCGCGATTCTGTTCCTGGCTGCAAGCGGCAAGGATGGCTGCAATACCGGCCGCAAAGAGTAATCTGATGACCATTTTGTTTCTTGTGGGTTAAGTGTTGACAGTTCTGGCATAGAACCAGGGTTCGTATGCGTCCCGCCGATTTGTAAAGTTGCACTTTTGCAACTTTCCAAATCGGCGGGAAAGGTGGCCTCAATGACATCCTGTTTGGTTCCCGCTCTGTCGGCTTAAGGATGACAAATTTGGCAAGTGCGCACGCTAGCAGTGGTACTCGTACAGGTCAAGCGACATACCGTCCGCGGACGATTATCGAAATTGCAAGTAAGACGGCGGCGTATTGGCACTGTCGAATCCCGCCGAGCGCTTGGTGTTCTCGGTGATCGCCGCCATTTCCTGGCGTGAAATCACGTCTTTGCCCTGCTTGCAGCCGTCAGGTGCGCGGTTCTCGACGATTTGCATCGCGCGTGTCGGTCTCAATTCGCGATTCGTCAAGGTAATCTGCCTGATCGGCTTGAGCGTAGGGTTTCATGGTTTTTCAGCGCCGCTTCGACCGTGGGTTCGGTGAGTAAGGCTTGCTCCTAGGCTTCGGCGTGGGAACTCGGCCTCAAATGGCGAAAAGGCAAGATCAACCTGCAACCGGGCCGCGAAGTGCAACAGGCACTGCGCGACGACTTGTCGCTCTATATCGGTGGCGAAACCATCTTCTGCGAGAAATGGCTCCCTGGCCGCGCCGACGGTGAACCGGTTCCGTGGGGCGCGCTCGATCGCACGGCGCTGATCGCGCAGAGGGTTGCGCCGGTTTTCTGCGGCGTGGAGCGGTACCTGCTGTGGGAGCCGCTCGCTCCTTGACTTACTAGGTAAGCCAATTTAGGATGAGGCTTGTTCGCCTTCATTGGAAACCGCTATGTCCACACTCTTAGTCTCCTCGAAAGGCCAAATCGTGTTGCCCGCCGCATTGCGGCGCCGACTAGGCATGGGGGCGGGCGCGAGGCTTGATGTGATCGAAGAGTCAGATGGCCTTAAGCTGCGTGTTGTCCGGTCGGTGGCGACGGCGGACTTGACCTCGATGGCGGGCATGGTGAAGGCTCGAGCGCGGGGTGTGCCGCGCAGGCTGGAGGACTTTGATCCTGCGTCGATGCTCAAGCATTCGGGCGGCGGCAAGCGATGAGGGCGCTGGACACGAACGTTCTAGCCCGGTTTTTCATCGACGATCCCGACGATAAAGAGGCTGCCAAGCAGCGGCCTGCCGCTATCGCAGCGCTCTCCGAACGATCCTTCGTCTCGGTGACGGTATTAATGGAGTTGGAATGGGTGATGCGCGGGTTCTATGAACTGCCACCGAAGGCGATTTCCCGCGTGTTGCGCGCGCTGGCCGGCATCGAGCATGTCACCATCGAGTATCGTGATGCGGTTCAGGCGGCGCTCGATGCCTTCGATGACGGCCTTGATTTTGCCGATGCGCTGCACATTGCGCGCAGTTCGCGCGCGTCCGGATTCGCGACGTTTGATCAACGTTTGGCGAAGCGTGCCAAGGGGTTGGGGCTTTTGCCATCGGTTGAGTTACTCGTCTGACACGTCCTGGTTCTCCGCCAAGTCATCGTCGAGGCATCCACGCCGCCACTGCAAATTGAACAAAGGGAGCGATACCGGCGCCGATGCAGTAGGTGGCGTCCGGCTGGTTTTCGTCCGATTCTTTTCGACTGGCTCGATCTTGAACCTCACGCGAGACGCGGTTTGGCTTTCCTATAAATTTGGTTCAAGAGATCAAGCGCTCGGAGGAATACAGACTCTCAATGGTTTCGCGCGGCCTGACCAGGTGCGCCTCGCGGCCGTCAACGATTACCTCTGCAATACGCGGGCGGCTGTTGTAATTGGAACTCATGCTCATGCCGTAGGCGCCTGCTGACATCAAGGCGAGCAGATCACCAGGCGCGATGGCGAGCTGGCGTTCGCGCGCCAGCCAGTCGCCTGATTCGCACACGGGCCCCACCACATCGTAGCTGCGAACAGGAGCGTCGCGGGGCGCCACCGGCAGGACTTGGTGCCATGCCTCATAGAGCGCTGGCCGCATCAGGTCATTCATGGCGGCATCGACAATGGCAAAATTTTTGTCGGAGCTGGTTTTCAAATACTCGACACGAGTGAGCAGGATGCCGGCATTGCCAACTATTGAGCGACCGGGTTCAAGCAGGATTCGCTGGCGACGATCGCCCAAGCGCGCGAACAATGCTTGCAGATATTTATCGACTTCCGGGGGTGTTTCGTCGTTATAGCGGATACCCAATCCGCCACCCAGATCGATATGCTCAAGTGGCACACCGGTCGCATCCAGCGTATCAACGAACTCCAGTATCTTGTCCAGCGCCGCCACGAAGGGCGCGATCTGGGTGAGTTGCGAGCCAATATGGAAATCAATCCCGGTCACTTTGATCCCGGTAAGTGCGGCGGCTTTGCGATATAGCCTGGGCGCCTCGTCATAGGCGACCCCAAATTTGTTCTCTTTAAGACCTGTGGATATATAGGGATGAGTTTGTGCGTCTACGTCAGGATTGACTCTAAGCGACACCGGGGCGCGCTTTCCCATGGATAGCGCCACAGCATTGAGTCGCTCCAACTCGCCTTCCGATTCGACGTTAAAACAGAGAATTCCGGTTGCCAGGGCCTGGCGCATCTCCGCTTCTGTCTTGCCCACGCCGGAGAATAGAATTTTCGCAGGATCTCCGCCGGCGGCGAGGACTCGAGCCAACTCCCCCCCGGAAACAATGTCAAAACCGGAACCCATACGCGCGAGCAGATTGAGAACGCCCAAATTCGAGTTGGCTTTTACCGCGTAGCAAATTAAGGCACTGCGCCCGGCACATGTTAATTCATAGTGGCGATAGGCAGCCTCGACCGCGTTCCTGGAATACACGTAGCATGGGGTGCCGAACTCGCGAGCGATGAATTCAAGGGAAACAGACTCAGCGTGCAATACGCCGCCAATCAAAGGAAAGGCGCTCATCGCCGTGGGGTAATATCGGCAGAAGGCTTTTGATCGGGTCCAGGAAGGTAAAGTGGTCCCCTTGTCCCACATCCGGCGAGGACCAACAGGGCAAGCATTATTGCCGCGATACGAAGCATGATTGAGTCTGAATTTTGAATGAAAGTTATCTTAGCACGCGTATGAATGAGACCGAATTCATCACTCTATCCAATAGGATACTTGAAAATATTGCGGCGTCGATCGATAGGGTTGATCTTGATATCGATTGCAGCTTTAAAGGGGAGGGAATTCTCGAGATTGAGTTCGATGATGGCACGAAATTGATTATCAACAGGAATTCACCGGTCCAGGAAATATGGGTGGCTGCGCCTTCGGGCGGGTTTCATTTTCGCGCCGAGGGTGAGCGCTGGGTGGATA
Organism: Bordetella parapertussis; assembly: GCA_945897475.1. Classification (GTDB taxonomy): domain Bacteria; phylum Pseudomonadota; class Gammaproteobacteria; order Burkholderiales; family SG8-39; genus 2-02-FULL-62-17. The sequence goes on from CAMDFL010000004.1 coordinate 36,797, forward strand.
CGCGAGATGGCGTTGAACTTGGGATCAGGGTATCAGGCTTGTTGAAAGATTTTGTAGGACGCGACATTTCTATTTAGACCGCTCTGATACTTACTGGACCGCTCTGATACTTATTTAGTCGCCAGTTCAGCCTTCGAATAGTGTCCCCGAAACTAGCCCCCCTCTAGGTGCGACGAGTCACTCCGGCGCGAGTTCAGGGTGGTGCGCTCGTGGCCTCATCGCGCTGCTTTGACTCGGAAGGCGCTTCCGGTGGCAGATTTTCCTCATAGAAATATTCGAGGCGACCATTGGGTGTTTTTGGGTTTCCGTCGATGACCCTCGCCGTGACGATGCCCTCGGGCTGGGGCATGAACACTTCGGGTACATCCTTGAGCGCTCGGGCCATGTAATCGATCCAAATGGGCAGGGCGGCGACCGCCCCGGTTTCGACATTGCCAAGTTTTTTGGGTTGGTCATAACCCATCCAGGCGACCGCGACGATGCCAGGCTGATAGCCGGCGAACCAGGCATCGACCAGATCGTTGGTTGTTCCCGTCTTGCCCGCCAAGTCGCGACGTCCCATGGAGTTGGCGCGCGTCGCGGTTCCTTGTCGCACAACATCGTGCAACATGCTGTCCATGAGAAACGCGTTGCGGGGATCGATCACGCGAAGACTGGGGTCGCCGGCGAGCACTGGCTGGGCCTGCGCGAGCAGGTTACCTCGATCATCGACAATGCGCTCAACGATGTAGGGCTCAACTTTATAGCCACCGGTTGCGAACACCGTATAGGCGCGAGCCATCTGCCATGGCGTGACCGCGCCAGCGCCCAATGCCATGGTCAAATACGGGGGATGCTTTTCGGCATCGAATCCAAAGCGAGTGACGTAATCTTGCGCGTACTGCGTACCGATTGATTGCAGCAACCGGATTGAAACCATATTTTTAGAGCGGGTCAGCGCGGTACGCATGCTGATGGGCCCGTCGTATTTGCCGTCGTAATTTTTCGGTTCCCACACCTGCCCGCCAGTGAGAAACGGGTCAACCGTCACGGGGGAGTCGTTGATCATTGTCGCCGGGGTAAAGCCCTTTTCCAGCGAAGCCGAATAGATGAACGGCTTGAACGATGAGCCAGGCTGGCGCCACGCCTGGGTCACGTGGTTGTACTTATTTTGGTTGAAGTCGAAACCACCCACCAATGCACGGATCGCGCCATCGTATGAATTCACTGATATCAAGGCCGACTGAACGGTAGGTAGTTGCGCGATGGACCAGCGTTTTTTATCGTCTTGTTGTACCCGAATGATGGCGCCACGGCGGATGCGCCTGCCGGGGGTGGTTTTTTCTTCCAAGGCGCGTGTGGCGAATTTGAGACCTTCACCGGCAATCACGATGGTTTCGCCCCGGCGCCAGGCGCGTACCTCTTTTGCGTTGGCCTCTAGAACCACCGCCGCTAACAGGTCGTCGCTGTCCTGGTATTCCGACAGGACATCGTCGTAAGCCTCGTCACCCTGCTGCTTCAGATCTGCGAAACCCTCCGGGCCGCGGTAACCATGGCGTCGATCATAGTCAAGCACGCCCTTACGTAGCGCGGCGTAGGCTGCGTCCTGATCGACCTTGCGGATGGTGGTATAGACGCGGAAGCCGCGCGAATAGATTTCCTCCGGATAGCGCTCATAGAGCATCTGGCGAACCATTTCCGCGACGTAGTCGGCGCGCACTGGAAAGTCTGCCCCGTCTCGTTTGATAGTGATGGGCGCTTTTTGCGCGACGGTAAGCTGCGCCTCAGTGATGTAGTCCAGCTCACGCATGCGCCGAAGAACATAGAGCTGCCTTTGTTTCGCCCTGCTTGGGTTGGCGACCGGGTTATAGGCTGAAGGCGCCTTGGGCAATCCCGCCAGAACTGCGGCTTCGGCAATGCTTAGTTTTTCCAAGGGCTTTGCAAAATAGGCCTGCGCCGCCGCCGCAAACCCGTAGGACCTTTGACCCAAAAAGATCTGATTGATGTACAGCTCGAGGATCTGGTCTTTGCTGAGGCCAGCCTCTATTTTGAAAGCAAGAAGTACTTCGTAGAGCTTGCGGGTGACCGTCTTTTCTCTGCTCAGGAAGAAATTTCGGGCAACTTGCATGGTAATCGTGCTCGCGCCCTGCATCTTGCCACCTTGGCTTATATTGGAGTAGGCTGCTCTCAATACCCCGATGTAATCGACACCTGTGTGCTGATAAAACCGCTCATCCTCGGCGGCTAAGATTGCGTTCTTGAGGACATCGGGAACCGATTCAATTTTTACAACTGATCGGCGCTCTTCACCAAACTCACCGATAAGAAATCCATCAGCGGTGTAGATGCGCAGGGGAATTTTCGGACGATAGTCCGTAAGTGCTTCAATGGATGGGAGATTCGGGTAGGCGAGCAGAAGCACAAAGGCTGCAATCGCAGCCCCAATAATCCCGATTCCAGCGACGGTTGCCGCAGGGAAGGCGAGCCAGCGTATCCACATGTAAATTTATGTCCTGCGAGTGTCGTCGAATTATATAAGGGCTTGGTGAGGTACGGATGTGGTATTTCTACCGATTTCTTTAGATAAATGCTTTACAGGATCGAGAGTTGCTATTAGGATTTAACGTGGAATATACTTTCTTCGCCTAACCGGATATTTAGAAAGGAGATTTTAGCGTGGCGCTTTCATTTGATCTCTTTAAAGCTAAGCTGCCGCCGGTACTTGGTCTGGATATCAGTTCATCGTCGGTGAAGTTGGTCGAACTGATTGACGCCGGTAAAGGCGCGCTACGCGTTGAGCGCTATTGTATTGAGGCGCTACCCAAGGATGCCGTCGTAGATGGAAACATCGCCAATTTGGAGGCGGTCGTCGAGGCCGTCCGGCGTGGGTGGAAGAAGCTGGGAACCAGGACAAAGAACGTGGCCATGGCGCTGCCAACTGCAGCGGTCATTACCAAAGTAATCACGGTCCCCGCCGGCCTTCGCGAGGAAGAGTTGGAGTTTCAAGTCGAAACCGAGGCGAACCAATACATTCCATTCGCATTGGATGAGGTTAACCTCGATTTTCAGGTGATCGGCCCCGCGCCTTCTTCCCCTGAGGAGGCGCAAGTCCTGATCGCCGCCTCTCGGAAAGAAAAGGTTGAGGACAGAATGGCGGTTGCCGAGGCAGCCGGGCTTAAAGCCACCGTAATGGACGTCGAAAACTACGCCGTGCAGGCTTCGTTTGATTTGATTCGAAGCCAATTTCCGGACGAAGGCAGGGACCAGAGCGTTGCCTTGGTGGACGTCGGTGCGAACGTGATGAATATCATCGTTCTGCGCAATGACCAGACCGTATATACGCGAGAACAGGCGTTTGGCGGCAGTCAACTGACGCAAGACATCATGCGGCAATACGGCATGAGCCAGGAAGAAGCCGAAGCCGCAAAGCGATCCGGTGGCTTGCCTGAGAACTACGAGACCGAGGTTTTAAGGCCATTCATGGAAAACATCGCTCTGGAGATTCAGCGGGCGATGCAATTCTTCTTCACCTCGACGCCATACACCTCGCTTGAGCACATACTGTTAGCCGGAGGTTCCGCGGTAATTCCCGGACTAGAGGAAGTGGTCTCGACACGCACGCAAATCAACACCCTGGTCGCGAATCCATTTGCAAGGATGAGTTACTCGCCAAGAATCCAACTCAAACGATTGGTCGCGGACGCGCCGTCGCTGATGGTTGCATGTGGATTGGCGCTGAGGAGGTTTGACCCAATATGATTCGCGTCAACCTGTTGCCATGGCGAGCCGAGCGCCGCATCGCCCAGCGCAAGCATCTTGCGGTGCTGGCTGCGGGCGTTACTGGAATTGCACTGATGATCATTGTCGCCGTGCATGGCGGCATTGCTACTGTCATCGCCAAGCAGGAAGATCGTAATGCGTTTTTAAAGAGCGAGAACAGTCGCTTGGACAAGGAAATTGAGGAAATCAAGAAGCTGAGAGACGAAATCGCTGCGCTGTTGGCTAGAAAACAGGTCATTGAGCGACTGCAAGCCGATCGCTCGCAGGCGGTAAATTTGCTTGATCAGTTGGTGAGGCAAACCCCGGATGGAGTGTATTTGAGGTCATTGAAGCAGCAGGGGCTAGGCGTCAGTCTGGTTGGTTATGCCCAATCCAATGCACGTGTTTCGACGCTGATGCGAAATTTTGGCTCTTCGCCCCATCTAGAGAGTCCGGTGTTAGTGGAGATCAAGGCCGCGACGGTCAACGCCAAGCGGGTATCGGAATTCAGTATGAGTGTGCGGCTCAAGCAGTCCGAGGCCTTGGATGCGGGCAAGGGTGTCGTTCCAGCCAAAAGCGCCGCGGGCAAGTAGGGGTATTCGATCATGAAACAATTGCTTGCCCAGTTTCAAAACCTCAACCCCAAGGACCCGGGCACTTGGCCGGCGCTGCCCAAGGCGCTGGCGCTGTTGGTATTGTTAATTGCGATATTGGGTGCTGGGTTTGTGTTTGATGTGCAAGGACTACTGGACGAATTAGATGTTGGCGAAAAAAAAGAGGTCACGTTAAAAGAGGATTACAAGAACAAGAAGCAGCAATCCATCAACCTGGATCTTTATCGACAGCAAGTGCGTGAAATTGAAAGTTCCTTCGGCGCATTGCTCAAACAATTGCCCAATCGTTCGCAAATGGATGCCTTACTCGTCGATATCAATCAGGCTGGATTGGGCCGTGGTTTGCAGTTTGATTTGTTCAAACCGGCGGCACAGGAATCGGCGCGCGATTTCTACGCCGAGTTGCCGATTCAGTTGAAGATTGTTGGCTCGTACCACGACATGGGGCAGTTTGCCGCTGACATCAGCCAACTACCCCGCATCGTCACCTTGAATGATATTTCGCTTAGCGCGGCAAAAGACATAATAACGATGGATGCAACCGCCAAGACCTTCCGTTATCTGGATGATGAGGAGGTCTCCGCGCAGCGGCGAGCTGCCGCGAAATCAGCGAAAGCGGGCAAGAAATGAGGACCGCATTTGTCGCATTGGGATGTTCATTGTTGCTCGCCGCGTGCGGGGGCGAGCAATATGGGGATCTCAAGGAAGAGTTAAACGCACTGACCAAGGACATGAAGGGAAGGGTGGATCCGCTTCCCGTGGTTAAACCCTATGAACCGGTTCCCTATCAGGTCTCGGATCTTCCCGATCCATTCGGTACCGCAAAGTTCGAAACGGTTACTAAAGGCGGAGGCACGGGATCCAGCAAGTTCAAACCAGACGATAGCCGGCCCAAAGAGCCCTTGGAAGCATTCGCCCTGGAGTCTTTGAGGATGGTTGGCACGCTGCAACAAGGCAAGGTGACGTTTGCGCTGATCAGAGCGGACGCCAGTCTTTACCGCATCAAGGCCGGCAACTACTTGGGCCAGAATTTTGGTTTGGTTACCGATGTATCCGAAAATGAACTCAAATTGCGCGAATTGGTTCAGGATGCGAGTGGCGACTGGACTGAAAGAGTCGGCGCGGTTCAACTACAGGAGGTTGGGAAATGAAATCTCTAATAGAACGAGCCGTGCGGGAACGAGCAGTGGTGGAACGAGTACTGCGCGGCTTTGCCGCCGCGATACTTCTAACGATGGCAGACATGGGATTCGCGCAAAATGCCATTGAAGGATTCAATGTAACCCAGCAGGGTGGGCAAATTCTGGTGCAAATCACCACCAAGGCACCATTGCGAGAAACGCCGGCAAACTTCACTGTCGCCAATCCAGCGCGCATAGCCTTTGATTTTCCCGCTACGGTCAATGCCTTGGGAAAAAACAGCCAGGATGTCGGTCAAGGTGAGTTGCGGTCCATGAACGTAGTGCAAGTTGGTGATCGTACCCGAGTTGTTCTTAATCTCAGAAACATGGTGCAGCACGACGCGCGAATTGAAGGTAGAAATCTGATTATTGCCTTGTCGCAGATTCCAGGGGGCGCTGCGGCCGCATCTGGCAGCGCTCGGTTTGCCGAAGGCCGCAACGACGCCAAGCATTCGATCAAGGACATCGTATTTCGACGCGGTAAGGATGGCGAGGGACGTATCATCGTGGACTTGTCAGATACCTCAACTGGGATAGACATACGCCAGCAGGGGCAGTCGCTTGTCATTGAATTTTTGAAATCAAATTTGCCGGATAGCCTTCGCAAAAGGCTGGACGTGGTGGATTTTGCGACCCCGGTGCAAACGGTCAGCACCTTCGCACAAGGCGAAAATGTGCGCATGGTGATCGAGCCCCGCGGCGTCTGGGAACATAACGCCTACCAGACAGATACTCAGTTTGTCGTCGAAGTGAAGGCAGTTCAAGTGGACCCCAATAAACTGGTGCAGGGGTCGCGAACCGGCTATATCGGGGAAAAGCTGTCGCTTAACTTTCAGAACATCGAAGTGCGCAGCGTGTTAAATGTGATCGCCGATTTTACCGACCTCAATATCATCACCAGCGATACGGTAGCGGGAAACCTCACGCTTCGACTAAAGGATGTTCCATGGGATCAGGCCTTGGACATTATCTTGCAGACACGTGGTCTGGACCAGCGCAAGAATGGCAATGTGGTCTGGATCGCGCCACGGGACGAATTGGCGACAAAAGAAAAACTCGCGCTTGAATCAAGACAGCAAATTACCGAACTGGAACCGGTACGCACTGAAAGCTTCCAACTCAATTATGCCAAGGCCGATGTCATTTCTAAGATCCTATCCGATGATAAGCAGCGCATTCTCTCGAAGCGAGGCAGTTCTGTCGTCGATCCCCGCACCAACCAGCTTTTCGTGCAGGACGTTTCGGTTCGCCTTGAGGATGTCAGACGCCTGATCAGCAAGCTCGACATCCCGGTTCGCCAAGTACTGATTGAAGCCCGAATTGTGGAGGCCAATGATAATTTCAGCAAAAATCTGGGCACCCGCCTGGGATTTGGCCGCGATCTTCGAAGCACTCAGGGCATTCGGGAGGGAACTCGGTTGTTAGGAGACCAAAGCCTCCAATTTAATGTCGGCGGCGCGTTGGCGCCCGTGGGTCAGGTAACCGGACTTATAGCGGGGACACCGAATTTTACTGGCGGTACCAATGCTGAAACTCTGCAGAATGTGAACCTGCCGGCATCCGGTCTTGCTGGCTTTGGCGCGGGCGCTTTCTCGCTGATTCTATTTAACCAGGCCAAATCGCGATTCCTTTCTTTGGAACTCACAGCATTGGAATCGGACGGCAAGGGAAAGATTATTTCCAGTCCGAGGGTATTGACTGCGGACAATGTGGAAGCCTTAATAGAACAAGGAACCGAATTACCCTACCAGCAAGCGACATCCAGTGGCGCGACATCGGTTTCGTTCCGCAAGGCAAATCTGGCGCTCAAGGTCAAGCCACAAATAACGCCTGATGGCAACATCATAATGGCCTTGGATGTCAACAAAGACGCGGTTGGTCAGGTAACCACTTCCGGTTTTGCGATCGACACCAAGCACATAAAAACCGAGGTCCTGGTGGAGAACGGCGGTACCGTGGTCATCGGCGGAATTTACACCCAGGACACACGCAATACCACGATCAAAGTCCCGCTTTTTGGGGACATCCCGGTGCTTGGTCAATTATTCAGGAACAATCAACGCTCCGATTCGAAAACCGAATTGTTGGTCTTTATTACACCGCGAATCGCCTCCGATAGACTGGGGCAACGATAAGTCGCGGAAAGGCGGTTCTGGCTTTCCTTGGCTGATTTGGAACATAATCCCACTTAGTCATCCAGCATTCAGTTCGCGGAACTGGATTGTCGATCTAGTCCAGTGAAAAACTCTTCGAATATCATTCTTGTCGGCCTGATGGGCGCCGGAAAGACTACCGTCGGCCGTAGTCTGGCCAGACGACTCGCAAAATTCTTCGTTGATACCGACCTGGAGATCGAGGAGCGCACTGGCGTGCGCGTTTCGGTAATTTTCGAGATTGAGGGAGAGGCCGGTTTTCGCAAGCGAGAGTCCGAAGCTTTGTCGCGCATGGTTGCGTTGGAAAATATGGTCCTGGCAACCGGTGGCGGGGTGATCCTGGATTCCAATAATCGGGATCTGCTCCGATTAAGCGGATGTGTTGTATATCTACACGCTCGCCCCGGCGAGCTTGCAAAGAGATTAGGCCAGGATAAAACGCGTCCCTTGCTTCAAGGAATGGAACCGCTAAAGCGCCTGGAAGCCTTGTATTCCGTACGCGACCCCCTTTACCGGGAAGTGGCGGACATCGTTGTCGATACGGGACGCCAAAGCGTAAGCGCTATGCTGGGACAATTGTTAGTACGTCTGGAGTCGGAATGCAAACCTATACCGTAGCGCTGGATGAAAGGGCGTATCCAATCCACATTGGCGCTGATCTGCTGACAAACACAGAATTGATCATTCCGCACTTGGCCCAAAAACGCGTCGCGCTGATTACCAATGAAGTTGTGGCGCCTTTGTATTTGGATACTGTGCGTGACGCCTTGGAGCGCGTTGGCGTCAAGGTGGTCCCTTTGATTCTGCCCGATGGCGAACAACATAAGCATTGGCAAACTTTGAATAAGGTGTATGACGAGTTGATCGCCGCTCGCTGTGAACGAGGAACCACGATTGTGGCCCTCGGTGGTGGGGTGGTTGGAGACATTTCCGGCTTCGCTGCGGCGACTTATCAGCGTGGCACGCCATTCATTCAAATACCCACTACGCTTCTGGCCCAGGTCGATTCATCGATTGGGGGCAAGACTGCGATTAATCATCCGGCTGGCAAGAACATGATAGGCGCGTTCTATCAGCCGCGAGTGGTGATATCGGATATGCGCACCTTGTTGACGCTTCCTGATAGGGAGCTAAAGGCCGGCTTGGCGGAGATCATCAAACACGGTCTGATAAGAGACGAAACTTTCTTTTCATGGTTGGAGTTGAATATAGACCGCATTCTCGCCAGGGAAATGGATGCGCTGGCGCATGCGGTACTTCGTTCTTGCGAAATCAAGGGTGCGGTGGTGGTGCGCGACGAGCGGGAGCTGGGCGAGCGTGCCTTGCTGAATTTTGGCCATACCTTCGGGCACGCGATAGAAAACGGCATGGGATATGGCGCTTGGTTACATGGTGAAGCGGTAGCGGCTGGAATGGCGCTGGCATCGGATCTATCTATGCAGTTGGGAATGTTGGAGACTTCCGCAATAAAAAGAATACAAAAATTATTATTGCGCGCGGGACTGCCGGTGGAGGTGAATGGGATCTCCGCCGACAAATTGCGCCAATTAATGAGCCTGGACAAAAAGGCCAAAGACGGAAATCTTCGTTTTATTCTCCTTGAACGCATCGGTTCCGCCGTTATTCGGGCGGATGTTTCGCCCAAAGCACTTGAACGGACCCTAGCGCAGGTATTTTGATGCCCAGCGACGCCTAAAAAGCCCGAATTTCGTACAAAAGCGCTTAACGTCTTGATGCAATGCAATATCACTGGTAAATTCCTAGGTCCCAAAAATCAAACCTAATCGGGCGAAGTTCGCTCGATCTCGGGAAAGAGGTTGACGCGTGGATAGGCAGGTTCCCCCGGAAAAACAGGGTCTTTACGATCCGAAAAACGAGCATGACGCGTGTGGCGTCGGCTTCATTGCGCATATCCGTGGGGAAAAATCGCACTCGATCGTGGAGCAAGGCCTCACTATTCTGCACAATCTGAACCATCGCGGAGCGGTGGGCGCGGATCCGCTTGCCGGCGATGGCGCAGGTATCTTGATTCAAATTCCGCACGCGTTGTTTCAGGAAGAAATGGCGAAGCAGGGAGTTAGCCTGCCGTTGCCGGGACAGTATGGGGTAGGCATGGTTTTTCTGCCGAAGGAACCCGCGTCGCGTCTCGCCTGCGAATACGAAATCGAACGCGCCATCAAGGATGAGGGGCAGGTGCTCCTTGGTTGGCGGGATGTGCCTTGCGACAATTCGGGATTGGGAGACTCGGTCAAAAGTATCGAGCCTGTTATCCGGCAGGTGTTTATCGGTGGTGGCACCGATGTCACGGTGACCGATGCTCTGGAACGCAAGCTCTACATCATTCGAAAATGTACGGGACATGCCATTCAAGCCCTCGCGCTAGCACACGGCAGGGAGTTCTATGTCCCCTCCATGTCGGCACGCACCATCGTGTACAAAGGCATGCTTCTCGCCAGTCAGGTTGGCAAGTATTACCTGGACTTGCAAGATGCCAGGGTGGTTTCCGCGTTGGCCCTGGTGCATCAACGATTCTCTACCAACACTTTTCCAACCTGGGATCTGGCGCATCCGTTCCGAATGATTGCGCACAATGGGGAAATCAACACCCTGCGCGGCAACGTTAACTGGATCCGAGCACGACAGGGAGCGATCTCGAGCCCCATCCTGGGGCGGGATTTGGAAAAGGTATGGCCACTGATCTATGACGGTCAATCTGATTCGGCATCGTTTGACAATGCGCTCGAACTACTGGTCATGAGCGGGTATTCGGTACCCCACGCCATGATGATGATGATCCCCGAAGCATGGGAAGGCCATGCTCAAATGGATGCGAGCCGGCGCGCGTTCTATGAATACCATGCAGCGATGATGGAACCCTGGGATGGACCCGCGTCGATCGCGTTTACCGATGGCCGCCAAATCGGCGCTACGCTGGATCGTAACGGTCTGCGACCCTCGCGCTACATTGTCACCGATGACGAATTGGTCATCATGGGATCGGAATGCGGATGTCTGCAGATTCCGGAAGAAAAGATCATCAAGAAATGGCGCTTGCAGCCTGGAAAGATGTTCCTGGTCGATCTCGAGAAGGGCCGGATCATAGATGACAAGGAACTAAAGGAAACGCTGGCGCATGCCAAACCTTACATAGAATGGATGGATAGGATCCGCGTAAGGCTGGACACCATAGAAACCGACAAACAGCAACCGGAGCGTTCTGCGGTATCGTTGCTGGATCGACAGCAGGCTTTTGCCTATACGCAGGAAGACATCAGGTTTCTGATTACGCCTATGGCCGAGCAAGGAGAAGAGCCGACCGGATCCATGGGCAATGACTCTCCCTTGGCGGTGCTGTCCTCCAAGAACAAGACTTTGTATCACTATTTCAAACAGCTTTTCGCGCAGGTCACCAATCCTCCCATCGATCCGATACGCGAAGAGCTGGTTACCTCGCTGGTGTCCTTCATAGGCCCCAAGCCCAATCTGCTCGGCATAGAAGAACGAAATCCACCGTTACGGCTTGAAATCAGTCAGCCGGTGCTCGATTTTTTCGAAATGGAAAAGATCCGTCACATCGATAGATACACAGATGGCAAATTCAAATCGCAGGAATTGGATATTTGCTATCCGGTCGCCTGGGGCAAGGCGGCCATAGAGGCGCGTCTTGCTTCGCTTGCCGCGCAGGCCGAGGATGCGGTGCGTGCAGGTTACTCCGTCATTATTATTTCCGACCGGAAAATTGACCGCGAGCACGTCGCTATTCCCGCTCTGTTGGCCTTGTCAACGATACACCAGCACCTGACCAACAAGGGCCTGCGCACCAGTACAGGTTTGGTGGTTGAAACGGGAAGCGCGCGTGAAGTTCACCAGTTTTGCCTGTTGGGCGGGTATGGCGCGGAAGCCGTACATCCGTACCTCGCCCTGGAGAGCGTGCTCGCGCTTTCCGCGCCAAAGCTTGCCGCTGACCAGGACGCCGCAAAAAAAGCGATAAAGAACTATGTCAAGGCGATCGGCAAAGGCTTGCGCAAGGTCATGTCCAAGATGGGCATATCCACCTACATGTCCTATACCGGCGCGCAAATTTTCGAGGCAGTGGGCTTATCGAAGAGTTTGGTCGATAAATATTTTTCCGGCACTACATCAAGCGTAAATGGCATCGATATATTCAGTATTGCCGAGGAAACCATCCGTATTCACGATAGCGCGTTCGGCGACGATCCACTGCTGGTGGACTCCCTGGACACCGGCGGGGAATACGCGTGGCGGGTTCGCGGAGAGGAGCATATGTGGACTCCCGATGCGATCGCTAAATTGCAGCATTCGACGAGCAATAACTCCTATGACACCTACAAGGAGTATGCAAACCTCATAAACGACCAATCGCGTCGTCATATGACGTTTCGGGGCTTGTTTGAGTTTCGTTTCGACCAATGCAAGCCAGTGCCGCTTGATGAGGTTGAAACAGCGAAAGAGATTGTTAAGCGGTTTTCTACTGGAGCCATGTCGCTTGGCTCAATATCCACGGAAGCACATACGACCCTGGCGATCGCCATGAACCGTATTGGCGGAAAATCGAACACGGGTGAAGGTGGAGAGGACCGTAATCGCTACGCACCGATCAAGCTCGGAGAGACCCTTTCATCGCGCTTGGGCAAGCAGCAGATTGAGCGAGATCTAGAACTCAAAGAAGGCGATCTGCTTAAGTCAAAAATAAAACAGGTGGCCTCCGGTCGTTTCGGCGTAACGGCGGAGTATTTGTCCTCTGCCGAGCAAATTCAGATAAAAATGGCACAGGGTGCTAAACCCGGAGAGGGCGGCCAGTTACCCGGCAAGAAAGTATCCGAGTACATCGCGCGGCTGCGCTACTCCACACCCGGTGTCGAGCTAATTTCGCCGCCGCCGCACCATGATATTTATTCCATCGAAGACCTTGCGCAACTGATTCACGATTTGAAGAATGCCAACTCCGATGCTTCGATCAGCGTAAAACTGGTGTCCGAGAACGGCGTAGGGACCGTTGCGGCGGGTGTTTCCAAGGCAAAAGCGGATCATGTAACCATTTCCGGTCACGATGGCGGCACAGGCGCAAGTCCTTTGTCATCCTTGAAACATGCAGGCACTCCCTGGGAACTGGGGTTGGCCGAGACGCAGCAAACTCTGGTTTTGAATCGCTTGCGCGGGCGCATCGCTGTCCAGGTTGACGGGCAAATTAAGACGGGGCGTGACGTCATTGTCGGCGCCATGCTTGGCGCAGATGAATTTGGATTCGCCACGGCGCCGCTGGTAGTGCAGGGGTGCATCATGATGCGCAAGTGCCACCTGAACACATGTCCGGTGGGCGTCGCCACTCAGGACCCGGTGTTAAGGCGCAAATTCACAGGTAAGCCAGAGCACGTCATAAATTTCTTCTTTTTTGTCGCGCAAGAGGTGCGTGAATTGATGGCTGCCTTAGGCGTTCGAAAACTCGATGAGTTGATCGGGGCGGCGCATTTGCTCGACATGAAGCAGGGAATCGAGCATTGGAAGGCCAAAGGTCTGGATTTCTCGAAGATTTTCCATAAACCTGATATGCCGGCGGACGTGGCGCGTCGTCATTGTGAAAAACAAGACCACGGGCTTGATCAGGCGCTGGACCATCGCTTGATCGAACTGGCTGCGCCTGCACTGGAGCATGGCGAGAAGGTGGCCATTGATATTCCAATAAGAAATATTAATCGCGCGGTAGGCACCATGTTGTCCGGCCTTATCGCCAAGCGCTTTGGCCATGAGGGCTTACCCGAGGATACGATTCACGTGACACTCGCCGGGTCCGCAGGTCAAAGTTTCGGCGCGTTTCTCGCCAGAGGGGTAACCCTGGACCTGATCGGCGATACGAATGATTACTGTGGCAAAGGCCTCTCGGGCGGACGTATCAGCGTGCAACCGTCAGAAAAATTTCGCGGTGATCCTGGTGAAAACATTATTACTGGGAATGTGGTGCTCTACGGCGCGATTGCCGGAGAGGCGTATTTCAGGGGTGTGGGTGGTGAACGCTTCGCGGTAAGAAACTCCGGTGCGCAAGCGGTCGTCGAGGGTGTCGGCGACCATTGTTGCGAATACATGACTGGCGGTACGGTGGTTGTATTGGGCGGCACCGGACGCAATTTTGCCGCGGGAATGTCGGGCGGTATTGCCTATGTGCTGGATGAATCCCGGTCCTTCTCCGGTCTTTGCAACGCTTCCATGGTTGATTTGGAGGCAGTGCTGACGGAGTCTGAGCAACGTGCGAAGATTCCAACCGAGGTCTGGCATATGCAGGAGGCGGACGAAAGCGTCTTGCGTCGTCTCATCGGCAACCATGCCAAGTACACCGGTAGCCGGTTCGCACTAAAGATTCTCGATCAGTGGAGCGCCTACCGGACGAGTTTCGTTAAGGTATTTCCAAAAGAGTATCGTCGAGCGCTGGCCGAGAACGCGGCATCAACGCATCGCGCCGCGGCCTGACGATTACAGCCACTACAGCCGTGCGACCAGGCGTCGCGCGATCGCAACAACGGACACAATCGATACATTCATGGGTAAAGTCACCGGTTTCCTCGAATTTAAGCGCCTCAAAGAGGCCGCGGATGAACCTGAAGCGCGGAAGAAACACTACCGCGAATTCGTTGCTCATCTGACCGATAGCGAAACCAAGGTACAAGGCGCGCGCTGCATGGATTGCGGCACGCCGTTCTGCATGAGTGCTTGCCCGGTCAACAACGTCATTCCTGATTTCAATGATCTGGTGTATCGGGAAGACTGGATGCGAGCGATCGAAACCCTGCATTCCACCAACAACTTTCCGGAATTCACCGGGCGAGTGTGTCCGGCGCCTTGTGAGGAAGCCTGCACGCTTCGAATCAACAGTGACGCGGTAGGGATCAAATCCATCGAGCACGCAATCATAGACAAAGCCTGGGATCAGGCTTGGGTGCGTCCTCAGCCCTCTAAACGCAAGACGGGCAAGCGGGTGGCAGTGGTTGGATCCGGGCCGGCAGGTTTGGCAAGCGCTCAGCAGTTGGCGCGCGCGGGGCATGATGTGGTTGTTTTCGAGAAAAATGATCGCACCGGCGGACTACTTCGCTATGGCATTCCTGATTTCAAAATGGAAAAGAGCCATATCGATCGTCGCATTGAGCAGATGCGGGCTGAGGGCGTTGAATTTCTGGTGAACCATGCTGTGGGGGATGCGCCTGTGGGTGCAGGCAATGCACATGTGATCCGGATGGAACCTGCCAAATTGATGGCGGATTTTGACGCTGTGATACTCGCGGGCGGCGCAGAAACGCCGCGTGATCTGCCGGTGCCGGGACGCGATCTCAATGGCGTTCATTTCGCCATGGATTTCCTGCCATTGCAGAATCGCAGGGTTGCCGGCGACAAGAATGTTCCGGAACTCATGGCGAGTGGCAAGCATGTGGTGATCATCGGCGGGGGGGATACCGGTTCGGACTGTGTTGGCACATCCAACAGGCACGGCGCGAAGTCTGTTACCCAGTTTGAATTACTGCCGATGCCCTCGGATAAGGACGCAAATCCGGTATGGCCCTATTGGCCGCAACGGCTACGTACCTCTTCTTCGCACGAGGAAGGCGTACAACGGGATTGGGCGGTTGCTACCAAGCGATTGGTCGGCGAGGCAGGGCAGGTAAAAAAACTGGTAGCTGCCCGACTGCATTGGAAAAACGGCAAGATGGAGGAAATCCCAGGCGGTGAGTTCGATATGCCTGCGGATCTGGTGTTGCTTGCCATGGGGTTTGTCAGTCCCACCGCCTCGATGCTTCAGGGTTTTGGCGTGGCGACAGACAATCTTGGAAATGCTCGGGCAGGTACGGAGGCGCTTGGAGCGTATTCGACTTCCGTTCCACGAGTATTTGCCGCTGGTGATATGCGCCGCGGACAATCGCTGGTTGTATGGGCGATACGCGAAGGCCGGCAATGCGCGCGCGCGGTCGATGAATTTTTAATGGGTAGTTCAGCGCTGCCGCGCTAGGCAGAGGCGGAATGCGGTTAGAAATAAGTCGGTATTTGTCCGTCATTAATCCCATTAATTGAATATACATTGATTTGTAAGGTGCGTCATAATTAGAGATTGTCAGTAATTTCTAGATAATTATGAGGCCTTCCAGATGAATATTGTCGTTCTTGCCGCCGGGCAGGGCAGCCGCATGCGGTCCGAAATACCCAAGGTATTGCATCGCCTGGGCGGAAGACCCCTGCTGGCGTACGTTCTGGACACGGCCAGGGCCCTTGATTCCAAAAACATTAGCGTGGTCTATGGATACGGTGGCGAGACCGTGCCTAAAGGCATGCAGACAGAGGGCCACGGGGTGACTTGGGTGAAGCAGGAGCACCAGATGGGGACCGGTCACGCGCTGATGCAGGCACTGCCGCATCTGGATGAGCGGATGCCAACCTTGGTCCTCTATGGCGACGTCCCGATGATAGGCGTGGATACATTGCGTAAGCTCGCCGCCGCCTCGGGTGACGACGGTCTGGGAATTCTCACCGTGAATCTTGAGAA
Source organism: Bordetella parapertussis (assembly GCA_945897475.1). Classification (GTDB taxonomy): domain Bacteria; phylum Pseudomonadota; class Gammaproteobacteria; order Burkholderiales; family SG8-39; genus 2-02-FULL-62-17. The sequence continues at coordinate 53,025 of CAMDFL010000004.1, forward strand.
TCCTTCAGGCTATGGCCGCATTGTTCGAATTGGCGGAAATATCGTCGGTATTGTTGAAGAAAAAGACGCCAACGAATCCGAACGAATGATCACCGAGGTCAATACCGGGATCATGATTGCCCCGACGTCGCGGCTCAACATCTGGCTCTCGCGTTTGTCGGATAACAACTCGCAGCGTGAGTACTATTTGACCGACGTGGTGGCCATGGCTGCGAAGGAGGGGGTGGGAATTGGCAGCGCCCAGCCAGCCAACTCCTGGGAGACATCAGGGGTGAATAGCAAGGCTCAGCTCGCGGAGCTTGAGCGCCTACGCCGGAGCCAAGAAGCCCAAATGCTCATGGACAAGGGCGTGACGCTGTTAGACCCGGCGCGTATCGATATACGTGGAAAGCTTACCTGCGGCCGCGACTGTGAGATCGACGTTAATTGCGTGTTCGAGGGTGATGTCGTTCTTGCCGACCGGGTAAGGATAGGGCCGAATTGCATTCTGCGCGACGTGAATGTCGCCTCCGGTACCCGTATTGAAGCGTTTTGCCACCTCGACGACGCCCAAATCGGCGCAAATTGCAGGATAGGACCCTACGCTCGCCTTCGTCCAGGAACCTTCCTTGCCAAAGAAGTCCATATTGGCAATTTTGTGGAAGTGAAAGCCAGCAATATCGGCGAGGGCAGCAAGGCCAATCATCTCAGCTACGTTGGCGACAGCGATGTCGGACGCAATGTTAATGTAGGCGCCGGTACCATTACTTGTAACTATGACGGCGTGAACAAGCATCGGACCGTCATTGAGGATGATGTGTTTATTGGATCCGATACGCAATTGGTGGCGCCGGTGCGCGTGGGCAAGGGCGCTACCATAGGGGCTGGAACGACGCTTACCCAGGATGCGGCGGCAGGGCGGCTCACCCTTTCGCGGCCCCGACAAACCACCATTGCCAATTGGTTGCGACCAGAGAAAAAAGAGTGAATTCATGTGTGGAATAGTAGCCGCGGTATCGCAACGCAACATCGTCCCCATTCTCATTGAGGGCCTCAAGCGCCTCGAATACCGCGGTTACGACTCCGCCGGAATCGCGATATTAAATGGCGGACTACAACGTGTGCGATCTACCGGCCGCGTCGTTGAGTTGGAGAAGCTTGCGGGTAGCCTGAGTGCCCCAATCGGAATTGCGCACACGCGTTGGGCAACTCACGGCATTCCCTCCGAACGCAATGCGCACCCGCAGGTATCAGGTGGCGTCTCAGTGGTGCATAACGGAATTATTGAGAATCACGATGAGATTCGTGATCAATTGAAGGCCCGAGGCTATGGCTTTTCCTCCGATACCGATACCGAAGTCATTGCTCATTTGGTGCACGAAAGGCTTGTTCAAGGCGCATCTTTGTTCGAGGCGGTGTGCCAGGCAAGCGCGTTACTTCAGGGCGCCTACGCCATCGCGGTGGTCAACGAAAGCGATCCCGATTTATTGGTAGTTGCGCGTCATGGCGCGCCGCTGCTTTTGGGTCTGGGTGAGGGAGAGAATTTCGCCGCCTCCGATGCCTCCGCATTGATTCAGGTAACCCAGCGTATGGTTTATCTCGAAGATGGCGATCGGGCTGTGCTTACCCGGTCGGCGATCAAGATCGTGGATGCTTTTGGCCAAATTGTGCAGCGAACGATGCAGATCTCCCAACTTAGCTCGGCCAAGCAAGATCTTGGTCAATATAAAAGCTACATGCACAAGGAAATCTTCGAACAACCGATGGCTGTCGCGAATACGCTGGAAATGGTTACCGGAGCCAATAGCGTGGTTCCCGAACTGTTTGGCGCGGACGCGGCCAAGATATTCGGACAGACTGAAGCAGTGCTCATTCTGGCTTGTGGAACCAGCTATCACGCGGGAATGGTTGCGAAGTATTGGTTGGAAGGGTTTGCCGGATTACCGTGCAATGTCGAGATTGCCAGCGAGTACCGCTACCGGGAAACCGTCCCCAATCCAAAGTCCCTGATCGTCACCATTTCACAATCCGGGGAGACCGCGGATACCTTGGCTGCACACCAATATGCAAGGTCGCGAGGCCACGCGAACAGTCTGGCAATTTGTAATGTTCCTGAGTCGTCCTTGATCCGTGGATCAAGCCTGCGGTTCCTGACCCGCGCGGGTCCGGAAATAGGCGTGGCTTCGACCAAAGCCTTCACCACGCAGCTAGCGACATTGGTTTTGCTGGCAATGGTGCTGGCGAAGCAGAGGGGACGGTTGGATTTAGGACGGGAAAGTGAATTGCTTCATTCCCTGCGCCATTTGCCTGCAGCGCTATCTCAGGTCTTGACGATAGAACCGCAGATTATTCGCTGGGCGCAGACGCTTGCTCCGCATCGGCACGCGCTTTTTCTTGGGCGTGGTGTTCACTGGCCGATCGCTATGGAGGGCGCCCTGAAGTTGAAGGAAATTTCCTACATTCATGCAGAGGCTTATGCGGCAGGTGAGCTCAAACACGGTCCACTTGCCCTGGTGGACAGCGACATGCCGGTTTTTGCCATAGCGCCCAAGGACACTCTTTTGGAGAAATTGAAATCCAATCTCAAGGAAGTCAGCGCGCGCGGCGGGAAACTGTATGTTTTCGCGGACCAGGATGCCAGGATTCCAATCGAAGACGGTGTTGAGGTCATTCGTCTCCCCGATCATGCAGGCATGCTTTCTCCCATATTGCATACGGTCCCCTTGCAGTTACTTGCCTATCACGCTGCGTTGATTCGTGGGAATGACGTGGATAAACCACGCAATCTGGCCAAATCAGTTACGGTGGAATGACACAAAAGTTCTGTTATTACAGTTCATCGTGTGACATCCCATGGCAAAAAGTGGACCGATACTAAAATCTTACGGCTGGGTGTTGATCGACGACGTAACGCTCATACTCGATTGCTTGGTAAAGGCTTGCCGCGTTGCGGTAAATAATGAGGAGGCGGCATGTTAAAACTTTGGGGTCGTACCAATTCGATCAATGTCATGAAAGTCATTTGGG
>CAMDFL010000005.1 GCA_945897475.1 Bordetella parapertussis
CAAGATGTTGGCAGTTGCAAAGATCACGGCAAAAGGTCAGACCACGATTCCGCAAGGTATTCGCGCGGCATTGAATGTTGCGCCCGGCGATCTGATCGCGTGGGAGGTCAGTTCCGACGGGATCGCGACCGTGCGTCGTGTCCAACCGATGGATGTTGAATACATGCGCGCCGTCGAAGGCACGTTGAGTGAATGGGCAGGTGCGGCCGACGAGGAATCGTACCGTGACCTTTGATCGGTTCGCGGTCGTGCGCGTTCCGTTTCCTTTCACCGACACCAACGCATCCAAGAATCGCCCGGCCCTGGTTCTGTCCGATCCTGTAGGTTTCAACACGCCTGCCGGTCATTCGATCATGGCAATGATTACGTCCGAAGGCAATCCACCCTGGCCTCTTGATTGTTCGATATCCGATCCAGGTGCTGCCGGATTGCCAGCTCCATCCAAGGTCCGTTTCAAACTGTTCACGCTCGATCATCGTCTGGTCCGCAGGCAGCTTGGTAAGTTGTCTGCTGCCGACGAACAGATCGTGCGTCAAGGTCTAGACAAGTTGTTCGGAACCGCATAAAGCACCAGAAAATCTTTTTTAGGTCTTCACGGAAGCTTGTGGCTGGCGGCGAGATCAGGCGGGCGGGCGAACATGCCGACCAGCCCCGTTGCACTTGGAACTTAAATTCGCAACTTGCCTGAAGATCCGCGCCAGTCCTTGATCTTCAGCCACCACGCGCGCGACCTCGCCCACAGCGGTCTCGGAACGCCTCAGAGTTCGGTGGCGTAATCAATGATCAGCGGCGCGTGATCGGAGAAGCGTGTGGTCTTGTAGATTGACGTCTTGTGCGCGGTGGCCGCGATACCCGGTGTCGCGATCTGATAATCTAGACGCCACCCCACGTTCTTCGCCCATGACTGGCCGCGATTGGACCACCAGGTGTATTGCTCGGCGCGCTGGTCGACGCGCCGGAACACGTCCACCCAACCCAGCTTGTCGAACACATCGGTAAGCCACGCCCTCTCTTCGGGGAGGAAGCCTGAATTCTTCTGGTTGGAGCGCCAGTTTTTGAGATCGATTTCTTTGTGAGCGATATTCCAATCGCCGCAAATAATGTATTCGCGGCCATCGGCGCGCAGCTTTTTTAACATCGGCTGAAATTGTTTTAAGAATCGGAACTTGGCCTCCTGCCGCTCCTCGGAGCTTGAACCCGAGGGCAAGTAGACGGAAATCACCGAGAGCTTGCCGAAATCGGCGCGCACCATGCGACCCTCGGCATCGAACTCCTTGCTGCCGAGCCCAATTACAATATTGTCCGGCTGGCGCTTGCAGAAAATCGCCGTGCCGCTGTAGCCACGTTTCTCGGCGCAGTGAAAGTAGGCATTGAAACCCTTGGGGGTACGAATTTCCGCTACCAGATCCGGTTCTTGCGCCTTGACTTCCTGAATACACACCACATCGGCATGCTGCTTCATCAACCAGGGCCAAAACCCCTTGGACCAGGCCGACCGGATGCCGTTGACATTGACGCTAATAATTCGCAACTTGTTCTCCAATTTCTTCTGAACGCCACCTTAAATACGACGCTAAAAGGCGGGCAACGTTAAATGGTGGGCGACGCTAAATTGCGGGCGACGCTAAACTGTGGCCTGCCACTCACCAGACCCGATACATCAAACATGCCCACCACCGATTTCAGACAGGATTTCATCGCCTTTTGCATCGACTGTGAGGTGCTGCGCTTTGGCGCATTTGTCACCAAGTCGGGGCGCAAGACTCCTTACTTTTTCAACGCGGGCCTATTCAATACCGGTGCGCGCCTGGATCGGCTGGCAGGATTTTACGCGAAGGCTATTCTGGAATCAGGCATTGCTTTCGATATGCTGTTTGGTCCCGCATATAAGGGCATCGTATTGGCGTCGAGCGTCGCGATCGCCCTCGCACGTGAAGGACGCGACGTGCCCTTTGCTTACAATCGAAAGGAAGCCAAGGACCATGGCGAGGGCGGCAGCACCGTGGGCGCGCCGATCGCCGGCCGCGTTCTCATCGTTGACGATGTAATGACAGCGGGAACCGCGGTGCGGGAATCCCTGGAGATCTTAACAGCCAGCGGCGGCCAGCCGGCGGGTGTGGCTGTTTCGCTTGATCGCATGGAGCGTGGAAGCGGCGAGTTATCCGCCATCGAGGAAGTACGTAAGAATTTCGGGCTTGCCACCACAGCGATCGCCTCATTGGATGATTTGCTTGCCTACCTGCAAACACGCCCTGAGTTCCGGCAAAATATCGCCGCGATCGAGGAGTACCGGAAACTTTATGGGACAGTGCAACATGCGTAGCCGTATTTTCGTGATGTTGTTTGCGCTAGCCGCGATGGCGGATGTCACAGCGCAGGCGCAACAAAAGATTTATCGTTGCGTCGACGCGCAGGGGAAAACTTATGTCACGCAAACACCACCCCCGGAATGCCTGGGACAAACTACCCAGGAGCTTTCGCGCCAGGGCCGCGTGGTCAAGGAAAACAAGATCTTGACGCCGGATCAGATAGCCGCGCAGGAGGCTGAGAAGAAGCAAAAAGCCGAGCAAGATCAGCGCACGCAGGAAGAGCGCAGAAAAAATGCGGCATTGCTAAACACTTATTCCAGCGTACGGGACATAGACGAGGCGCGTACGCGCGCCCTGAAGCAGGCCGAGGATGCCATTAAGCAGATCTCGACCCGCATAAACGATGCGCAAAAGCGCCGCGACGGATTTGAGAAAGAGAAAGAGTTCTATGCCAAAAAGGGAGCGCCGCCAAAGCTGCAGCAGGACATTCAGAACGCCGATAATGAGCTGAAAAATCAACGCGAATTGCTGGATGCGAAGAAAAAGGAGGTCGCAACCATTAACACGCGTTACGACGGCGACAAGCAGCGATATACCGAGCTTACAAAGCCAGCAGCCAAAAAATAGCGGGTGTGCCGCACTGTGAGGCTTGCCTGCTTATCAGGTAAGTTTGCGCCGGAGAACCTCGTTGATGGCGGTAGGATTGCCCTTGCCTTTTGTGGCCTTCATTGCCTGCCCCACCAGGGCATTAAAGGCTTTTTCTTTGCCCGCGCGAAATTCTTCCACTGATTTTTGATTTGCAGCGAGTACCTGATCAATTATCGCGTCGATCTCTTCGGTATCGCTCAGCTGCGTCAATCCACGCTTGGCGACCAGTTCGTCCACCGTTTCGGCAGAACCCCCTTGAACCGAAAATTCCTTCGCTTTGGAGTCTTCCCAGAACTCAGTGAAAAGATCCTTGGCAGTCCTCGCGCTGATGTCCCCGCGCCGCAGCAGGCGAAGCAAGTACCCCAAGGTGACATCGGCCACCGCGAATTGCCACGGTGGAAGATTATCCGCGTTGCGCTTGGCTAGCACCTCATTGACCACCCAATTAGCGCATAGCTTGAAATCGCCCTGGCCTCGCGACTCGCCGCTTTGGAGCGAGGCACGCAGGACGCCTTCGAAGTAGTTTCCGATTTCCCAATCACCGGTAAGCACGCCGGCGTCGTACTCCGATAGCGACATTTCCCGTTGAAACCTCAATTTCCGCTCTAAGGGAAGTTCGTCCATGCCCGAGCGCACTTCTTCGATCCAGGCATCGCTCACCTCGACCGGCAGCAGATCCGGATCTGGAAAATAGCGATAGTCGTGCGCGTCTTCCTTGCTGCGCATCTCCCGGGTCACTCCTTTGTCCGAGTCGAACAGCACCGTGGCTTGCCTCACTGTTCCACCGCCTTCAAGCGTATCGATCTGCCATTGCGCCTCGTACTCTATCGCCTCGCGCAGATATCGAAATGAATTCAGATTCTTGATTTCACGTCGTGTCCCCAGAGGTGCACCTGGCCTGCGCACCGAAACATTGGCATCGCAACGAAACGACCCCTCCTGCATGTTGCCATCGCAGATTCCGATCCAGCGCAACAATGCGTGCAAAGTTCTTGCGTAGGCCACCGCTTCTTCGGCTGTGCGCATGTCGGGCTCGGAGACGATCTCAAGCAACGGTATGCCAGCTCGATTGAGGTCGATACCCGTCATTCCGTGACGCATGTCACCGCCCCCTTCATGCAGGGATTTGCCCGCGTCCTCCTCGAGGTGCGCGCGCGTCAATCGTACGGTCATCTCGCCTTTGCTCGTGACTATCGACACCGATCCACCAGTGACGATGGGATGCTCAAACTGACTGATCTGGTAGCCCTTGGGCAGATCGGGATAAAAATAGTTCTTTCGCGCAAACACTGAACGGCGGCAGATGTTGTCGGCGCGCTTGCCGTTGACAGCGAGGCCCAGGCGGATGGCGCGTTCGACCGCGCCACGATTGATCACCGGCAGTACGCCGGGCAGTGCGATATCGACACCACACGCTTGTGTATTGGGCTCGGCGCCGAACGCCGTGGAAGCGCCGGAAAAAATCTTCGACGCTGTCGATAGCTGCGCGTGCGTTTCCAGGCCGATGACGATTTCCCAATTCATCAGGCCTGCTCCGGCTTGTTTGAGTTCAGAGCGTTCACTGTGGCGGCGCCTTCATGTGCCAATCGGTGATCATCTGAAAATGATGCGCCGCCGACAACATTTCCGCCTCCGCGTAATAGTTGCCCACAACATGCAGCCCTACCGGCAGTCCGCCCTCGCCAAATCCACAAGGTATCGACATGCCCGGCAAGCCCGCCAGATTGGCGGGGATGGTGTAAATGTCGTTCAAATACATTTGCACGGGATCCGCGGCCTTCGCTCCCAACTTGAAAGCGACCGTTGGCGATGTCGGTCCAGCGATCAGGTCGCAGGACTTGAAAGCCAACTCAAAGTCCTGCGCGATCAAACGTCGAATGCGTTGCGCCTGGAGATAGTAAGCGTCGTAGTAACCATGCGAGAGCACGTAGGCGCCAATCAGAATGCGCCGCTTGACTTCGGCACCGAATCCTTGCGCGCGGGTCTTGCAGTACATGTCCAGGAGATCGGTATACTCGGGCGCGCGATAACCATAGCGGACGCCATCGAAGCGCGACAAATTGGAGGAGGCTTCCGCGGGGGCAATTACATAGTAGGCGGGCACCGATAATGCGCAATTGCCAAGATCAATATCTACAAGGGTCGCGCCAAGTTTCTCGAGCTGCGCGAGCGCCGCGCGCACAGCCGATTCAACGTCCGGTGCAAGCCCTGCGCCAAAATGTTCGCGTGGCAGGCCAATACGTAATCCTTCCAAGGGCCGTGCGCCCGACCCGCCCTGCCTCCAGGGTTCACGCAAACGTCGTGTGTAGTCCTCAGCTGGCATCTCGACACAGGTCGAATCGCGTGCATCGGGCCCCGCCATCTCGGAGAGCAGCAGGGCCGCGTCTTCGGCGCTGCGCGTCATGATGCCAGCCTGATCCAGACTGGAAGCAAACGCAATCATGCCATAGCGCGAAACGCGTCCATACGTGGGCTTGATGCCGGTAATGCCGGTCAACGCTGCAGGTTGCCGAATGGATCCGCCGGTATCGGTCCCGGTGGCCGCTGGCGCGAGACGCGCAGCAACCGCCGCCGCGGAACCACCTGATGACCCGCCCGGTACGCAGGTGTGATCCCACGGATTCTTGACCGGGCCGTAATAAGAAGTCTCGTTGGACGAACCCATGGCGAATTCATCCATGTTGGTCTTGCCAAGGATAACGCAACCAGCCGTGTTGAAGCGTTCGATGACATGCGCGTCATAGGGCGAAATGAAATTTCCAAGCATCTTCGAGCCGCAGGTGGTGAGCCAATCGCGTGTACAAAAAATATCCTTGTGCGCAATCGGAATGCCGGTTAGCCGAGTGGCCTCGCCTCGCGCGATGCGTGCATCTGCAGCCCTTGCCTGCTTGAGACTCTTTTCGCCATCGACGGTAATGAACGCGTTCAATGAAGCGTTTGTGATCGCAATTCGATCCAAAAAAATCCGTGTCAATTCGACACTGGAGATTTTTCCGGTGGCGAGCGCGGCGCTGAGTTCGGAAACAGTGGCGTTGTGCACAATAAGTATCAGAGCGGTCTAAAAATAATGTTGTGGCAGTCAGTGGCGCCGGTAAAGAAAACGCCTTGCCCAGCACGCCTGTCTATTACTCAATAACTTTGGGAACCAGATACAGGCCGTGCTCCACTTGCGGCGCGATTGACTGAAATCGCACGCGGTAGTCGGCCTCCAGCACTTGGTCGCAGCGCAAGCGCGCCACGGCATCGCCGGCATGCGACATTGGGATGACACCTTTCGTGTCGGTCGCTTGCAACCGCTCGATAAGCCCGAAAATCGAGTTCAACTGGGATTGCGCGGTGGCGATTTCGGGCTCGGTCAGTTCAATCCTGGCGAGCATCGCGATGCGCCTGACCTCATCGGGCGTCAAAGGCATAAAATTCGCTTAAAACAGTGGGTTAATTGAGGTATTATAACCCGTTACTGTAACCGGCCCGGTGTCAAAAACGGGGCGCTAATAAGTATAATAATCGGCCTAAAAGCTTCAAAGCCGGTCTAAAAGCTTCAAAGCCGGTCTAAAAGTTTCAAAGCTGGCCTAAAAAAGTTTCAAAGCCGATCAAATTGGGGTATGGGAGAGCATGTTCGGGTTCTTGATAAGTTATTTTTCCGACGACCTTGCGATTGATCTTGGTACCGCGAATACGTTGATCTACATGCGTGGGAAGGGAATCGTTCTTGATGAACCTTCGGTGGTGTCAATCCGGCAAGAGGGTGGCCCCAGCGGTAAGAAAACCATACAAGCAGTAGGCAAGGAAGCCAAGATGATGCTGGGCAAGACGCCCGGAAACATCACCGCCATCCGGCCGATGAAAGACGGCGTAATCGCCGACTTCACCGTCACCGAGCAGATGCTGAAGCAATTCATCAAGAAAGTTCACGTCTCGCGCCTCTTGTCGCCCAGTCCGCGAATCATCATCTGCGTGCCCTGCGGCTCGACGCAAGTCGAACGACGCGCCATCCGTGAATCCGCAATCGGCGCGGGCGCCTCGCAGGTCTATCTGATTGAAGAGCCCATGGCTGCAGCCATAGGCGCTGGTCTGCCCGTGGCCGAAGCAACCGGCTCCATGGTCGTGGATATCGGTGGTGGCACTACTGAGGTGGGCGTGATTTCGCTGGGAGGCATGGTGTACGCAGGCTCGGTGCGAGTCGGCGGCGACAAGTTCGACGAAGCGATCATCAATTACATCCGACGCAATTACGGTATGTTGATCGGAGAAGCCACCGCAGAGTCCATCAAGAAAGCAATCGGTTCTGCGTTTCCCGGTTCTGAGGTGCGTGAGATGGAAGTCAAGGGCCGCAATCTGGCCGAGGGTATCCCAAGGAGCTTTACCATCAGCTCCAACGAGATACTTGAAGCGCTGACTGAACCACTTAATCAGATTGTCTCCGCGGTGAAATCCGCGCTCGAGCACACACCGCCGGAACTGGGCGCCGACATCGCCGAAAAAGGCATGGTGCTGACCGGCGGTGGCGCGTTGCTGCGAGACATTGACCGCCTGCTGATGGAAGAAACCGGCTTGCCGGTAATTGTCGCCGAGGACCCGCTCACCTGCGTGGTACGCGGCTCGGGCATGGCTTTGGAAAAAATGGACAAGTTGGGAAGTATTTTCACCAACGATTAGACGGCTCTAATACTCACGATTAGATCGCTCTGATACTTATAAGACCGCTCTGATACTTGTGAGACCGCTCTGATACTTATTAGGGAACCAACGCGTCCGCCCAGGATAGGGGCGAATTCGATAGTAGGTTTACCCTGCTTTGGGGATTAACCTTTGATGGATACGACGCCGCCTCCCTTTTTTAACCGCGGTCCCGCTCCGCTGGTTCGGCTGGCTTTTTTCGGTCTGCTCGCAGTCCTCCTGATGGTTCTTGATGCGCGCTTTCGCTATGTGGAACCGTTACGTCAGGTATTGGGTTTTATGGCCTATCCGTTGCAGCAGACGGCACTTGCACCGGTGCGCATGATCGAGGCCATGTCCGATTATTTCAGTTCCAAAGCGCAGCTTGAGAAGGAAAGCGAGCTCTTGCGTGCGCGCGTCTTGCAGTCCTCGAAGGACATCATGACCTTGGAGTCGCTCGTTGCCGAGAACGCGCAATTAAGACGCCTCGCCGAGGCCCGCCAGCGACTGCCCCGATCGTCGACCTTCGCCGAGATTCAATATGCCAGCCACGACGCGTTTTCGCGCAAAGTCATCGTCGACAAGGGCACCGCCGATGGGTTGCAGGCGGGACTCGCGGTCATCGATGACATCGGCGTAGTGGGTCAAGTGACTCGGGTGCACCCGATGCTCGCCGAAATCACCCTGGTTACCGACAAGGACCACGCGATTCCGGTGCAGGTCGTGCGAAATGGCTTGCGTGCGGTGGCCTTTGGCACCGGCGATGGCGCGACGCTGGATCTGCGCTTCATGGCGGCCAATGCCGACGTTCAAAACGGCGATGTGTTGGTGACCTCCGGCATCGATGGCACCTACCCGCCTGGCCTGCCGGTCGCGCGCGTCTCCCGTATTGAGAGGGATGCCGCCTACGCCTTCGCTAAAATCACCTGCGTTCCCGCAGCGGGCACCGATCGCCATCGGCAAGTGTTGGTGCTATCGCCCGACCCCAATCATCCTCCCCCGCCTGCGGCCACCACTGAAACACCCTCGAAGACCGGTAAGCCGCGGCGAATTCGATCGCGTCGGGACAGCTAATCCATGGCCTATCAATTCGAGGATCGCCCGCAACGGATCCTGCTTCCGGCAAAGCTCGGTTTCATTGCGCTAACGGTGCTGATCGCGGTGGTGTTGAATCTCCTTCCCTGGCGGGATGTCTCCGGCCTGCCCGACTGGACCGCGCTGGTGTTGACCTTCTGGTGTATCCATCAACCGCGCAAGATAGGCATAGGCGCCGCATGGCTCTTGGGCGTCATCATGGATACGGCAAATGGCGCCCTCCTGGGCCAGCATGCCCTGGCCTATTCGGTGCTGGCCTTCGCCGCGATCGCGTTTTCGCGGCGTATTCGTTGGTTTCCGCTCTGGCCTCAAGCCACGCACGTATTTCTGCTTTTGCTGTTGTGCCAATCGCTGATGCTCGCGGTTCGCATGCTCGCCGACGGCACCTTTCCCGGCCTGTTTTGGTTTTTCGGCAGCGTGGTGTCGGCGCTACTTTGGCCGGTAATCACCTTTCTGCTGCTGATACCGCAGCGCCTGCCCGAATCGATCGATGAAAACCGCCCGCTTTAATTTTCACTCATAACCATGTTGATCTCAGAGCGGCGAAACACCGAACGCGAGCTTTATAACTTTCAGATGCGCATCGGCGTGGCCGGCGCACTGGTATTCGCCGCGTTCTTACTGTTGCTGATGCGGTTCGCCTATTTACAGGTCATCCAGCACGACTATTACCAGACCAAGGCCGAGGACAACCGCATTTCGGTGGTCCCTATCACGCCGAACCGCGGCAATATTGTCGACCGTACCGGTGCTATCCTGGCACGCAATTATTCCGCCTATACGCTGGAGATCTCACCCTCCAAAGTGGCCAATGTCGAGGCCATGATCGACGATCTTGCTACCGTGATTGATATTCGTTCCAGCGACCGCACCCGGTTCCGGCGTCTGGCATTCGAGGAGAAAGGCGCGAATTCGCTACCGATTCGCACCCGCCTCACAGAAGAAGAAGTTGCCCGCTTCGCCGCGCATCGCTATCGCTTCCCCGGCGTGGATATCAAGGCGCGGCTGTTTCGCCAGTACCCGCTTGGCCACAGCGCATCGCACGTTCTGGGCTACATCGGCAGGATCAGCGATCGCGATCTGGAGCGTATCGACACGGATGGCCTGTCCACCAATTACAAGGGCAGCACTCACATTGGCAAGACCGGCATCGAGCAGGCCTATGAGCGTGAATTGCACGGCATGACCGGCTCCGAACAGGTTGAGGTCGACGCCGCCGGGCGCGGCGTGCGCTCACTTTCCCGCTCCGTGCCAATCTCGGGAAACAATCTCGCGCTGACACTCGACATAGGCCTGCAAGCAGCCGTCGAAAAAGCATTTGGCGACCGGCGTGGCGCGTTTGTAGCCATTGAGCCTTCCACCGGTGGCGTGCTGGCCTTGGTATCGATGCCGGGGTACGACCCCAACTTGTTCGTTGACGGCATCGATCAGGTGAGCTGGGAAGCGCTCAACACCTCGGCTGATCGACCGCTTAACAATCGAGCCCTGACCGGTGTCTACCCGCCCGGTTCGACCTTCAAGCCGTTTATGGCGCTTGCCGCGCTTGAGCTTGGAAAGCGAACCACTCAACAAACCATTTCGGATCCCGGCCATTTTGATTTCGGCGGGCGGCGATTTCGCGACGACAAGGTGGGCGGCCATGGCACGGTGGATATGTACAAGTCCATCGTGGTGTCCTGCGACACCTATTACTACGTTCTGGGCAACGATCTGGGCATAGACAATATCTCCACCTTCATGCGCCGCCTCGGCCTGGGCAGCCGCACCGGAATTGATCTGGAAGGTGAGTTCGCCGGGATTCTGCCTTCTGCGGAATGGAAGCAGAAGCGCTTTCGCAAGGCCGAACAGCAGAAATGGTACGCCGGCGAAACCATATCAGTGAGCATTGGTCAAGGCTATAACGCCTACACCATTCTGCAATTAGCCCAGGCCACCGCGGCATTGGCCAACGACGGCGTGACGTTTCGACCACGCCTGGTTCGTTATATAGAGAACGTCAACACCGGCGAGCGGCGCTTCGTCGAACCTGAAATCAGCAACAACTCCCCGATGAAAAAAGAGAACCTGGATTTCATCAAACGCGCCATGGCCGGCGTCAATATTGAGGGCACCGGCGCTCGCGCATTCGCCGGCGCCGAATACACCAACGCCGGTAAAACCGGGACGGCCCAAGTCATCGCCATCAAGGCCAATGAAAAATACGTCGAATCGCGAGTGGCGGAGCGGCATCGCGATCATGCTTTGTTCATCGCATTTGCGCCGGTGGAGAACCCCAAGATCGCCCTGGCGGTTCTGGTGGAAAATGGGGGGTTTGGCGCGCGCGCCGCAGCGCCCATAGCCCGTATCGCCCTCGATTACTACCTCCTGGGAAAACGCCCCAAAAAAGCCGTAGAGGACGATAATAAGGGCGGCACCAATGATTGAACGTGCCCTGCGTCGGATTACCAATTCGATCGATGCGACCTTGATGTGGATTGCGTTGGCGATTCTTGGCCTCGGGCTCTTGACCCTGTATAGCGCGAGCAATGAGAATCCGACGCGCGTGTTCGCGCAGCTGGGCAATATTTCCGTTGCGCTGGTATTAATGTGGATCGTGTCGCAGATACCCCCGCAAACACTGATGCGCTTCGCGCCACCGGCCTACATACTCGGATTGTTGTTGTTGATCGCGGTGGCCCTATTGGGCGATATACGCAATGGCGCGCGCCGCTGGTTGAATCTGGGCGTCACCAGCATCCAGCCATCGGAGATCATGAAAATCGCCATGCCCTTGATGCTCGCCTGGTATTTTCAGAAGCGCGAGGCGGTGTTGGGTCTCGCGGACTACGGCGTGGCCGGGTTATTGCTTTTGTTGCCCATCGCCCTCATCGCACGACAGCCCGACTTGGGCACCGCCGTGCTGGTCGCCGCGGCAGGCTGTTTCGTCATTTATCTCGCGGGTCTTTCGTGGAAGATCATCGTCGGCATGATCCTGGCCGGGTTGGCGAGTATGCCGCTGGCCTGGACAATGCTGCACGACTACCAGCGCAGGCGCATCCTCACTTTAATCGACCCCAGCAGCGACCCTCTGGGGGCGGGCTATCACATCATCCAGTCCACTATTGCCGTTGGCTCGGGTGGTATCACAGGAAAAGGTTGGTTGAACGGCACCCAGACACATCTGGAATTCATCCCCGAGCGCGCAACGGATTTTATTTTTGCGGTGTATTCGGAGGAATTCGGGCTCATCGGCAATCTCTTGTTGTTGTTCCTGTATTTGGCGCTGATCGCGCGCGGCTTGAGCATCGCAGCGGACGCACCGACGTTTTTTTCCCGTTTGTTGGCGGGCTCTATCGTGCTCAGCTTCTTTACCTATGCATTCGTCAACATGGGCATGGTGAGCGGCATCCTGCCCGTTGTCGGCGTTCCCCTGCCATTGGTTTCCTATGGGGGCACGGCGCTGGTAACCCTGTTTCTGGGCATTGGCATTTTAATGAGCATTCATCGCAATCGAAAACTCGTGCAAACCTGAACTCGCCCTGCTCCCAATGGCTCAAAAAATAAAAAAATCCCATTCTCCGGCCTTGAAGTCTCCGCGTTTTTTTGTCTTGTTGTTGATTGCTGCTGCGGGTTGCGCGACCGTATCGCCACCGCCGGTGATCGAGCGGGACGCGGGTTCTCCCGGGGCAAGGGCCTCCTCAGCAGCGGATATCACGCGACCTCACGTCGCCGCACCCGGTGCCCGCACCGCACCCGCCACGTCTTCGTCATCGCCGTCGCCGTCCTCCCGAAGTGGCGCCTATTACAAGGATGATGGGCCCGGAGATAACCCGCCGCCAGACCTCGACAAAATCGCCGATGCGCGGCCGCGCATCGAGCCCCTGCATCGCTTCGCCAACAATCCTTACAACGTGTTTGGGCGAGACTACGTACCGATGAAATCGATGGCGCTATTCCGGCAAAGCGGCATTGCCAGTTGGTATGGCAAAAAATTTCACGGGCAACGCACCTCGAGCGGAGAGGTCTACGACATGTATGGCATGACCGCGGCCCATCCCACGCTTCCCATACCCAGCTATGTGCGCGTATCAAACCAACAGAATGGCCGCTCGGTGATCGTGCGTGTCAACGATCGCGGGCCGTTTCACGCCGGTCGGGTAATCGATCTTTCTTTTGCCGCGGCGTTCCGCCTTGGCTATGTGATCGCCGGCAGCTCCCCGGTGCATGTGGAGTTGCTGCAAGCCGAGGAGATCGTCAGTCTCGCCACCAAGGATTCGACCGACGCGAACGTCGCGTCAGCGCGCACAGCGCCGACCTCGTCCATACAAGCCACACAGCAGCCCGCTGCCACGCCAACCGAACGAGCCTCGAACCCGATGGAGCGCATTACTGTCGGCGCCCAGTCACCACTGCCGCCCACGCCGGCCACTGCCAATGCCCGCTCAGACGCCGCGACCGGCGTCTATCTTCAACTTGGCGCATTCTCCGCGCGGGACAATGCCGAGAGTTTTCGCGCGCGTGTCTACGGGCAAGTTGGATGGTTGAATGAGGCTATCGAGATTTTCCCGCGCGACGGACTTTTCCGTCTGCACCTCGGCCCTTATCGCGATCGTGAACAGGCAAGCGGCATGGCCGAGCGCCTTAGGCGTGAAATTGAATTGAATCCGGTTTTTGTGACGAGGTGAAAATCAGGGGTTGATATAATTTGTTCGTTTCGCTGGCGGTTTCCCCATGGTTTTCGGTTTTCCCTTGATTCGCGGTATTCCTTTGATTTATTTTTCAATGGCGCTGGCAACACTTGCGTCCCTGCTGGTCGTGTCGCCCCTCGCCATCGCGCAAGTTCCCGCGCCGGTGCTCGCGGCTCGCGCCTGGCTGCTGGTGGATGTTGCGATGGGCCAGACGCTGGCCTCGCAAAACGCCGAGGAGCGGGTCGAGCCCGCCTCGCTCACCAAGCTGATGACGGCTTATATCGTGTTTGCTTCGTTGCGTGAAAAGCGCCTCTCGCTGGAGCAGATCGTGCCAGTATCGGAGCGCGCATGGCGGGCTGGCGGCTCGCGCATGTTCATCGATATCAAAAAACCGGTGACGGTGGGGGAATTGATCCAGGGGGTGATCGTGCAGTCGGGCAACGACGCCTGCATCGCCTTGGCGGAGGTCATCGCGGGTTCTGAGGATGCTTTCGTGCAGATCATGAACCGCGAGGCGAAGCGCCTGGGTATGAATCAAACGCAATTCACCAATTCTAGCGGCCTGCCCGATCCGAAGCATTACTCGACTGCGCGCGATCTGGCACTGCTTGCGGTCGCAATCATTCGCGATTTCCCCGAGCAATACCGCCACTACTCGGTGAGAGAGTTTCGCTACAACAACATTACACAACAGAATCGTAACCGTCTGTTATGGCTCGATCCGAACGTTGATGGCATCAAAACCGGCTACTCCGAGGCTGCCGGCTATTGCCTAATCGCATCGTCCACGCGCGGCAGCCGCCGCTTGCTATCGGTCGTTCTTGGAGCCAATAGCGAATCCTCGCGCGCCCAGGAAAGCCAGAAGCTCTTGAATCATGGATTTCTTTTCTTCGACCAGGTGCGCCTGTATGAAAAAGGCGTGTCGGTTAGCGCCTTGCCTGTCTGGAAAGGCAGTGAAAATACCCTCAAGGCGGGTGTGTCCGAGGATCTTCGAATTTCCGTTCCCAAGGGCATGGGCGACAAACTCAAAGCGGAAATGCTCAGTCTCCAACCGCTGGTGGCGCCCATCAGCGCCGGGCAACGCGTGGGAACGATCCGCGTCAGCCTGGACGGCAAGCCAATAGGCGAATACCCAGCGGTGGCCTTGGATAACATGGCGACCGCTGGCATTTTTGGCCGTGCATGGGACACCGTACGGTTGTGGTTTCAGTGACGCCGATTGGCCACGAAATTCTTTGATGCGGGATTGAGCTGATAAGCGCAAAAGCAACCTAATAAGCGCAAAAGCAACCTAATAAGAGCATAAGCAACCTAAGCACGAAACCATTGCCATGAACGTCTTTCTCAACGGTGAAATGATGCCAATCGGCATAGCGCGCGTCTCGGTGCAGGACCGTGGCTTTCAGTTCGGTGACGGCGCCTACGAATACCTGCCGGTCTATTCGCGCAGGCCATTTCGTCTGGCAGAACATCTGTCGCGCCTCAAAACGAGCCTTGCGGCTTTGCAAATCGCGAATCCAAACGAGGACGTGCGCTGGGGCGAGATTATCCACCAGGTCATCGCCGCCAATCCCTGGGACGATCAGGGTGTCTACCTTCAAGTCACGCGTGGCGCAGCGCCTCGCGACCATGCCTTTCCCAAGGGCATCAAACCGACGGTGTATGTATGTGCGAGCGCGCTCTCGACGCCTTCGCGCGAACAAATCGATCAAGGCGTTGCCGCGATAACGTTTGATGATTTTCGCTGGCTGCGCTGCGACATCAAATCGACAGCCTTGCTTGCCAGTTGCATGTTGCGCGAACTCGCCGTGCAAAAAGGCTGCGTGGAAACGATTCTCCTTCGGGACGGGTTTCTCACCGAGGCGGCAGCAAGCAATGTCATGATCGTCAAAAATGGCCAGGTTCTCGCGCCGCCGAAGTCCCATCTGATGCTCGCTGGCATCACCTACGACGTGGTGCTCGAATTGATGGAGAAAAGCGGCGTGCCGCATTCGGTCCGTCCAATAAATGAGGAGGAATTGCGCGTGGCCGATGAAGTCTGGCTTACTTCGTCATCGAAGGAGGTGCTTGCGGTGTGCCGCCTCGATGAGCAGCCGGTGGGCAATGGCGCCGCCGCGGGCAGGCCAGGGCCGATTTTCCGGCGTGTGCATGCTCTATATCAGGAATATAAAACCACCGTCATGCGATCATCCCCCCATGTCTGATCCCGAAAGTCTGATTGTTTTTCCCTGCGACTTTCCCATCAAGGTGATGGGCTTGCGTCAGCATGGATTCGCGCAGGCGATACTGGAAGTAGTCAAGCAGCATTCCCCGGACTATGACGCCAGCAGCGTGGAGATGCGCTCCAGCCGTGAAGGTAAATATCTCAGCTTGACCATTACGGTCAAGGCCACCTCGCAACAGCAACTCGATGATCTGTATCGTGATCTATGCGATCACTCGATGGTTTCGATGGTGCTGTGATCACCGGATATGCGAAGCTGGTAAATTTAGTCCAGAAAATTCAAGCCAGAAAATCGACTCCGGAAAATAAAAGCCGGTAGATAAAATACAGCGAAGTGAACCCACGCGCCATGATAGTTAGAGATTTAGGCAGTACCGAATTCGATACATGCTATGACGCGATGCGCCGCTTCACCGCGGCTCGCGACCTGAGCACCGCAGATGAGCTTTGGATCACCGAGCACCCGCCGGTCTATACGGTGGGCGCCGCCGGGCGCACGCAGCACCTACCGGGCGCCGGCGCGGATAACAGCATTCTGGTGAAACGCATCGATCGCGGCGGACAAATCACCTACCACGGGCCGGGCCAGGCTATCGTCTACACCTTGCTCGATTTGACCCGCAGCGGTCTGAAGGTTCGCGCCCTGGTCCAATTGCTTGAACAAGCTGTCATTGATCTGCTTGACAGTCACCATATACACGGCTCGCGCCGGCCGGCAGCGCCTGGCGTCTATGTCGATGGCGCGAAAATCGCCGCCCTAGGCCTTCGCGTCACGCGCCGCGGCTGCTACCATGGCGTGGCGCTGAATGTAGATATGGATCTCACCCCTTTTAATTGTATCGATCCCTGCGGCTATCCCGGCCTTGCCGTCACGCAGACGCGCACGTTGGGAGTTAGCGCTCGCGCCGATGAGATCGGCGAGGCCTTGGCCAGGCGCATCGCAACGCTAATGGAGCCTGGGCATGGCTAACCTGGTTGGTGACAAGAAAAAGGGTGAACGTAAAACCCGGCTCATCCCCATAGCGGTGGCGCCCACCGAGCGTCTGAAAAAGCCCGACTGGATACGCGTCAAGGCGGCCGCGCCGGGTTCGCGGTTTCACGACATTAAGCGAATCTTGCGCGACGCAAAATTGCATACCGTGTGCGAGGAGGCATCCTGTCCGAATATCGGCGAATGCTTTGGCAAGGGAACCGCGACCTTCATGATCCTGGGCGACATCTGCACGCGCCGCTGCCCGTTCTGCGATGTTGGTCACGGCCGCCCGCTGGCGCCGGACGCCGAGGAACCCTTGCACCTGGCGCAGACCATCGCGGCGCTCGATCTGCGCTATGTGGTCATCACCAGCGTCGACCGGGACGATCTGAAGGACGGCGGCGCGCAGCACTTCGTCGATTGCATACGTGCGGTGCGCGAACACTCACCCCGCACCACCATCGAAGTGCTGGTTCCCGATTTTCGCGGCCGAATGGAGCGCGCCTTGGAAGTGCTGGAGGCCGCGCCCCCAGATGTGATGAACCATAATCTCGAGACGGTGCCGCGCCTGTACCGCGAAGCACGGCCCGGCGGTGACTACGCGCATTCGCTTTCGCTTCTCGCGCGATTCAAGGCCAGTCATGCCGACGTGCCAACCAAATCCGGTTTGATGGTCGGCCTTGGCGAAGCGGATGCGGAGATCCTTCAGGTCATGCGCGACCTGCGCGAGCACAACGTGGACATGCTCACCATCGGCCAATACCTGCAACCCTCCGCGCACCACCTGCCGGTGCGCCGCTTCGTGCCACTGGAGACCTTCGCCATGTTCGAGCGCGAGGCGCGAGGCATGGGATTTCAAAATGCCGCGATCGGGCCGATGGTGCGCTCCTCATATCATGCCGATCAGCAGGCGCATGCGGCAGGTGTGACAAACATCACCGAAAACCCGTTCAATCCAAGGTGGGCTTATGGATAAGTATATTTTGTTTGAGATAAACTGCCGGCGAATCGCGAATTGGAGAAAGTGTTTTGGTTACCCGCAAGTTGAAAATAACCCAGGTTATGAAAGCCGACGTCATCACCGCGGTACAGACGCGCATCGCCCTGGTGCGCGATCAGGAGGAATTGACGCAAGTGCAAATGGCGGCTTTGCTTGGCATCACGCAACCGCGATTGAATGCGCTTCTCAATAATCACGGCGAGTTGTTCAGCCTGGAGGCATTGATCGAAATCGCCACCAAGCTTGAACTCAACGTGCGCTTGTCGATCTCGCGCCCTTATCGCGACGGTTGATATCGGCCCTCGGGCGACAGATGGGCGCAACTGAAAATATAAAATACCAGAACGTAATTTTTCGCAAAGGAATTTCATGTCTACCCAAACCACCGCAAGCGGCCTGATCATCGAAGACATCACCGTAGGCAGCGGCGCCACAGCCACGGCTGGGAACGAAGTCACCGTCCACTACACCGGCTGGCTATGGGAGAACAGCACCATTGGCGCGAAATTCGATTCCAGCAAGGACAGAGATGAACCCTTCGAATTTTCGCTGGGACGCCATAACGTCATCGCCGGCTGGGATGAAGGCGTACAAGGGATGCAGGTCGGCGGCGTGCGCAAACTCACCATTCCGCCGGATTTGGGCTATGGCGCGCGCGGCGCCGGCGGCGTGATCCCACCCAATGCCACGTTGATGTTTGAAGTGGAATTGCTGGCAGTGGCGTAGTAACCGGTGTGCCGCGGCAGGTGCCGAGCGCGGTAGGCGCCGAGGACCAGGAGATTCCCTCTCAGATCGGCTCCTTGAGCTTGGCCTCGATGAGGGAATGCAAAGCGCCGAACTGAATCTCCCCGTCGATGCGCTTTGCAATATTGCCGCGCCGGTCGATGACAAAGCTCGTCGGCACGAACTTCAAGCCACCGAACTGTTTTTCGATTTCCCCGTTGAGGTCTAGCGAGATTTTCATCGGTAGCGCAAACTTTTCGGAAAATTCCACCACGCGATTGGGCGGATCGTAGCTCATCGCCACCGCCACCACCTCGAAGCCTTGCGGTCCGAAGCGGCGCCATGCCTGCACGATGCCCGGCAACTCGCGCACGCAAGGTTCGCAGGAGGTCGCCCAGAAATTCACCAGCACCACCTTGCCGCGCAGGCTGGCCAGATCAAAGGACTCCCCCTTCAATGTCTGGAAATGCACAACTGGTAAGGGTTTCGGGGTGTATGAGTGCTGCGCTACAAAGGCTAGAATGGCCGCGATGGCAATCGCCGCAGCCGTCGCGCGAACAACAATTTTTTTCGGGGGAAACTTCATGAGAACCGTTATTTTCCGCTGTCTGGCCGCGCTTGTCCTGTTTTGTGCTTTACCCGCCTGGGCACTATCGATCGCCGATATAAGTAACAAGGACGCCGTTGATGGTCTCAAAGCAGCGCTGGACAAAGGCACTCAGCTCGCCGTGCAGCGCCTGGGAACTGAGAACGGCTTCTTCGGCAACGAGAAACTGAAAATCCCGCTGCCCGATTCCTTGAAGCGCTTGGAGAGCGCGTTGCGCCTGGCTGGCATGGGCCGCCAGGCCGATGAACTGGTGCTGCGCATGAACCGCGCCGCTGAGGCCGCCGTACCCGAGGCCAAGGCGCTGTTCGTCGGCGCCATCAAGCAGATGAGCGTGCAGGACGCCAAGGGAATTCTCTCCGGCGGCACCGACGCTGCGACGCAATATTTCAAACGTACTACCTCGGGACCGCTCGAGCAGAAATTTCTACCCCTCGTCAAAAAATCAATGGAAAAGGTAAAACTTGCGGAAATCTACGACCAATATGCCGGCAAAGCGGCGCAACTAGGCCTGATCAGCAAGGATGACGTGAAACTGGAGATCTACATCACGCGCAAGGGGCTGGATGGTTTATTTGCCGTGGTCGCCGAGGAAGAAGCAAAAATCCGCGCCAATCCGGTGCAGGAAACTTCCAAGATTCTTCAGAAGGTGTTCGGGGCGATCAAGTTATAACGCCTGCTCGGTTAATGCGCCTTCTCCCAATTCGGCCCGACGCCCACATCCGCGATCAGCGCAACCTTCAGAGTCGCCGCGCGGGTCATGTGCTCGGACAATTCTTTTTTCACGCGCTCAAGCTCGGCCTGAGGCACCTCCAGCACCAGCTCATCGTGTACCTGCATCACCAGTTTAGATTTCAACTTTTCGGATGACAGCCAGCCATCCACGGCGATCATCGCCAGTTTGATCAAATCGGCAGCGGTGCCCTGCATTGGCGCGTTGATGGCGGCGCGTTCGGCGCCGGCGCGGCGCGCCGCGTTGCTGCTCTTGATTTCGGGCAGCCACAGCCTGCGGCCGAACACGGTTTCGACATAGCCTTTTTCACGCGCCGATTCGCGAATCTCCTGCATGAATTTCGCCACGCCGGGGTAGCGGGTGAAGTAGCTGGCTATATAGGCCTGCGCGGTGGCGCGCTCGATGCCCAGTTGCTGCGCCAGTCCAAACGCCGACATGCCATAGATCAATCCAAAATTGATGGCCTTGGCATAGCGACGTTCATCATTGGTTACCTCGTGCAGGCCCCGATTGAAAACTTCCGCGGCGGTGGCACGGTGAATATCCTCGCCTCGCTCAAACGCGGCGATCAGGTTCGCATCCTCCGAGAGGTGCGCCATGATGCGAAGCTCAATCTGCGAGTAATCCGCCGACACAATCACAGCCCCCGGCGGCGCGACGAAGGCTTCGCGTATGCGCCGGCCCTCGGCGGTGCGCACCGGGATGTTCTGCAAATTGGGATCGTTCGAGGCCAGGCGTCCGGTCACCGCGATGGCCTGCCCGTAGGTGGTGTGCACGCGGCCGGTGCGCGCATTGACCATTTTCGGCAGCTTGTCGGTGTAGGTCGATTTGAGCTTGGCGATGCCGCGATACAACAGGAGCGTCTTGGGCAATGGATAGTCGAGCGCGAGTTTCTCCAGCACCTCTTCATCGGTGGAGGGCGCGCCGCCCGGGGTTTTCTTTACCACCGGCAACTTCAATTGTTCGAAAAAAATCTCGCCGACCTGCTTGGGTGAATTGAGGTTGAAGGGCTGCCCCGCTTCTTTGTGCGCGCGCGCCTCGAGTTCGAGCATTTTTGCGCCGAGCTCACGGCTTTGCACCTCAAGCAGCGCCGCATCGATCAGGACGCCCTCGCGCTCCATTCTGAACAACACCTCGCGCACCGGGATTTCGATATCTTCATAAACATGGCGCAGGCGCGCATCCGTGGCGATGCGGGGGTAGAGCGCCTGGTGCAGTTGCAGGGTGATGTCGGCGTCCTCGGCGGCGTATTCGGTGGCGCGCGAGACTTCCACCTGATCGAACCCGATGCGTTGCGCTCCTTTGCCGGTGACCTCGTCGTAGGTAATGGTCTTGGCGCCCAGGTGGCGCTCGGCAAGGGTATCCATGTCGTGGCGAAGGTGGCTCTCCAGCACATAGGACTCCAGCAGGGTATCGTGCGCCACGCCGGCAAGCGCTACGCCGTGATTGGCGAGCACATGCTGGTCGTATTTCATGTTCTGGCCGACCTTGCTTTTCGAAGCGTTCTCCAACCAGGGACGCAACAGTTCCAGCGCGCGCGTCACGCCGATCTGCGCGGGCGCTCCGGCGTATTGGTGCGCCAAAGGCAGATAGGCGGCCTTGCCCGCTTCCACGGAAAACGACAGGCCAACCAGTTGCGCGGTCATTGGATCAAGGCTGTTGGTCTCGGTGTCGAAACTGGTGAGTGGTGCGCTATCCAGCAGCGAAATCCAGTCCAGCAATTCGGCTTCGTTGGCGATACACGCGTATTCGCGCGTGAGCACCGCCTGGGCTGTGGGCGACACATGGAGGGAAGCCATCGCGACCGGTTCAGGATTGGCGGGCTTGGCGCCCTCGCCACCCGAGACTTCCTTTAACCAGCTCTTGAATCCGAAGCGAGCGAATAACTCGGTCAACTTCCCATCGTCGCGCGGTTTGGGGTCGAGTTGATCGAGCGCTAAGGGCATTTCCACATCGCATTTCACCGTCACCAGCCAACGACCCTTGGGCAGCCAGTCCAGCGCGCGCCGCAGATTCTCGCCCACCACACCGCCGATTTCCCCCGCATGCGCCATGACCGCGTCAAGGGACCCGTATTGTCCGATCCACTTCACCGCAGTTTTCGGCCCGACCTTTTCCACACCGGGCACATTGTCCACCGCATCCCCGGTGAGCGACAGGAAATCCACGATCTGGTCCGGGCGCACGCCGAATTTACCCAACACACCCGCTTCATCGAGAATTTCGTTCGACATGGTGTTCACCAGCGTGATCGCGGGCGTCACCAGTTGCGCCAGATCCTTGTCACCGGTGGATATGATGCAGCGCATGCCCTGCCGCTCGGCATCGCGCGCCAAAGTGCCGATGACATCGTCGGCCTCGACACCTCCGACGGCAACAAGCGGCCAGCCAAGCGCGCGAATCGCCTCGTACAAAGGTTCAATCTGGCGCACTAAATCATCGGGCATCGGCGGGCGATTGGCCTTGTACGCGGCATACTCCAGATCGCGAAAGGTCTTGCCCTTGGTATCGAATACGCAGGCGAGGTGTTCGGCCGGGTAATCCGCGACTAGGCGCCGTAACATGTTGATAACGCCGTAAATGGCGCCGGTTGGTTCGCCGGCGGGGCTGCGCAGGTCGGGCATGGCGTGAAACGCCCGGTACAGATACGAGGAGCCATCGACAAGTAGCAAGGTTTTCAAGGATTCCCCAGGATGATTGGCCAACCCAGATGGTGGCATCGCGACCACGTCGCGTAATTTACTCGCGTCGGCTGTCAGCCGACAGAATACGACTCGGATGTCGCCGGGAATTATGTCAGAATCGGATCGTCATCGGACCTGTCTGGCACGACCGCTAATCGAGCGATTATGGCAAACGCTTCTGATAAACTGAAAAATCATTGTCGAGAACCACCATGCGCCGATTTCTTCCACTGGTTTTGTTGCTAAGCGCGACAGCGCTCATGGCCCAGCAGCCGCCCAAGCTCGATCCCTTGCCCGAGCCGCCGCCGGGCGTCGCAATTGAAGGCCCAGAGGACGCGCCGATTCGTATCTCGCCAGGCCTGAATGATCGGGTGGATGAGATCGTCGTGGAAGGCAAACGCATGGTTCGCGTCACGACCCCCGGCGGCCTGGTCTATTACCTCAAGGATGACCCTGCCATGACTCCCAGGGGCGGCACCATCGATCAGCCTATACGCGCGCCGCTCTGGGTTATCCATTCTTTTTGAGCGCCAACACCAGTGAACAGCCGCCGAGGAGCAATCGCGGCCCGAATACTGTGTCGGCTACACGATTTTAATTCCGCCCGCGACGTGATGGTGAAATACGGATCATCACGTCGCGAACATGCACCGATAAAATAATCATCACACCTCGACCCGATGTCGGTATTCACCAAAGTTTCCGTCGCAGAACTGACCGCGTGGTTGAAGAATTACGTGGTGGGTTCCTTGATCGATCTACAGGGCATCGCCGCTGGGATCGAGAACACCAATTACTTCGTCACCACCTCCCACGGGAGGTTCGTGCTGACTCTGTTCGAACGGCTCAGCGAAACCGAACTGCATTTTTACCTTGACCTGATGGCGCACCTAGCGCGTCATGGCATCCCATGTCCATCGCCAATCGCTGATCGGGACGACGAACTCCTTAGGTCTCTGAACGGCAAGCCGGCAACACTGGTCACTTGCCTGCCCGGTAAGCCCATTGTCGATCCAGCGCCCGTGCATTGCGCTCAAATCGGCGCGGTGCTCGCGGAAATGCACCTGGCCGGATTGTCGTTCAAGGCAAGTATCGAGAACCCCCGCGGTGGCGCGTGGCGACGTATCGCCGCACCCAAGGTCAGCCCGTTTCTCGACCAGCCACGTCGTGATTTACTCACCTCGGAGCTCTCCTTCCAGCAAGCACAGGTGTTCACCGGCTTGCCGCGCGGACCGATTCATGCGGATCTGTTTCGCGACAACGCGCTCTGGGAGGATGGCGCGCAATCTCCTCGCCTTGGCGGCGTCATCGATTTTTATTTTGCCGGCACCGACTCCCTGTTGTTTGATGTTGCCGTCACCGTCAATGACTGGTGCGTGGGTGCAGATGGCGAGATTGATCCACGCCGTGCCGCTGCGATGCTGGAGGCCTATTGCGGTACGCGCGCGTTCACGCTTGATGAGTACGCTGCATGGCCGGCGATGCTGCGAGCTGCGGCACTGCGTTTCTGGATTTCCAGGCTCTATGATTTCTATCTGCCCAGGGCTGGCGAGTTGACCCATGCGCACGACCCTGAACACTTTCGCCGGATTCTCGAGGCACGACGCTCGACTCCGGGTGACTTGGGTCTTCATGTCGGAATTTGAGCAATCCGCGGTTGTCACCCTGCGTGTCGTTCCGGCGCGCAATGGCTGGAAGTGGCTGGCCGATGGGATGAATTTTTTTCGCGCAAGTCCCGGCATGTGGACCTTGTTGGTGCTTGCCTACTGGTTTCTGCTTGCCATAATGAACGGTATCGGCCCGATCGGATCGATCATCGTGGCGATCTGCCTGCCCGCATTTTCTGCAAGCTTTTCGGTTATTTGCGACGAAATTCGACGTGGCAATGCGGTTCGGCCGACGTTGCTGTTCGCGGGGTTTCAGCGCCATCCGCGCGCTGCACTTACGTTGGGAGTCATCTACCTTGGCTCGATCACAGCGACACTGGCGCTGTCCGCGCTTGCCGACGGCGGCATGCTGATGGATTGGATATTGTTCAATAAGCCACCCACCGAGGCTGACTTGAAGGAGGGCAAGCTCTCGCTGTCGCTTCCGCTCGCAGCGATCCTTGCCACGCCGGTGCTCATGGCTTTCTGGTTCGCCCCGCTGCTGGTTGTTTTTGAGCACATGTCGGCGTCGAAGTCGCTGTTCTACAGTTTTTTTGCTTGCCTGCGAAACTGGCGTTCGCTGTTCATGTACGGCGGCGCTGTTACGATGTTCGCCATGTTTGTCGCCATATTCGTGGCGATGTTCGCGGTCCTGGCGGGTGGCAATCCGCACGCCGCGCGCGGATTCATGCTCGCTGCGACCATTATGATCATGCCCACATTGTTTGGCAGCTTCTACGCCGCGTATGTGGATATTTTTCCGCACAATGAGGTGCAGCTTAAAGCCGAAGTGGAATAAGAATCTCCGAAAACCTCCGAGAATCTCCGCGTTCGGCGCAAGCTGCATTCGCTTTGTATCGCCCGTAGTTGCATCGACGATCTTCCCCGGTAATTTTTGTAAAAATTGAGCGCAGATGCGCCTCGGCGTGACTTTATTCACGGTGGCGAACAACATGCACCTACCACCTCTGGAGTTCCTGTGACCAATTTAACGCTTGTCGATTGTGAGCTGTGCAACTCTGCGGGTGGGCATCTGCTTTGGCAGGACGAATTCTCCAGAGTGGTGCTGGTCGACGATAACGATTACCCGGGATTCTGCAGAGTGATACTCAAGCGACACGTGAAGGAAATGACCGAATTGACAAATGCCGACAGAATCCGGCTGATGAGCGTCGTTTTCGCGGTCGAGACAACGGTAGGCGAACTCGCCAGGCCGGACAAGATCAATCTGGCGAGCTTTGGAAATGCCGTGCCGCATCTGCATTGGCATGTGATTCCACGCTGGCGATCGGACCGGCACTTTCCAAAACCTATTTGGGCTAACGCCGAGCGCGCTGCGATATCGAGAGTCGCACCGGATGCGCACGCTTATTCACGCCGTCTGCTGCAGTTGCTCGAACCATAAATCTTACGCTGCCCCCATGACCGCGGACGCGGCGCCGGTGTTCACAGACGCAAAATCCTGCGCGCAATGGCTACAGGGGCTGCCGCTCATTGATGTCGGGCTGGCTCATGGCAGATTGCTGGGCGAACTCGAGGAGCTCAATGGCTTTGAGATGCCCGCCGGCGAACGAATCAAGGTGCTCGAACTGCTGCGCGAAGCGGTGTTGTTCGTACAGTCCGAGCAGTCGCGCAAATTTTCGGGCAAGCCAGTACCCTTGACAATGCAAGAACGCGAATTATTCCTGAACGTCATCGATCTCTGGAATGCGTTTGCCCTTGGTTGGCAGCACTGCCTGGAAAACCTGGTTCAGGGCACCGGCGGGGTCTCCGGCCAGGCCGCCATCATCTGCCAGCGCAGCATGTGGAGCCTGGGTTTAGTGCTCTGCGAGCATTACAAGGTCTATCAGGAATTCAGCGCCGGGCAATGGCGACGCCTCAACCAGGTTTTTGCCTTCGCGGAAAGTAGTGGTGTCACCGGGCAAATCGTTACTCATCCCACAACAAAGTCGGCCGCGGGCTCCAGTTGTGCAGAAACATTCGCGCAAATCCAATTATTTGCCCTGGCCAATCCCAACGAACACACGCCGCGCCAACAAGCGTTGATCGCTCATTGGACCGAGCGTTGGGCGAAAAAAGTTAAATTCTCCGCGGTGCCCCAAAAGGATTCTGCGGGCACGTCTCTTGGCATCGATCTCGAATCGGATGCTTCTGCTTGCCGATCCGCCAAGGCTGACGGGCGGATCATTTACCTTGAAACTTCGGCGGTTGGCAAAAGCCTGAGAAAGCGAATGACCGCGTTAAAAGCAGGTGAAACACCGGAATCCCTGAATCTGGGACCGGAGCTTACCGAGGGCCTGGCCGCACAAATGATGGTGACCTTGCATCAGCAATGGTGCGAGGATAAAACCGCGCGGCAAATCCCGCGGCGCAACGTATCGGAGCATGCACAGGTGTGTGCCGGTTTGGCGGCCACGTATTACTTCATTACCGGCCGGCCATTCGACACGCAATCGGGCACGGCGACGCTGACGTGGCAACAGCGTGAGCATTTCGAGACTTTCGGCCAGCTCTCGACGCGTGCCAATGATAAATACGCCGTCACGCATGGTTTTGCGCTCGAACGCTGGCGCATCCTGGATGAAAGCTTGAGCGGGCATCGCCTGGAGCGGCCCCCTGACTGCGGCACTGGCCGATTCCTGCATCAGCAACTGCTCGCGGTGCGGCCAATGGACGCGCCTTTGTTTTCTCTTTGCAGCGTGCGTTGGATATCACTGTCGGAGAATCAGACGCTTCGCTTGGGTACTCGAACCATGCCGGGTCTGGCCAAGGGCATCGCGGCGCGCTTGGGTGGGCTGAACCTGTATTCTGAAAAATTTCTGCCCGCGCTGATGCTTCCTGCGTTGCCGGCATTGCGCTCGCCAGCGACGCTGATACTTCCGGCGGGTTGGTTTCGTCCCAGGCGCTTGATAGAAATTCAGGGCGGTGCGCTGGAGGCTGGGCTGGCCAATCAAGTGTTGCTCACCGCCGCGCTTGAACGCGGCAGTGATTTTGAACGCTGCACATTCGAGCCGGCGTAATAAAGACAATGCAACGACCAGTGCAATAGCTAGTGACATGACCCGCAAAATAACTTCGGCGATTAGCCCGACATGCCGATGCGGCGCGGCTTTAAAATTCGTTCATACTATGGTCCGCCATGGACCCAAAAACTGAGATCCCCGCCGAGATAACGTCCCGTCAGAAGTCTGCTTCGATGGGGATCTGCTTTGTCCCCACAGGCGCCGCCAGGGAGTTCTAGCCCCGTGTCCCGCAGCACGCATTTTGGCTACCAAAGCGTCAACGAGAGCGAGAAAGCAGCTCGCGTGGAGGGTGTGTTTTCTTCGGTTGCAGGCAAATACGACCTGATGAACGACCTCATGTCGGCGGGCCTGCATAGGGCTTGGAAAGCATTCGCCATTGCGCAAAGCGGGGTCGGTCGAGGCGCGCGGGTATTGGATGTCGCCGGCGGCACAGGGGACATGACTCAGGCGTTTGCCGAGCGGGTCGGGCAGGATGGGGAGGTTTGGTTGACCGACATTAACCGCCCGATGCTGCAAGCCGGTCGCGACCGCCTGCTCAACCGGGGTCTGCTCCTGCCCGTGACGCAGTGCGATGCAGAGCAGCTACCGTTTCCTTCTGATTATTTCCATTGTGTCTGCGTCGCCTTTGGGCTTCGCAATATGACGCGAAAAGAACAAGCCCTGGCGGAGATGCGTCGTGTCACCAAGCCCGGCGGTCGGGTGTTGATACTGGAATTCTCCAAAATCTGGGCGCCTCTGGCGCCCGCCTACGACTGGTACTCCTTCAATATGCTGCCCTGGCTTGGCCAGAAGGTCGCCGGCGACGCGGCCAGCTACCGCTACCTGGCTGAATCCATACGCGTGCACCCCGACCAGAAAGGTCTACAATCTCTGCTAGAACAGGCTGGCCTTGAGGATGTGGAATACTTCAATCTCGCGGCCGGCGCGGTGGCGCTTCACCGGGGATACAAGTATTGATGCGCAATATTAATGCGAAGTACTAATGCCAATATTAATTCTGGGTACACCAGGCGAAACGAACAAAGGAGGGATTTCACGATGAAAACCTTATTGACGCTATTGATGGCAACAAGCTTTATTGGCAGCTTTTATTCTCCAACTGCGGATGCCGCGAGAGTCGGTGGCGGTCGCAACACTGGCATTCAACGTTCCGTGACGCCACCTCCCAAGGCGGCGCCATCCGCAGCGCCCGCTGCGGCGGCTCCTGCAGCTGCAGCAGCTGCTGGCGGTAATCGTTGGCTCGGTCCCATAGCGGGTCTTGCTGCGGGACTGGGCTTGGGATGGTTGCTCTCGCAGGGCGGATTCGGCGGTGCCATGGGCGGAATTATTCTTGCCTTGTTGGGCGCGGTGGTTCTGTTTGCCTTGCTGCGTATCTACTCGCGGCGCAATGAAATCGCACGCCAGATGAAATCCGGCGGTGGGCAGGCCCTCGGTGCGCAACCCCTTCAATATGCCGGTATCGGTCCACAAGGCGTCCCTGCGCCGCAACCCGCGTCGGCGCCCGGCCCGACTTTTGGTGGCGGTGCAAGCCTGCAGCAGCCCAACGCAGTGCAGCCCAACGCAGTACAGCCTAATATCCCGGCGGGGTTCGATGTCACGGGCTTTGTCAAACAGGCCAAGATCAATTTCCTGCGATTGCAGGAAGCCAATGATCGCGGCGATCTCGATACCCTACGCGACGTGTGTGACGATCAAATGTTCGAAAATCTGAAAGCCGATGTCGCCTCGCGTCACGGCGCGGTACAGCACACCCAACTCGACTCGCTTGAGGCAACGTTGATCGAAGTAGTTTCCGAGACCGACAATCATTTTGCCAGCTTGAGTTTCTGCGGCGCCTCACGCGACGGCGCTAACCCTGTCGCACAATCGTTTCAGGAAATCTGGCATTTGAAAAAATCGGTTGCTGGCGACACAGGCTGGCAGCTTGCGGGAATTCAACAAGTGTCCTGAACCGGCGTCGCCGGAACCAAACAGGGTGTCATTGAGGCCACCTTTCCCGCAAAAATGTAGCGTTGCAAAAAGCGCAGCGCTACTTTTTAGCGGGACGAATACGAACCCTGGTTCTTTGCCAGAATTGTTAACACTTAGCTCATAAGTGACTAATAAGCGCGTTTTTCGGGATAGAGCCGCCTGCGGGCGGCTTTGTTTTTTCAGGGCCGTGTTTCAGGCAGAGAGCGCATTTCTCGCGCGTTTTCTATTAAGCTACCCAGCCAGATGATCCCAAAAACCTTTTCTTCTTTAATCAATCATTTGCTGCGACAACAATCGTGGGCGCGCGAGCGCCTCGCTGCGCATGTGGGCGGACGCATTCGATTGCGAATATCGCCGGAATTCGCCTCGCCGATTTTGACCGATATTGACATTGACTTGGGTGTAACGGAATCCGGGCTGGTCGAACCCTTTATCGCCGAGGACGCCCCGGATTTGATTGTTACGATGAAACCCGCGGCCATCCCCCTGCTGCTAGCGCATCATCCCGATGCGTTGAAACATGTGACATTGTCTGGCAATGCCGCCTTGGCCTCGGCCGTGCAAGACCTGGTTACACGCCTTGAGTGGGATGTCGAGGAAGATTTGTCGAAAATTGTCGGCGATATCGCAGCGCATCGAATTGCGACGGCAAGCAAAAATCTATTTTCGTGGCAACGCGAAGCCTTGCAACGCTCCGCCGGGAATTTTGCGGAGTATTTCACCGAAGAGAACCCCATGCTCGCGCGGCACGGCGAAATCGATTCATTCGCCCGCGATATTCAATCGCTGGACCAACGCCTTGCACTGGTCGAATTTCGTCTTCAAGCGTTGATGAAACTCGCCTCCGAGTCCGCGCCTTGACCTCGGTCGAGGCACACCTGGCATAAGAGAAAACCTTTGGGCCGATTAATACGACTGTTGAGGATTGTCCGCATCGCCCTGCGCTTCGGCCTGGATGAGTATGCCTTTCCGGGCGACGCAGCCGCCGAGCGTGGCGGACGCCTGGCGCTTCTGGTCGCGAAACTTCTGCCTTATCGCGACCTTTCGGCGCCGCGCGCCGTGCGGTTGCGCCTGGCGCTCGAAACCCTGGGGCCTATTTTCGTAAAATTCGGCCAGGTACTCTCGACGCGTCGCGACCTCCTTCCCATCGACATCGCCGATGAACTGGCCAAGTTGCAGGATCAGGTGCCGCCGTTTTCGAACGCTTTGGCGCGAGTCGAAATAGAGCGTTCGTTCGGGCGTCCAATCACCGAGGTTTTCGCCAGCTTCGATGCACAACCCGTGGCGAGTGCCTCAATCGCGCAGGTGCATTTTGCGGTTCTGCCCAATGGCACGGAGGCGGCTGTAAAAATACTTCGACCCGGCATGCTGCCAGTAATTCAGCGCGACCTGGGTTTGTTGGATGCCGCCGCATGGCTGATCGAACATTTGTTCGCCGATGGCAGGCGCCTGCGTCCACGCGAAGTAGTGGCGGAGTTCGCCAGACATCTGCATGACGAGCTGGATCTCATGCGCGAGGCCGCCAACGCCAGTCAGCTGAGGCGCAATTTTGCCGGCACATCCAGCATCGCCATTCCCGAAATCTATTGGGACTTTTGCACGCGGACTGTGATGACCATGCAGCGCATGAGGGGCATACCCATTTCGCAGGTGGAGAAGCTTCGCGAGCAGGGCGTGGATATTCCAAAACTCGCCCGCGACGGCGTTGAGATATTTTTTACGCAGGTGTTCCGCGATGGCTATTTTCACGCCGACATGCATCCGGGAAATATCTTCGTGTCGAGCTCCGGACAATATATCGCGCTTGATTTCGGCATTATGGGAACGCTTACCGACATTGATAAAAATTATCTGGCGACCAATTTCCTGGCGTTTTTTCAGCGCGATTACAAGCGCGTGGCCGAGGCGCATCTTGAAGCCGGTTGGGTTCCCGCCGCCACGCGAATTGACGAATTGGAGTCGGCCATTCGCGCGGTTTGCGAGCCCATTTTCGATCGTCCACTGAAGGAAATTAAATTCGGACATGTGCTGCTGCGCTTGTTTCAGACCTCACGTCGCTTCGGGGTGGAAATTCAGCCGCAACTGGTGATGCTGCAGAAAACACTGCTCAATATCGAGGGCCTGGGGCGGGATCTCGATCCCGATCTGGATCTTTGGAAAACCGCCAAACCCTATCTGGAACGATGGATGAGCGAGCAAATGGGCTGGCGCGGATTGATGAACTCGATTAAATCCGAGGCCCCGCGGTGGGCGACACTCATGCCGCAGCTTCCCCGCTTGCTCCACAAACTGCTCGCGGCCGATCGTATGGACGATTTTGACAAAATGCTTCGCGGCCTGTACCTCGAGGAGCGCAGGCGCAACACCTTGCTCACGTGCTCGGTCGGGCTGCTCGCTGCGCTGCTGGCGTGGCAGATCCTGGTCGCGCTGTTGCATTGATGGCTTGCGTTGATGGTCTACGGTGATGTCCTACGCTGATCGCCACTCGCCGCTTGCCCGATATCTGTTGGTGGCCTATGCGCTGCTCATCATCTACGCCAGCCTCAATCCCTTTACTGGATGGCGCGATCCTGGAATATCACTGTTCGACTTCCTGGGCGCGCCCTTGCCCAGGTACATTGTCTTGTTCGATATCGCCGCCAATGTGGTGGCCTACATCCCGCTGGGCATGCTGCTGGTGCTCACCTTTCATCCACGCTGGCGCGGCAGGCTTGCGTTCTCCGGCGCGGTTGCCGCCGCGTTTCTCATGTCCTTTGGCCTGGAAGCGCTACAGCACTATCTGCCCAGTCGGATTCCCTCGAATCTTGATCTCGCCGCGAATTTTTTAGGCGGCGTGCTTGGCGCTACAGCCGGCAGCCTGTTCAGCAAGCGTTTGTTGCGTGATGACAGCCTGCAGACTCTGCGCTACCGCCTTTTCCGCGATGGCCCGCGTGTTGATCTCGGGCTGGTGCTTCTTGGACTGTGGTTGATATCGCTCCTGTATCCGGGAAACTCCTTGTTCGGCAATGGCGATCTGCGTGCGGTGTTCTCCGAACCTGGTGGCGAGTTGCACCCCGCCGAGCTTTTCATCCGCTTCGAAGCGGGGGTGGTGGGCAGCAACATCGTCGCCGTCGGTCTGTTGTTGGCACTGCTGGTAGGGCGCGGTCAGCCAGTACGCACCTTGTTTGTGGCACTGCTTTGCGCAGCACTTGGGGTCAGGACGGTCTGCTATGGCCTGTTGTTTAGTTCGCAGAATCTGCTTGACTGGCTCACCCCCGGCGCGTCATTGGGGCTTGCGGGCGGCGTACTGATTGTGCTGATCACGGCGATGCTTTCTCGGCCGGCCAAGGTCATGCTCTGTGGCCTGGCGCTGATGGCAGCCACCGCGCTGGTTAACTACGCGCCGGAGAACCCCTATTTTCTCGCCGCACTGGCGAACTGGCAGCAAGGACACTTTCTCAATTTCAACGGATTCACGCGCGTGTTGTCAGTGGCATGGCCGTTCGTCGCGATCATGTATGTGCTGGGCTTTGCCGGCTCGCGTGAACGCGATCGGGATTGACGATGGCGCCGGATGAACTTCGCTTAAATCGAGCCTGACAGAGCCGTGACACGCTCGAGCACACGCGTGAAGCGCGCAGCATCCTGATAGCCGATCACGCGAACATCGTTTATTTCCTGCCCTGAGCCGTCGAAGAAAATTATTCCCGGCGGCCCGAACAGGCGAAAGCGTTTCAATAAGGCGTTATCCTCCGGCGTATTCCCGGTTACATCGATTTGCAGGAGTGTCATCACGGCAAGGCGCTCGCGCACGCGCGCGTCGCTGAAGGTGAAACGCTCCATTTCCTTGCAGCTCACGCACCAATCGGCGTAGAAATCCAGCATCACCGGCCTTGCCGCTGCGGCTAGGCGTGCGTCGAGTTCCGCAAGCGTTCTGACGCGCTCGAAACGCACTTCGCCACTCAGTCCATCCTTGGCATTTCCGGCGTTCGCGCTGAGCCCAGCCAGCGGACGCAGGGGGTCGCGGCCACCCGCCATCGCGCCCACCACCATCGCAGCACCCGCCAGCAATGCGATGATTCCGACCCCTTTCCACAGGCGCGCCCAGGCATTGACATTCGCCGGCAAAGGATCAATGGCGCGAAGAAACATCGCGCAAACAATCATCAGAGTGCCCCAGGCAAGCATCTGCGCGACCACAGGAATCACCGGCGATACGACCCACACGGCGACACCCAGGAACACGGCGCCGAACACCTGCTTGACGGACTTCATCCAGGGGCCCGATCTGGGCAGTAACGCGCCCTCTGATACGCCCACCACCATCAAGGGCACACCCATTCCCAAGGCCATGGCCATGAGCGCCGAACCACCTAGCAATACATCGCGTGTTTGGCTGATGTAGAGCAGCGCGCCGGCCAGGGGTGCTGCGACGCAGGGACTGACAATTGCCGCCGACAGCATGCCCATGATCGCCACCCCGCCGTAATGCCCCCCCGGCAAACGGTGGCTCACCGAGGCAATACGCGCGTGCAGTCCCGAGGGCAGATTCAACTCGTAGAAGCCGAACATGGATAGCGCCAGCAACACGAATATAAATGCAAAGGTCCATAGAACCCAGGCACTTTGGAGCGCCGCGGCGAGCATTTGGCCGGATAGCGCCGCTGCTACGCCGATCCCCGTGTAGGTCACGGCCATGCCCAACACATAACATAAGGAAAGTAGCAGCGCGCGTTTGCGCGTGGCGAAGCGCCCCTCGCCGACGATAATGCCGGAGAGAATGGGCACCATGGGCAATACGCAGGGCGTAAAGGCAAGCGCGATGCCTGCGATGAAAAAAAACGCCAGCGCCACCCAGAACCGACCGGATTCGAGCACTTGAACGAAGCGGCTTTCATCGCCACCGATCAGTCCCTGTGCGCCTGAGTCTGACAATCCGGCTTGCGCGCCGGCTCGTGGCGACCCGATGCCGAGCTTACCCAGGGCATCGGTATCACGCGCAGCCGCGGAAGCGGCGATAAGAACTATTTCAGAACTTTGTTCGTGAGGTACATAGCAAACGCCTGCATCTGCGCAACCTTGCGATACCACTTTTAGATTAAAACGAGATAGGCCGGCGACCTCGTCGAGCGGCAGGCGAATGCGCAATTCTTTGCGATAAGTCTCCGTCTTTCCAAAAAACTGATCATCGTGGACCTGGCCCTTGGGAAATTCGGGGGCACCGGTTTTGACCAGGCCGGGTTCGGTGCTGAATTTGAAGCGATCGCGATACAGGTAATACCCATCGGCGATACGATAGGAAATCTCCACGGTCTTCGCATCGATCGCGCGTGCCGCGAAACGGAAGGCTTTCTCCGGGGCGAGCAAATCATCGGTGCCGGCGGCATGGCCCGGAATCGCGCCAAGCGTGCAGCAGAGTAATAGAAAATAAAGGATGAGGCGCATGGATCAGTGCAGTGGTTGGGTCTCGGTGTCGACCCATTGAAGGTAGGCGGGCAGTCCCTCCACCACTTGGACCGCGATAATCTCAGGAAGTTCATTGGGATGCATGGCCCGGATCGCTTCCTCCAGGGCCGCATAGCGATCCTGCGTGGTTTTAATCAACATCGGATACTCGTCGCCGCATTGAATCTTGTCCTGCCATCGGTAGACTGAGCGGCACGGCGCCAGCATGTTGACGCAAGCGGCAAGCCGGCGAGCAACCAATTCCGACGCCAATTTCTCCGCGCTCTCCCGAGACGGTAGATTGGTGAGCACCATCAACACATCGCTATTCATTGTGCCTCCGATAAAACCGGGACGCCTTCGCGCACCGAAGGGTAACGTAACTGCACGCGTAATTCATGTTTCATACGGCGATTGACAATACGCCGCGATTCACTCCAAAACGATAAGAGTTCAGGCGAGACTCGCGCCGCGGCATCCGCGCGTGCGATACGCTGTGGGCGGCCAAGGCCGTAACGATCCGCGACCAGGTCGAAGTAATCGCCCATTTTCATTTCGGTATCATCGCTGGCATTGAAAATGCCCACCGCCGTCTCCTCGTTTAGCGCCGCCGCAATAATCGCAGCGAGGTCCTCGGCATGAATGTGATTGCTATAAACATCGTCCTCGGCGCGCAACACCGGCGTTCCCGCGCGCAGGCGTTCAAGCGGAAGGCGGTCCGCGGCGTAGATTCCCGGCACTCGCAGGATCGCGAGGCTGGCGTTGTGATCGCGTGCCCAGGATTGCAGCGCGTGTTCGGCATGCAACCGACGCGAGGCCCTTGGCGTGCCTGGATTTGGTTCGCGCGTTTCGTCCACCCAGGCGCCGGCGCAGTCGCCATAGACGCCGCTGGTGCTCAGATAAACGATGCGTCGTGGTAGGATTGCGCCGCTTTTTTCGATGCTGCCCAGCGCGCTGAGCAAATGGGCGGTACGGGTGTCAATGGCGCCAGTATTCGGTGGAGGAGCGCAATGCAGCAGGCAGTTCACGCCGAAGTTGGTCCGGTTCAATGACTCGGGGTGATCGAGATCGGCGAGTGTGGCCATCACGCTCAGCTCGCGCAGTCGTTCGACGTCGGCCTGCGATCTGGCCAGCGCACAGAGTTGATAGGATTTCGCAAGAAGCGGAAGCGCGCGTGTCGCGACATCGCCACAACCCACAATCATTAAACTTTTCATCATCGGATTTTACCGCGCAACCATGGCCTACCTTGTCACCATAAGCAGTACCAAGCATCAATTCAAAGTCGAGGATGACGAATCCATCCTCCAGGCGGCGCTCGCCGCGGGCCTGGTTATCCCCTACGGCTGCCGCGACGGCGCCTGCGGCAGTTGCAAGGGAAAATTGATTGAAGGCCGCATCGATTACGGCAATTATTCGCAGAAGGCCCTGAGCGACGAGGAACGCGCCGCAGGGAGCGCACTGTTTTGTCAGGCAAAGCCACTTAGCGATGTGGTGATCGAGCCGCGCAGCGTTCGCGCTGCGGGCGATATTCAAGTGCGCATCCTTCCATCACGGCTGACAAAAATAGAACGCGTCACAGAAGATGTGGTCATTCTTTATCTCAAGCTGCCGGCCACCGAGCGCTTCCAGTTTATCGCCGGACAATATCTGGACATACTTTTGCGCGACGGCACGCGGCGCAGTTTTTCGATGGGCAACGCGCCGCACGACGAGGAGTTCGTGCAATTGCATGTTCGCCACGTTCCTGGCGGCAGCTTCACCGACCACGTGTTCCTCAAAATGAAGGAACGCGAGATTCTGCGTTTTGAAGCGCCTCTGGGTACGTTCGCGCTGCAGGAGGAGTCAGAGAAACCGATCGTGTTCGTCGCCAGCGGCACCGGCTTTGCGCCGATCAAATCCATCATCGAAACCGCGTTCCGCGCGGGCAATACCCGGCCGATGGTGCTGTATTGGGGCGGACGCCGGCCCAGAGATCTGTACATGAACGATCTGCCGCTACAGTGGGCGGCAGCATATTCCAACTTCAAATACGTGCCGGTGATCTCAGACAGCCTGCCCGAGGACAACTGGAGCGGGCGAAGCGGCTTTGTGCATCGCGCCGTGATGCAGGATTTCCCCGACCTTGCCAATCATCAAGTCTATGCCTGCGGCGTGCCAGTGATGGTGGACGCAGCGAAAAAGGATTTCACCACGCTTTGCCGTCTGCCTGAGGAAGAGTTTTTCTGCGATTCGTTCACTACCGCGGCGGATAAGGCCGCTTGAACGCAGGAAGCCAGCGTAAATTCAGGGCAGAGTTCCCAGTCCGGCTGCTCCTTTAATCGCGCTGCAAAGACTTCGACTCGGCGCAACGTTACGCGGGCTGATTGAAT
Organism: Bordetella parapertussis; assembly: GCA_945897475.1. Lineage (GTDB taxonomy): Bacteria > Pseudomonadota > Gammaproteobacteria > Burkholderiales > SG8-39 > 2-02-FULL-62-17. The sequence goes on from CAMDFL010000005.1 coordinate 36,756, forward strand.
TTTTCTTCACGGGCTTGCATCTGATCATCGATCACATGGGCGTGAGCAACCCTATTGCGAAAGAGGGTCGCATGCGGGAAGTCATTGGCGACGCCGTGGCGCTCGCCAAATACCCGAACGTCAGCATTAATATATCGAACGTGCTCACTGCGTCTCTGTTTGTACGCGTTGCTGCGTGCTGCTCAAATTCGTCCCCGCTCAGGCCGCCAAATGGTTCAAACAACGCGCGCCGATCCTGTGCGTGTATTGCGGGGCGGTGATGACGATCGTGAAAGCGCGAGTTCGGTCGGTATCCGCCAGGGCGACATAACGTCGTGGTCAATGGCAGGCGCGCGCGATGGCCAATGAAAAGTCATGACCGCTTTCGCCTGTCCGTTGCACCTAAAGTTAGACCTCGTTCAGGGCCCGCTGCCCGAATAGGCGTGCGTAATTCTTCGTTCACCGCTGCCGCGTTCTTGAAACTCTCAAGTGCTTGATGGCGAGTCTTCTCTACGGGGCAGGTGGGGGTATTCAGTCCGCTGGATCGCATTGGTCCCAATCTCACGGCGTGATCTCACCGTCATCGCTGTCGGGCAATCGATGTCGATATTGACAATTTATCATTGTGGCAGTTGTTAATCGGCGTTCATTTCCAGCTTATTCGCATTTCTTTATGAAATATGCAGAGTAGTGCGGAATGCGCCAGTTATCGCTCGGCTATGCTTTCTCCAAGGTAGGCCTCGCGCACTTTGGGGTCTTCGAGCAAGGCCTTGGCTTCGCCCTCTATGGTGATCAATCCGCTTTCCATGACGTAGGCGCGCTTGGCCAGTTGCAGGGCGGCCTTCGCATTCTGTTCGACCAGCAGCACGGTGACGCCACGCGCGTTGATGTCGCGGATGACGTCGAAGATTTTCCGCACCACCAGGGGCGCGAGGCCCATGCTGGGTTCATCGAGCATTAATAATTTTGGCCGGCTCATCAGGGCGCGGCCGAGGGCCAGCATTTGTTGCTCGCCGCCGGAGAGGGTGCCGCCTGTCTGGGCGCGGCGCTCTTTCAGCCGGGGGAAGAGTTTGAAGACTTGTTCGCGGTCGGCCTCAATGTCGGTGTCTTGCCGTGTGTAGGCGCCCATGCTCAGGTTTTCATCAACCAGGAGTTGCGCAAACACGCCACGGCCTTCGGGTACCAGGGCTAAGCCCAATCGGGCGCGCTCGAACGCGGGCAGAGTGCTGATGTCGCGGCCTTGGTACTTCACTTGACCGGTGGCGTTTTCGGCTAATCCCGACAAGGCGCGCAGGGTGCTGGATTTTCCTGCTCCGTTGGCGCCGATGAGGCACACCAATTCGCCTTCTTCAACGCGCAGGCTCACGCCCTTGACGGCGCGTATGCCGCCGTAGTGGACCTCCAGCCTGGATACCTCAAGGAGGCTCATGCGGTGGCCGGCGCGCCGAGATAGGCTTCGATCACGCGCGCGTCGCTTTGTATTGCGGTGGGCGGCCCCTCGGCGATTTTCTCGCCGTGGTCGAGCACCAGGATTCGATCGCACAGGCTCATCATCAGGCGCATGTCGTGTTCAATCAGCAACAGGGTGATGCCGCGCGCGCGGATCTGGCGCAACAGTCCGCTCAAACTTTGCGTCTCCGAGGCGTTCATGCCGGCGGCGGGTTCGTCCAGGGCGAGCAGGCGCGGCTCGGTCGCCATCGCTCTTGCGATTTCCAGGCGGCGTTGGTCGCCGTAGGCCAGATTGCCGGCGGCATCATCGGCGCGCTCGTCTAGGCTGACGAATTCCAATAATTCGTGAGCGCGTGCCTCTGTATCGGTCTCCTCGCGTCGCGTGGCCGCGTCGCGAAGGATTGCTCCTACGACACTTGCCCGGGTGCGCGCGTGGCGGCCGATCATCACATTCTCCAGCGCTGATAGATTGGCGAACAGGCGGCTGTTTTGAAACGTACGGGCGATGCCGCGGTGGACGATGTCGTTGGGTTTCAGGCCGGCAAGCTGCGCGCCCTCGAATAGCAAGGAGCCGGAATCCGGCGTATAGATTCCGGTGAGAACATTGAACAAGGTGGTTTTGCCGGCTCCATTGGGACCGATTAAGCCATAGATTTCACCTGGCGCGATCGAGAATCCTACGTCGTTCAGCGCCTGAATACCGCCAAAGGATTTGCCCAGGCCAGCACAGGCGAGCAGCGCGCTCATGAGCCATCCTCGCCATGTCCGGCCTGAGCTGGTTTTTTTACTGGCGGTTTTGTCGCCGCCCGGTTCCTGACCCTCGGGGGCCATAGCCCGCCAGGACGGAACGTCATCACCAGTACAAGCGCGAAACCGAAGATCAGCATGCGAATGACTTCGGGTTCCACCAGCATGCGGCCAAACAAATACTCCTGCAGCGGCTGCACGCTATGCCGAAGGATCTCCGGCAGAAACGACAGCAGCAGCGCGCCAACAATCACGCCCCAGATATTGCCCATGCCGCCCAGCACTACCATGGCAAGCACCATCACCGATTCCACCAGCACGAAGCTCTCGGGGCTGATGAATCCCTGCATGGCCGAGAACATGCCGCCCGCCACGCCGGCGAAGGATGCGCCCATGGCAAATGCGAGTAACTTGATGCGCGTTGTGTCTATGCCCATGGCGCGTGCCGCGATTTCATCCTCGCGCACCGCCTCCCAGGCGCGGCCGATGCGCGAATTCTGCAGTCGAAAATTGATGAAAATCACCACCACGAGCATCAGGAGCAGCAGATAGTAGTACTTGATGGGTCCGCTGAAGGCCATGCCTAGATAGGTATCGGTGTGTGCGAAATTTAAATCGCCGATTGCGATCGGGTCGATGCGGTTGATGCCGCGCGGACCGTTGGTGATGTTGACGGGCGAGCCAAGGTTGTTGAGAAAAATTCGCACGATTTCGCCAAATCCGAGCGTGACGATTGCCAGATAATCGCCCCGCAGTTTCAAGGTGGGCGCGCCCAGCAGCACGCCAAACAATGCGGCCACCAGCGCCCCCAGGGGCAGGATCGCCCAGAAAGGCCAATGGATGCCAAAGTGCGGCGAGGCGAGCAAGGCGTAGACGTAGGCGCCCACCGCGTAGAACGCGATGTAACCCAGATCGAGCAGCCCGGCGAAACCCACTACGATATTGAGCCCGAGGGAAAGCAGAATAAAAAGAATCGCAAGGTTTGTAATACGAACCCAGGCGGTGCCGGCGCTGGCGAGTGCAAAGGGCAGTGCCAGCAATGCGAGCACCACCAGAGCAACGCCGAGCGACTTATTGCGCCACGCCGGCAGTGGCGTTTTTCCCTGTGCCGCTTGCGTTTGCATGGACTCGCTCACGCCCTGCCTCCCACGCGTTCACCGAGTAGTCCTGAGGGGCGAAACACCAATATCACGCCCTGCCTCCCACGCGTTCACCGAGTAGTCCCAAGGGGCGAAACACCAATATCACGCCCTGTCTCCCACGCGTTCACCGAGTAGTCCCGAAGGACGAAACACCAATACCAGAATTAGCACCAGAAACGCGAATACATCCTGGTAGTTGGAGCCGAACACATTGTTGGTGAAATCGCCTATATATCCCGCGCCCAGCGCCTCCACCAGGCCAAGCAACGCCCCCCCCAACATGGCCCCTGGAATATTGCCAATGCCGCCCAATACTGCGGCGCAGAATGCCTTGAGGCCCAGGGCCGAACCCATGGTGTATTGCGCAATGCCGTAATAGCTACCGACCATGACGCCGGCCACCGCCGCAAGACCCGCGCCGATAATGAAGGTCACGGCAATGACACGATTAGCATCCACGCCCAGCAAGGCCGCCATCTGCGGATTCTGCGAGGTGGCGCGCATCGCCGTTCCCAGACGCGTGCGATACACCAGCCAGGCCAGACCGCCCATCATGACAATTGAGATGCCGATTATGCCGATTTGAATATTGGTGATCGCTGCGCCTCCCAGTGCATAGGATTCGGACTGGACCACCTGGGGGAACGCCAGCGGATTGCGGCTCCAGACCAGGAGCGCCAGGTGCTGCAAGATGATCGAGACACCGATTGCGCTGATCAAGGGTGCAAGGCGTGGCGCACCTCGCAGAGGCCGATACGCCAGGCGCTCCATCGTATAACCCAGTATTGCGCACACCAGCATTGCGCAAAGCGTGGCCAACAGCACCGCCAACAGCGCCGGCACGCCCAATGGCGTCAGCATGCCGATCAGGGTGAAGGCCACCATCGCGCCTATCATCACCAGTTCGCCGTGGGCGAAGTTGATCAATTGAATAATGCCGTAGACCATGGTGTAGCCTAGCGCCACAACGGCATACACCGCGCCCAGCGTGATGCCATTGATCAGTTGCTGGACGAAAATGTCCATCAGTGTGTCCGGCGTGTCTCGCGTTCGCGGCGCGGCGGCAGGTAGCGCCGCAGGCAGGCCGCCAACTCAAAAAAAACGGCACCCGAAGGTGCCGTATTTTGCCCTTGCATCGCGGGCGCTTGAGTCTGCAATGCCTACTTCTTTGCCGTGTCAGGCGTTGCTGCTGCTTTGGGCGCTTCTTTAGCGGGTTCGGCGGCTTTGGGTGCATCGGCTGCCGCAGGCGCCGCCGAGGTATTCGCCGCAGTATTCTCCGCAGTATTCGCATTAGCCTGAACCATGAATTCATCAAAGGACAGAGTCTTGCCATTCTTGATGATGGCTATGGTTTCCAGCTTGCCGCCCTTCACCTGGAAAATCGACATTTCGGCATCGCGGCGATCGCCCTTCTCGTCGAACGCGATTTTTCCGGTGGCGCCGGCGAATTCCAGTTTCTGCAATACCGGCAGGTACTTCGCAGGGTCGGCGGAGTTCGCGCTCTTGATGGCGCCGATCAACGCCTGCATCGCGTCATAGGTAAATGGGGAGTAAAGAATAGGATCGATCTTGAAGCGCGCCTTGTAGGCATCGAGAAACTTTTTCGACGCGGCCGCGGGCGGCAGACCTGCCTGCGAGCACAGCATGCCTTCAGCCGCGGGACCGGCCAACTCGATCATCTTGTCGGTGCAACCACCATCGCCGAAGGAGAACACCGCTTTGATATTGAGCTCGCGCGCCTGCTTTAAGAGCGGCCCCGCGGTGGCATCCATGCCGCCGTAAAACACCGCATCCGGATTGCGTCCCTTGATCTTGGTGAGGACCGCTTTCCAATCGGCGCGTTTATCGTCGCCTTTTTCACGCGGTAAAACCTTGATGTTGGCGGCGGTGAAAAACTTTTCGACTTCGTTGGCTATGCCTTCGCCATAGGCTGTGGCATCGTCGATGATGGCGACCAGCTTTGGCTTATTGTTCGTCGCGAGATAGCTGGCCAGCGCGGGCCCCTGCTGGTCATCGCGGCCCATGACGCGAAACACGCCTTTGAGCCCCTGCTCGGTTAATTGGGGATTGGTGGCCGAGCCGGAAATCATCGGGATATTGGCGCCGCTATACACCGACGATGCTGGAATTGAGGTGCCGGAATTGAGGTGCCCGATTACGCCGGCCACCTTGGCATCGATCAACTTTTGAGCGATGGTGGTGCCGATTTTTGGATCGGCCTGATCGTCTTCGGCCAGCATCACGAATTTTGCATCCTTGCCGTCGATCTTGATTCCTGCGGCATTGGCCTCCTCAATCGCCAAACGCGCGCCGTTTTCATTGTCCTTGCCCAGGTGCGCGATGCCGCCGGTGAGCGGCGCTACATGGCCGATTTTTATTTCAACAGAGGGTGGGGGCGGCGGTGCCGGCTTGGGTGCTTCGCTGCATCCCGCAAACAAAGACGCGGCAGCAAGCAGGCTCAGATTAAGGGGATGATTCAGAGAAATATTCATGGTCGCCTTCTAGAAGAGATCGCGATTATGCGGATTCGCTGGAAATCTTGTCAATTGTGCCGCTGCATGTTTGCCGCCCCATGTTCCGCCGGTGCCGGGTTGTTGCACGCAGCGGGCGCGTCCAGGGCAAGAAAAAGCCGGCGCTCGGCCGGCTTTTTGGCACGCTGGCTGCGCTTACTTTTGCGAAAGTATCCACTTCACCAGAATGGCCGCTTCCTTTTCGTTCACGCCGGTATTTGGAGGCATGGGAATCTGTCCCCACACACCGGTTCCGCCTTCGCGCACTTTCTTCATGAGTGTGGCTTCGGCAGTCTTGTTGCCGGCGTATTTCTTGGAAATTTCCTTATAGGACGGGCCGACCAGTTTCTTGTCGATCTGATGGCAGGCGAGGCAGGCCTTTTCCTGGGCGAGCTTGACGGCATCCTGGGCGCGAACACCTGCGCTCAAGCCTAGCGCCGTGATCACGGCAATACTTATTAACAGCTTTTTCATCATTCCCCCTTCGTGGGCAAATAGTTTATTGCGCGGCGAATGCTACCTTTTTTAAGGCATCTTGAGAACCAGTCCCAGCAAATCTTCGTACTTATCGACAGGTTCCAAGCAGATAACGCCCTCGCACACCCAGGCGTTGACGCTGTCTTTGCGAGGTTTGGCCAGAATGTCGGGCATAAGCGCCTCGCCATCCTCCAGGGCAATCACCAGGCTGTGCGGCAGGTAACGCCCCGCCAGCCGCCTTTTCCACTCGCCGACGCCGAGGGCAGGGCCGGTCAGGACGATGGTACGGGTGGGGGTAAGTTGCTCTTCGAGCGCCATCAGCATCGATGCGCAAGCGTCGGGGGCTTGTTCCAAGGTATTCCAATTTGCCGACAACGCCGCATCCGCCGATGCCGCGAAGCGAGGATCTCCGGTTAGGTGGGTGAGGCGGGTCAATGCCAGCATGGCCACGCCGTTCCCCGAGGCTTGAGCGCCATCGTGCAGCGGCTTCATGCGAGCAAGCAATTTCTCATGATCATTGCTGGTGAAATAGTAGCCGCCACCCTGTTTGTCCTCGAAGCGTTCCAGCAAAGCATCGCCCAGTTGCCGCGCGAATTCCAGCAATCCCTGATCGAAGCGGACCTGCAATAGCTCGATCGCGGCGGCAAGCAAGTAGGCATGATCATCCAGGTAGGCGTTCAGATGCGCCCGCCCGCCTTTGAAGGTCGCCAGCAGACGCCCATCGCGCCACAATTCCCGGCGCACGAAAGCCATCGCGGTCCAGGCTGAGGCTATCCAATCGGCACGTGCGAAGGCATTGCCCGCGCGCGCCATGGCGGCGATGGTCAGGGCATTCCAACTGGTGAGCACTTTATCGTCGGTTCCGGGGCGCGCTCGCAGTTCGCGCGCGGCGAACAGCTTGGCGCGTGCCGAATCTAAGCAGGCAGCGGCGATTTCGCGCGAAATATCGAGATTTTTTGCGACTACGGAAAGCGGTTCGGCGACATTCAGATGCCAATGTTTGTTCTCGAAATTCGCGGGGCTGTCGAGCCCGTAATGCGCGGCGACGACTGCGTATTCATCGTCATCCAATAATGCATGGATTTCATCGCTAATTTCATCGCAGGCCCAAACGTAGTACTTGCCCTCTTCATGCTCGGAATCCGCGTCCATGCTCGAGTAATAGCCGCCTTCGCGATCCAGGGGCGATTGCATTTCGCGCATGATCCAGGCTGCCGTGCGTTCGACCACCCGAGCGTACAAGGGGCTGCCGGTGAGCGCCCAGGCATCTGCGTATAAACGCAGCAGATGCGCGTTGTCGCACAGCATCTTCTCAAAATGCGGGATGGCCCAATGCGCATCGGTGCTGTAGCGCGCGAAGCCGCCGCCTATCTGGTCGAACAAGCCGCCGCGCGCCATGCGATCGAGCGAATGGGTGACGATATGCAAAGCCTCGGCGTCGCCGGTGGCGGCGTGTCTGCGCAGGCAATATTCGAGTTCGCTCGCATGCGGGAACTTGGGCGCACCGCCGAAACCGCCATTTTTTCGATCGAAGGATTTCTTAAGAGCGACGAGTGCCGCATCAAGGGGTACCGGGTTAAGGCACATGCGGGCGCCGTCGCCTTGCGGCGTCGTTTGCGCGAGGGCTTCGCGCAATTGCAAGGCGTGGGTATCGAGCTCGGCGCGCTGCTCGCGCCACACTTGATCGATACGCAGGCAAAGATCGCCGAATCCCATCTGCTTGTAACGTGATTTATTGGGAAAATAGGTGCCGGCAAAAAACGGCTCCTGCCCAGGCGTGAGAAACACCGTCAGCGGCCAGCCACCGCCGCGCTGGTTCATCAATTGGTGCGCCAATTGGTAGATCTGATCCAGATCCGGCCGCTCTTCGCGATCCACCTTCACGTTGACGAACAAGCGGTTCATTACCGCGGCGACTTCAATATCTTCGAAGGATTCATGCGCCATCACATGGCACCAATGGCAGGCCGAGTAGCCGATGGATAACAGGATGGGCTTATCCTCGCGGCGCGAGCGCTCCAGGGCCGCCTCGCCCCAGGGATACCAATCCACCGGGTTATCCGCGTGCTGTCGCAGGTAGGGGCTGGTTTCAGCGGCGAGACGATTGGGCATAGATCACTCAAGGAAGCCTGTGTGCCATGGCGTGCGTAGCAAGTATTGGATTATGCCTTGCCGTGGCGGTGCTGAAGTGGTGGGGCGGGAGGTGATCCATGGAGACGCAGCGCGCCTTGCATTCCCCTGACGTGCGCGAGCGCATTCCGGCACCGCCAACGAACCCTGGCCGACAAGCGCCGCCGAATTCCGTGCTTACGTCAGCAGTGAAATCGAAAATGGCTCGAACTGGGCCGTTTTATCGACCCTGCTAGTGCATATGCACATACAATGGAAGCGATCTAATAGCTTCCTGCCCGGTTCCCCCGGGGGCAGATGCATTGGCAAGGGCAGTACGGGCTTTGGCGGGCAGAACTCTAGCCCTGTGCACAGGAACGAGACATCAATGGACAAATCATGGGAATAAAGAGAGCTGCTATTTCGGTCGGGGTCGTGGCGGTCTTGTCTGTCGCAGTCGCCTCGATCTATTTATTTTCGATGGACATCCCTGATGACATCCCCACCGGGCCGATTGCATCAGGCTTGCCGGCGATCCTCACGGAGGCAGGTGCCATCAATATGATTGACCTGCTGCCGCCCTCCGCATCCGGTATTCCATCGGGGGGCGAAACCAGCGCAGCGCCGTCCCCCTCTGCCGAGGGATCGAACCTGCCCAATTCACAGACAGGTATGGTCGGGACAACCGCGCGGGGCCGCGTTGATCGCGTGTATGTGCGCGTTGCCGAAGGTGTGCTTGTTGACTTGGCCGTCGCACCGCCACATCAGCGCGACGGTTTGCTCTACGCCTCAATCGAGTTTGCGGATCCGCTCGCCAATGGCACTACGCTGGCGCGAGCACTGATTGCCGATCGCAGTCTCGATCTCGGAATCGGCGACATTGTTGAAATGCGTTTTGCGTACAAGTCCTTGAAAGGGCCTTATGTTCAAAATATTTTTCCGATCATAGAGCGCAGCAAGGTGACGGCGATAGTCTCTAAGGCCGGTTCGGCCTTGGCAACAAATTACCACCGCCGTCTTCTTGCGCGTGCGAGTGCAACTACCGCCGACGGCCAGATTACCGGTATGGCGCTTTGGAACATGTTGCCGTTGGAGAGTGCGGTAAAGATCGTCCGCGGCAATGGCCGGCAGGAGGTGGCCATATTCACCGATCCTTACTGCGCCGCGTGCCAGGCGTTCGAGCAAACGCTGCAAAAGATTGATGACGTGACTCTGTACGTATTCATGCTGCCAGTGATCAGGCCGGACCAGATCGAGCACTCGAGGAGCGTCTGGTGCTCGCCTGATCGCGCCAAGGCCTGGATTGATCTGGCTATGCTCAAAAAACCGCCGGAGGCAGCCCCGACCTGCGATAACCCGGTCAATTCGATCATGGCTCTGCGCGAATCGATTGGCATACGCGCCACACCGACGGTGATTTTCGAAAACGGCGATCGCGCCCAAGGCAATATGATGGAAGGTACTTTGCGAGCGCGTCTCGCTCTGGCCGGTTCGGTGAACCCGCAGGCCAGGGGAAAATAGGTACGCCGCACGATGACCGAAAAACAGGCGGCCTATTGATCACTCCCAAAAACATGACAGCCTCGAAAGAGGCATGTTTTTGTCATGACATGAACTTCTTGATAATCAGCGCGGCTTGGCTGTCTTTACGAATTCAATCGAGGATTTGAAGATCTCGAGATCTTTCTCGTAGTCCGAGGAGTTCGCCCGCGTAATCTGCACCCACTCGCGCGTGCTCGACTGGCCGTTGGGGGTGAAGGGTCCGACGCCCTCGGTGGAAAATTGTAGATTCGCGGCGGCGGCGGCCGACAGACGCAAGCCCACCGCGCCGCGATAAATGCAGGCAAACATTTTTTGTTTGACGAAGTAGGCGGGCAATCCGCCCATGTCACCTCCTTCGACTCCCGGAATCGCAAGCAGCATCCTATCAAGCACCGCTTTGTGGCCCAGGGCCTGCACATCGATGGCCATGATTATTTTTTCTTCTTGGCCTTGACCGAGGCCTTCGCCTTAGCCTTGACCTTAGCCTTAGTCTTGGCGAGTTTCTTCGCCGGGGCTTTAGGTTTGTTTTTGACGAGCGGCTTTTTATTTTTCGCGCTGGCCGCCGCCGTCTTTTTGACCAAAACCTTTGCCGTTACCGCCGGCTTGGTTCGGGTGGCTAAGGCCGATACACCCGCTGCGGTGTCTGCCGAGGGTATTCCGTCGGTAATGGCGCCTATGCTCGCCGTCGATACCAGGCGCATGTACTTGGCCAGCAGGCCACGGGTGTAGCGTGGCGCCGGTTGCTTCCATTTTGCGCGGCGCGCCGCTATTTCCTTATCCGCCACGTTGAGTTGGATAAGGCGCTTTTCGGCGGAAATGGTGATCGAATCGCCTTCGTGCACCAAGGCGATGGTGCCGCCTTCATAGGCTTCGGGCGAAACGTGCCCCACCACCATGCCCCAGGTACCGCCTGAGAAACGTCCATCGGTGATCAGGCCAACAGAATCACCAAGGCCCTGACCAATTAGCGCAGAAGTAGGGGCTAACATTTCCTGCATGCCAGGCCCCCCGCGCGGGCCTTCGTAGCGAATCACCAGCACGTCGCCAGGAACGATTTTCTTTGCCATGATGGCGCTCATGCACTCGGGTTCGGAGTTGAACACGCGCGCTGGTCCGGTGATAGTGGTTTGCTTCAAGCCGGTGATTTTGGCCACGCAACCCTCGGGCGAGAGATTGCCTTTGAGGATGGCCAAGTGACCCTGCGCATACATGGGTTTGCTCCAAGGACGAATCACGTCCTGATCGGCGCGCGGTGCGTCGGGAATACTGGCTAGTTCCTCTGCCATGGTGCGCCCGGTGATGGTCATGCAATCGCCATATAAAACGCCGTTGACGAGCAACATTTTCAACACCTGCGGCACGCCGCCGGCGCGATGGAAATCCACCGCCACATACTGACCCGAGGGTTTCAGGTTGCACAACACCGGGGTTTTGCGGCGCACACGCTCAAAATCGTCCAGGGTCCATTTCACTTCGGCCGCGGAGGCAATCGCCAGGTAATGCAACACGGCATTGGTTGAACCGCCGGTGGCCATCACCAGGGCAACGGCATTCTCGATGGACTTGCGGGTGATGACATCGCGCGCGCGAATGTTTTTGCGAATCGCGTTGACCAGGACCTTGGCTGATTCCGCGGAGGAGACGGCTTTCTCGGCATCCGGCGAGGCCATTTGCGAGGATCCCAGCAGACTCATGCCCAAGGCCTCGAAGGAGGAAGACATGGTGTTGGCGGTGTACATGCCGCCGCAGGCGCCCACTGACGGGCAGGCGTTTTTTTCGATGCCGATGAAATCCGCATCACTCATTTTTCCGGCGGCGTAGGCGCCTACCGCCTCGAACACGCTCACCACGGTGAGGTCCTGACCTTTCCATTTGCCGGGTTTTATGGTGCCGGCATAGACGTAGATTCCGGGCACGTTCATGCGCGCTATGGCCATCATGCCCGCGGGCATGTTCTTGTCGCAGCCGCCCACCACCAGCACGCCATCCATGGCCTGGCCATTCACGGAGGTTTCGATGGCGTCAGCTATGACCTCTCGCGACACCAGCGAATACTTCATCGCCTCGGTGCCCATGCCAATGCCATCGGTCACCGTGGGAGTGCCGAACACCTGCGGCATGGCGCCTGCGGATTTCAGCGCGGCCATCGCGCTATCCACCAGGGGCTGTATGCCGGCATTGCAGGGATTCATATTGGAATGGCCATTGGCCACGCCCACAATCGGCTTTTCGAAATCCTTGTCGCCAAAACCCACGGCGCGCAGCATGGCTCGATTGGGAGAACGGGCGATGCCTTGGGTGATAGTTCTGGAACGGTTGTTATCGGCCATGGCTGAATGCTTTCGGTAGGTCGTGGTCAAAAAATTGCAGGACTGTGGATTTTATCCGACTGATCGGATTGAGATGCGACGGTGGTATTGTTTGCGCATGCTGATTCATCCATATATCGACCCCATTGCCATCGCCATAGGCCCGATCGCGGTTCGCTGGTACGGCCTGATGTATCTGATCGCGTTCGGCCTGTTTTTCTTTTTGGGACGTTATCGCGCGCGGCGCGATTCCTGGCGTGGCTCATCCGAGGCGCTGATTGACGACCTTTTGTTCTGGGGCGTCCTCGGCGTGATATTGGGCGGAAGACTGGGCTATGTCTTGTTCTACAAGCCCATGTATTACCTGGGAAATCCGCTCGAGGCCCTGGCCATCTGGCAGGGCGGCATGTCGTTTCACGGCGGCCTGCTCGGCGTCATTCTCGCCATGTGGTGGATGGGGAGAAAACACCAACTCGGGTTTCTTAGGGTTGCGGATTTTGTCGCCCCCTTGATTCCCTGTGGTTTGGCGGCAGGGCGCATGGGCAACTTTATCAATGGCGAGCTATGGGGACGCGTGGTTGGCAATCCCGCCGATGTTCCCTGGGGCATGCTGTTTCGCGGCGGCGGACCGTTCGTGAGGCATCCCTCGCAGTTGTATCAATTCGCGTTGGAAGGATTATTGCTGTTCGTGCTGTTGTGGGTTTACTCCGCAAAACCCCGACCAAGCGGCGCGGTGGCGGCGCTGTTTCTCGTCGGCTATGGCGTGTTCCGCTTTATCGCCGAGGTTTTTCGCGAGCCCGACGATTTTCTCGGGATCTTGGCGCTCAATCTGTCCATGGGGCAATGGCTGTCCTTGCCTATGGTTCTTTTAGGCGTCGTCATGCTGCTGTGGTCCTACAGGCGCGTAAGCAAGCCATGAGTAATGGTGTCGACCCGGATCTGCGCGCCGCTTTTGAAGCGCGGCGTCAGGAGTTGATTCTGGAACATCGCGATCTGGATCAGGCCATTCACCAATTGCAGGCAAGCTCATTGCAAGATCCACTCGCGCTCAAGCGCATGAAGAAACGAAAACTGCTCCTGAAAGACCAAATCGCCTTGATTGATCGTCAGCTCGATCCGGATGAACTGGCCTGATCGGCGCGGACCGGATCTCTCCCTGTGGATTCCACGTTTGATTTTTGAGTCACTTGCATCCTGTCGGACTTGGACTTGATGGGTTAATAATCTATTGATTAAAGAGTGGGATATATTTTTTCATATATATAATTATTCTTTAATTATCAGTTGGTTATGCGCTAATGCCGACAGGACTCTGTTTGGTTCCGGCACCGCCGGCTCAGGTTGCTTTTGTGTCGTCGCGGCAACGGGCTAGCGCTTTTGCACGGGCTAGGGGATATCATTGGCCACGAGCCAATTCAGCGACGCTGATCCCATGAGTGCAGCCTTAGGCGTTCCCCGCGCAGCGGCAATCTACCTCGGCGTTGTGCAGTTTTTGTTCGCAACCACCTGGACGCTGTACGTCATTTATCTTCCGGCGCTGGCGGAAAATGCCGGCATTGAAAAACACTGGGTGCCGTGGATACTGGTCGCGGACCAGGTGATCATCGCGGCGATGGATGTGATCACCGGCTTCTGGGCCGACCGGGTGCGCGCCGGGTTGGCGCGGCTGGGTGGCTGGATCCTGGCGTTGTCAACCCTATCGTGTATCGCTTTCATCGCGATGCCATTCGCCGGCGCGAGCGCGACAACCCTGCTCGCGCTGATCCTCGTTTGGGGGCTCACCTCATCGGCGCTACGCGCACCGCTCTGGCTCTTGCTCGCGCGTTACGCGGCAATGCCCAGCGTGCCCTGGCTCTCGACCCTGGTGCTCACAGGCACCGCGCTTGCCGCGGCGTTCGCGCCTTTTCTGGGCATCGCGATGCGCGACGTGGATCCGCGCCTGCCATTTGCGTTGTCGACTCTGACCCTGCTCGTCACGGTCGGAGGCCTTGTGTTGGTGGAACGCCGCCTGGCGGCCGCGGCGCCCACACCTGCGGCCGAGCTTGAACCAATGCGCGATCTCGGTTCGCCTGCGGTAAAGCGCGAAATTGCTTTGTTCTTTGCTGCGCTCCTGCTGATGGCGGCGAGCTACCAGGTACATTTTTCGCTCAATTCGTCGGACTTGTTCCTGTTTTTTTCTGATGCTTCGCAGCTGCAATACCTGATGCCGGTATTCTGGATCGGGTTCAATGTCATGATGTTCCCGGCTGCGGGATTCGTTAAACGATATGGCGCATTTGCGGTGATGGCCGCGGGTAGCGCAGCAGGGGCGGCTGCCACCTATGCAGCCATGGTCGCGCCTACATTGGATGCTCTGGTCGCGGCGCAATTCATTGCCGGGGGCTGCTGGGGCGTGGCCAACGTCGCCGCATTCACTGCAGCCATCGGTTTCGGCCGCACCAAGCGTGAAGGCAGTTTCCTGGGCGGATTGTTCGCGATTCTGGCAATCGCCGCGTTCCTGCGCATCGGCGCGTACACGGGCAATATCGAGTCCAGCCCCGCCATCGGCAAATTGCTTGCGTGGGGGCCGACTTGGGGCTGGCTGCTGGCGGCGCTGTTGCTCCTGGCGGCAATGCTCGGTTCACGCCGCCGACCGGCGTAGCCCATGGGCATTGCTGGTGGTCTCACGCTATCAAAGGGCGCGCGAAATTGACGTGCGCATCCCTCGATTTTCAGTTGGGCCGCCGAACCAGACCAATCACGTTGCCTTCCGGATCGGCCAAACGCGCGAAGGCAATGCCAACGGGCACCTCAATGTAGCCATCAAAGCCCATCATCCACGATTTTGTCGCCGCAAACATCCTCAACCACCGAGTGCATCTCAATATCGAACCATTGCTTGAACGAGTCCAGCGTGCGCTGCTTGGGCCAGCCGGCCTCGGCCGTGTGCCACGACCACAATTCCTTCTCGAATACATCCTCCCAGACGGCCTCCAGCACCGCTTCTGCCTCGTCCTCATCCTCGTAGGCGGGGATGAGATACACCGTCTGCTCGTCCTCTACCGTCGGCAATGCCGCGTCGCCCTCCAGACCCGCCGCCCAGTCGATGAAAGGCTGGCGCGGCCGGACGATTAATACACTTCGATTCAGCATGGTGGTGCCTTTCATTGCGACGCTCGAAAACCGATTGTAGCGGTGAGGGATAGCCAGTGGGAAACACCTAAATGATACGATTACGAGGGCGAGGGGTCTTTCTCAGCGAATGGATCGGAAGGGTTCCACCGGCCTTGCTCGCTTGAGTCGACGAAGGCCTTCGACTGGAGCTGGCTCATTAAATTGCCCGCCCGCGAATCGAACGCCGAATTCGGCGTGTATGCACAGGTGTTGCTGCCCGGCAGAGTTGCGCTGGGCGACCCGGTATTGGAAGTCAATCCTTAGTCGGGATTCGCCAGGACTCTTGCGTTTTGATCCACCTTGGTTAATTTATCAATGCCTTGCCGGGCGCCTGAGCCAGACGCCTTAAATATTCCAATTTTGGAATTAAAATTGTTCCAATAGCCACTTTAATAGATGTTAATGTTTATTAATTTACACGAATATTGCCGGAAATCGGCGCAAATTCAAACAGTCAGTGCCGCGACTATGCAATTGCCCGAGTGATATCCAAAGGTGGTGGCCTTGCCCAGTCCCCCGGTGTAACCGGCCACCGGACCGCCTTCGTGCCCTCCGGTGGTCGAGCCTGCGGCATACAAGCCCTCGATCACGCCGCCGTCGCGGTGTTCCACGCGGCACTGCCCGTCGATGGCAACGCCGCCCATGGTGTAGGTGACGCCGGCGCACAAGGGAACGGCGAAAAACGGCGGCGCCATGATGGCCTGCGCGCGGTTGACCGGATTGTCAGTGCGCGGCGGGTCGAGGGCAT